>NZ_JBKOFW010000008.1:92985-117029 GCF_046764005.1 Oryzobacter faecalis | reverse complement strand
CTGTACTTCCTCGGTGCGGGCATGACTCCAGCCTCCCTGAAGAGGTCAGGACCCTCCACCAAACCCGGGGCGGTTCAGTTGCCGGTCTTGGTGATCCCGCCTTGGGCGCGTTTGTCGCCGCTGGAGTGTTCGGTGGGGACCAGCCCGAGGTAGGAGCCGATGCTGGCCCCGGTCAGCCGGTGCCAATCGCCGACCTCGACGGCGAGGGCGAACCCGGTCAGGGTGGAGATCCCTCGCAGGCACGTCAACCGGCGGGTGATGGCGGTGTACTCGCTGTCGGCGGCCATCGCGGCGATCGCCGCGTCGAGCCGGTCGCGGCGGACTAGGGCGGTGTGAACGCTCTCGTAGGCGGTGTCGAACGCGATGTGGGTACCGACCTGCTCGAACCGGATCTGTCGTAGCCAGGTGTCATGCGCGCGGGACCAGGCCTTCCCGCCGTAGTAGACGTGGCCGTGGCGCAGGAGCAGCTTGCCGACGCGGTGCCGGGCGCGCATCAGCTCGGCTCGTGCGTCTTCGCGGGCACGGACCAGGTCACGGGCGGACTCCTGTGCCACCGTTGGCACGGCGACCTCGGTGATCTCACCCAGACGCAGCAGGCGCGCAAGCAGCAGGGCGTCCTTGGCGTCGGTCTTGACCCGGTCCCCGGGCGGGCGGATCAGCTTCGAGGGGGCGGCGACGACGCAGTCGATCCCGGCCGCGGTCAACGTTCGGTAGAGGTCGAACCCGGTCGGGCCCGCCTCGTAGGCCACAGCCGCAGGCGCGGGCAGCCGCTGCACCCACGCCGTCACCACAGCCGGGTCCGGCACCAGCCGCTCGGTGACCACCTCACCGGTCACTCCGTCGATGGCCGACGCCAGCACCGATCGTGCGTGCACGTCCAGCCCGACACTCGTACGCTCATGGAACACCGGGGCCTCCCACAACTGTCGGATAGGCCGGGCAAGGGGCTTCTTGTCCGGCAACCCACGAACATGTGTGAGCGAGGCCCCGGCCCGCAACCCCCTCATGCCGAGGCGGTCACGTCATACCGTCTGAGGGCTCGCCCCCAGGACGCCCACGCGAGGCGCCGCCGGACCCGGTCCGGCGGCGCCTCGCCGCGTGTCCCGCGCTCCAGGTTCCGGCCTCGTCCGAACGGTCGACGCCGCGCGCCGAACGGTCGGACTTGCCAGCGAGGTCTTTCCGCAGGTCACCGGCCCTGTTTGACTGCCGCGGACGTGTGCCGCCCTGCCGCCGCCGACGCGGCGAGGGGCGAGCCTTCTCGACGAGCGGGGACAGATCTGATGCGACGCAGGGCCGTGACTCTGGTGATGGCGACCGTGGCCGTGCTGGGGGTGAGCACCGGCCTCGCGGCGACCCCTGCGACGGCGGCGCCGCCCGCGCCGGTCATCACCCTCCCGACGGCGGGCGCCGACTCCGCGACGAACCCGGTCCTCGGGTGGTCGGCCGTGAGCGGAGCGCTGCGCTACGTCGTGCAGGTCGCCACGCAGGACGACTTCGCCTCCGGTGCCGTGAAGTTCTCGGCGACGACGGCGAACACCTACGCGACGCCCGTCGCCGACCTCGCGGTCGGCGAGTACTGGTGGCGGGTGGCCGGCATCGACGGCACCGGCGCCACCGGGACGTATGCCACGAGCACCTTCACGAAGGTGACGGCGAACCAGCCCGTTCCCCAGACCCCGGCCGACGGTCAGGAGCTGCAGTACCCGAACGACGCCCTCGTGCTGTCGTGGGCGCCGCTCGCCGGCGCCAGGACCTACGAGGTCCAGATCGACGACGACCCCGGTTTCGTCGGGGCCGCCGGAGCGGTGTCGACGACGAACACGAGCTACACCCCGGTCATGCCGCCGTTCGGGACCACCGCCTACTGGCGGGTTCGGGCGAAGTCGACGCAGGGGGTCCCGACGCAGTACTCCGACGCACGGTCGTACCGCGTGGTCTGGCCGACGCCGATCTCCAGCGCGCCGGCCGACCGCTCGCCGGCGAACACGACGAGCCCCACGGTCGAGGAGGTCGTCCTCGACTGGAAGCCCCTCGCCGGCGCCAGCTCGTACCAGCTCCAGATCAGCCCCGACGAGTTCTTCAACAACCCCATCGGCGGCACCCTGGCCGTCAACTCCACGCGCTACTCCCCGAACCCGACCCTGCCCGCCGGCTCGTACTACTGGCGCGTGCGGGGGATGAGCACGGCCTCCTCGCCGGAGCCGGGCGCGTGGTCGACGCCCTGGGTGTTCACCCGCGCCTGGCCGGCCGGCCTGGCATCGTCGCGTCCCCGCGGCACCGAGTCCTCGAACGCCTTCAACCAGGTGGTGCTGACCAGCCCAGCGGACGCCGACTACACCCTGACCGAGCCGGTCCTCACCTGGCAGCCCCAGCGCGAGGCGGCGACCTACCAGGTGGACATCGGCACGGACGTCAACTTCTCGCCGCTCACGTTCGACACCTGCTACACGAACCACACGATCTTCTCCCCGTACGCCCACGTCGAGGGCGACGGCAGCGGCTGCAACCCGGTGAAGCTCGACCCGGGCCAGGTCATGTACTGGCGGGTCCGGGCCCTCGACGGGACGGTCAACGGCGTCTACAGCACGACGCGCTCCTTCCTCTACGACCCGACGCGAGTGGTGCCGGTGGCACCGGCTGACGGGTCCACCGTGAGCGTGCCGGTCCTGAAGTGGACCCCGGTCGACAACATCGCGAAGTACAAGGTCTCGATCGCCCCCGTGACACCCGTGGCCGGCTGCTCCGCCGTCACGGCGATCACCTACAACACCACCTACGTGCCCGAGGCGCTCTCCCTGCTGTGCACCGGCCAGATGCGCTGGACGGTGCAGTCGATGGAGGACGACACCGAGCTGAGCCGGCTGCCGGCCATCGCCGACTGGTGGACCTTCACGGTGACACCCCCGTCCTCGGCCGGCTCGATGGGCACCGTGACGACCACCCCTCTCGACGGCGTGCACCCGCCGCTGATGACCTGGACGCCGCGGACCTCCGCGACGAAGTACACGATCTTCGTCTCGGTCGCGGGGGCAGGCTCGTACACGGCTGCCAACATCGGCACGAACCGATCGGGCTTCTCGTACACGGGGGAGAACACGACGTGGCCGGACCTGCTGCTCCCGGGCTCGTACACGTTCTACGTCAACGCCTACGACGCCTCGAACAACCTCCTGGAGACCTCTCCGGTGGGGTCGTTCACGATCAGCTCGTGGCCGACCGCCCAGCTCCAGACCCCGAAGTGCCAGGCGGGTGTCGTCTGCACGCTGCACGACACGCCGCGCCTCGACTGGCTGCCCATCGCCAACGCGGGCAGCTACCTCGTGTACCTCGCGAAGGACCCCAACTTCACGAACATCGAGCGGGTCGACCGGACCGCCGTCAGCGAGCTGAACTACCTCGACTCGCTGGCCGACAGCCAAGCGGGTGAGTCCTACTACTGGTACGTCCGGCCCTGCGGCGGTGCCGTCTGCGGACCCTTCGACACCTCGGTGTTCCCGCTGGCGGGGGCGTTCCGCAAGGAGTCGCTGCCGGTCGAGGCGCTCTCGCCGAAGAAGTCCGGCGCGACGCCCCCGGTGGTGACCGACGAGGTGACGTTCACGTGGAAGGACTACCTGGCCACGAACTTCCCCCTCGACGGGCAGACCCCCATCGGGTCCCAGGTGCCCGAGACGGTGACCCAGGAGGCGTCGTCCTACACCGTCGAGGTGTCGACGACGGCGGAGTTCACCCAGGTCATCGACACCAAGACCGGGATCGACCAGACGACGTACACGCCGCAGCTGACCACCTACCCGGACGGCCCGCTCTTCTGGCGGGTCCGTGCGTTCGACGCGAGCGGCAACCCGCTGACCTGGAGCTGCGTGCCGGGCACGAGTCCGCGAGCGCCCCAGCCGGCGTGCAGCGACTTCGCGTTCACGAAGACGTCGACGCCGCCGACCCTCGTGACGCCGTCGAGCGGCAGCGCCGTCGACAGGGCACCCGCTCTCTCCTGGCTGCCCATGCCGTACGCGCGGACCTACGAGGTCGAGGTGTACTCGAACCCCGCCCAGGCGCTCAACCCGGCGAACCGCGTCGTCCTCATGACGACCCGGCAGACGGCCGCGATCGCCAACACCTCGCTGCCCGCGGGCGACTACGGCTGGCGTGCGCGTCGCGTCGACACGAACGCCCGTCCCGGCGCGTGGACGACCGACACCAACACCGGCCTGCGGCTGTTCACGGTCGCCGGTACGCCGCCGGCGCTCGTCAAGCCCGCCGCCGGCGCGACCGTCGCCGACAACGCCGTGCTCTTCGAGTGGGGCGCCGTCGCGGGCGTCAGCCGCTTCCGGGTGGACGTCAGCAAGGACAGCTTCACGACGACCCTCGCGACGGCCACGACCGACATGACCGCCTGGGCGCCCGTCCTCGCGGCCCGGTGGGCCGCCGGCCAGTACCAGTGGCGCGTCACGGCGCTGGATGCCGCCGGGCTCGCCCTCGCCACGTCGGCCACGCGCACCTTCTCCATCCTCACGCCTCCCGGCCCGCCGACCGCGGTGACGGCGACGGCGGGCGCGGCGCAGGCTGTCGTGTCGTGGACGGCCCCGGTCAACACCGGTGGTTCGACGATCACCGGCTACCGCGTGACGTCCTCGCCGGGCGGCATCACCGCGACGACGTCGGGCCAGACCACCGCGACCGTCACCGGCCTCACGAACGGCACGACGTACACGTTCACCGTCGTGGCGATCAACGCCCAGGGCGAGTCGGTGTCGTCGGCCGCGTCGAACGGGGTCAAGCCGCTCGGAGCCCCG
This sequence comes from Oryzobacter faecalis, assembly GCF_046764005.1. Classification (NCBI taxonomy): domain Bacteria; kingdom Bacillati; phylum Actinomycetota; class Actinomycetes; order Micrococcales; family Intrasporangiaceae; genus Oryzobacter; species Oryzobacter faecalis. The sequence continues at coordinate 112,239 of NZ_JBKOFW010000008.1, read as the reverse complement.
GCGGCGCCGGCCGCCCCGACCGTGGCGCCCGGTGACTCCCAGGCCACCGTGTCGTGGACCGCGCCGGCCAACGGCGGGTCGCCCATCACGAAGTACACCGTCAAGGCCGAGCCCGGCGGTCGGACCGCCACGACCACCGGTGCCACCTCGGTGGTCGTCACCGGCCTGACCAACGGCACGGCGTACACCTTCACCGTCACGGCCACCAACGCCATCGGCACCTCGCCGCCCTCGCCCCCGTCGGCGGCGGCCACCCCGGGCTCGAAGCTGGCGGAGCGGTGGGCCGGGTCCGACCGGTTCTCGTCGTCCGCGGTGTTCTCGTCGAAGTCGTACGCACCGGGCGTGGCCGTGGCCTACGTGGCGAACGGCATGAACTTCCCGGATGCGTTGTCCGGGGCTCCCATCGCGGGCAAGACCGGTGGGCCGGTGCTGCTGACCCAGGCGGACGCCCTGCCCACCGTCATCAAGACGGAGCTCTCGCGCCTGAAGCCGCTCAGGATCGTCGTCCTCGGCGGGACCGGGGCGGTGTCCGCCGGAGTCGCGAGCCAGCTCGACGCGTACACGACCGGGGCCGTCGAGCGGTGGGCCGGCAGTGACCGGTTCTCGTCCTCCGCGGTCTTCTCGTCGAAGTCGTACGCGACCGGTGTCCCGGTGGCGTACGTCGCCAACGGGCTCAACTTCCCCGATGCGCTGTCGGGAGCGCCGATCGCGGGCAAGACCGGTGGTCCGGTGCTGCTCACCCAGGCGGGTTCGCTGCCCACCGTCATCAAGACGGAGCTGGCTCGCCTCAAGCCGCAGAGGATCGTCGTCCTCGGTGGCATCGGCGCGGTCTCGTCGAGCGTGGCGACCCAGCTGGACGGCTACACGACGGGCGCGGTCGAGCGGTGGGCCGGAAGCGACCGGTTCTCCTCGTCGGCGGTGTTCTCCGCGAAGTCGTACGCGGCGGGAGTCCCCGTCGTCTACGTCGCCAACGGGCTCAACTTCCCGGACGCGCTGTCCGGGGCGCCGATCGCGGGGAAGTCCGGTGGTCCGGTGCTGCTGACCCAGGCGGACTCGCTGCCCACGGTCATCAAGCAGGAGCTGGCCCGCCTCAAGCCGAAGCGGATCGTCGTCCTCGGCGGCACGGGTGCGGTGTCGGCCTCGGTGCAGCAGCAGCTGTCCGGGTACCTGGGCCTCTAGGGGCCCCGGGGGACGTGCCCACGGCCGGCCTCCACCTGACGGTCAGGTGGGGGTCGGCCGAACGGTCAGGACCGGACCGTGGGCCTGTCCGCGACGGGCCCCGGCTCCGTACGGTGGGGCTCGCGACGAGGGAGGAGGACCGATGACGCAGCTCGAGCTGACCGCAGTGGTCCCCCCGCGCCCCGCCATCGCCGGACTCCGCGAGCGATGGGCCGCCCTGCCGCTCGTCGTCCGCTACCTCGTCGGGGGGTCCGGGACGCAGGTCGTCTACCTGGGCGCCCTGGGGGCCCTGCTCCAGGCGCCGCTGCACTACATGGCCGCCCTCGCCGTCGCCCAGGTCGTGGCGATGGTCTTCGCGTTCCCCCTCTACCGCGGGGTGGTGTTCGCCAGCGACGGCCCGTGGCGCCGCCAGCTGCTCGCCTTCGCCGGCGTGTGGTGGACCGGCACGGTCATGAGCGTCGTCGGGGTCCCGCTGCTCGTCGAGACCGCCGGCCTGGACCCCCTTCTCGCGCAGGTGCTCGTGCTCGGAGTCGTCCTCACGTGGAGCTTCCTCGGGCACACCCGCCTGACCTTCCGCCGCCGCGCGGCGAACGCCGCCGCAGCCGGCTGAGCACGCGCGGACCACCCCGAGGGGTCAGCCGGCGACCTCGTCGAGCCTGACCGTCCGACCCGTCGTCGCCGACTCGAGGACGGCCTCGGTGACGCGGACGTTGGCGGTCGCCTCCGTCATCGTGACGACGTCGGCGTCGAGGCCGAGGACGGCATCCCGGAACTGCTCGTGCTCGACGCGCAGGGGCTCCGGCTTGGCCATCGCGTACCGGACGACGTCGCCCTCGGTGACGCCGTGGAAGTCGGCGACGAGCTCTCGGGGCTGTCGGACCCGTCCGTTGGCGAAGAACGTCAGGTCGGCGGTGAGGGTGTCGGCCACGTACGCACCGCGGGTGCCGGTCACGACCGTGACGCGTTCCTTGAACGGGGAGAGCCAGTTGACGAGGTGGCTCGTGATCGTCCCGTCGGCGAGCTGCCCGACGACGGCGACCAGGTCCTCGTGGACCCGTCCCGAGCGATGGGCCGTGCGGGCCGACACCGACACGAAGGGCTGCCGCGTGACCCAGGCGGTGAGGTCGAGGTCGTGCGAGCCGAGGTCGTTGACGACGCCGACGTCGGTGACCTCGGTGGGGAAGGGGCCCTGCCGCCGCGTCGCGACCTGGTAGAGGTCGCCGAGCCCGCCGTCCGCGAGGCGTCGGCGAGCCTCCCGCAGCGCGGGGTTGTACCGCTCGAGGTACCCGACGGCTCCGATGAGCCCACGCGACGAGAACGCCCTGGCGAGAAGGCCGGCCGTGCGCGAGTCGAGGGCGAGCGGCTTCTCGACCATGGCGTGGACGCCGGCCTCCGCGAGGGCGAGGGCGAGGTCCTCGTGCTCGGTCGCCGGCCGGACGACGACGCAGTAGTCGAGCCCGTGCGCGAGGAGGGCCTCGAGGTCGTGCACCACCGGCAGCCCGCCGGCGGCGTCGTGGACGTCACCCGCCGGGTCACCGACGGCGACGAGGTCGACCCCGTCGAGGGCGGCGAGCACGCGGGCGTGGTGCTGGCCCATCTCGCCGAGGCCGAACAGACCTGCGCGCAGCCGTCCCACCTCTCGACCTCCTCCGTGAGCCCGCGTCCGTGCGGCCTCAAGGTACCGGCCCACCGGTCAGCCCGGGGCGGGAAGCGCGCGCCCCCGCCGCGGGGTCGGGCCCGGTGCTCTACCGTGGCGACCGGGAGTCCTCGGCCGAGGACGCTCCTGCGTGGCGACCAGACGGGAGGACCGTTGTCCGACAACGCATCCCGTTCACGCGGCGGGGCGTCGAACGGCCCCGCCCCGGCACCCGGCGGGCTCCGCGCCACCCTCCCCGTCCTCGTGCGATACGCCCTCAGCGGCGTCCTCGCGCAGGTCCTCTACCTCGGCCTCATCGCCGGCGGGCTGGCCGCAGGCCTGCACTACCTCGTGGCGATCGTCGCCGCCCAGGCCGTCGTCCTGGCGGTCAGCTTCCCCGTCTACCGGCGGCGCGTGTTCCACTCGACCGGCCCCGTCGGACGTCAGCTCGTGACGTTCCTCGGCGTGTGGGGGGTCGGGGCGGCCATGAGCCTCGTGGGGGTCCCGATCCTCGTCGAGGTGGCGGGCCTGCACCCCCTGCTCGCGCAGGTGGTCGTCCTCGGCGTCATCTTCGTCTTCAGCTTCGTGAGCCACCAGCAGGTGACGTTCCGGCAGCGGTGACCGGCTCGACGTAGAACCAGTCCCCGAGGTCCTGGAGCGTCGCACCAGGACGGACGCCGGCCACGGCCTGCCACGACCACGGGTAGGGGAAGAAGTGCAGGTGCGGGTTGAAGCTGTAGCGGTACGGGCGCTCCTTGGGCACGACGACGACGACGTCCTCGCTCGCCACCCGCCGGAGCTCGGCGAGGGCGGCCTGGATGTCCTGCACGTGCTCGAGGGTGTGCGTGGTGACGACGACCTCGAAGGAGCCGTCCGGCCACGGCAGCCGCTCGGCCGGCGCCGCCTGCGTCTCGACCCCGGAAACGCGGAGGAGGGCGTCCGACAGCACGATGTCCGACGCCGTCACCGTCGCCCCCGCGGCGACCATCCGCTCGGCCAGCCACCCGCGCCCTGCCCCGACCTCGAGGACGCGTCGGCCGGCCACGACCTGGAGGATGGCGTCGGCGCAGGCGTCGTTGAGGTCGGTGTCGCCGTGCACCTCCGACCCCGAGATCCGGCGGTAGAACTCGGAGAACTCCTCCGGCGTCATCTCGAAGCCGCGCGCCTTGAAGTCGAGGAACTCGCGGTACTGACGGCCGAGGGCGAAGCGCAGCAGCGGGGTCATGAGGAGCCGGCTGTCGCGCACGACGGGTGGCAGCCCGTCGTCGAGGAGGTTCCGGATCCGCAGGGACGTCTCGCGCGACAGGGGCATGACGAAATGATGCCGTGGCAGGGTCGCGGACCGGCGGACCTCGGGGCCGACCGCGCCGACCGCGTCAGTCGGGTGGGGTCCCGGAGTCCTTGGGCGCCCCGGGCCCCGCGGTGAGGATCGCGATCTCCTCGGCGAGGCGGCGGGTCTTGGCCTCGAGGCGGCCGACCTCGTTGGCGAGCTGCATCGTGATGACGAGCAGGAAGAGGACCCCGACGAAGAGCACGAGGTTGAGCGGGACCCGGACGCCGAGGACGTCGGCGAGCCAGTAGAGCCCGGCCGGGTAGACCGCGAGGACGACGGCCCCGATCCCCACGACCATCCAGCCGAGCGCCAGGCGGCCCCGGACGTGCCGCCGGCGGACCAGCTCGAGGGAGAGCCCGAGGACGACGAGGCCGCCGAGGAGCCCCAGGACGTAGTTGTCGTCGGTCACGTCGCGGGCTCCTCGGTCGTCGGGCAGGGCCACCGTCGCACGAGTCCCAGCCCGATGGCGGCCAGCGCGCGCCCGAGGTAGACGACCGACCCGACGACCCCCTGGCTCGGCCGGCCGTGCTCGCGCGCCGTCATCCGCACCGGGATCTGCGTGACCGAGAGGCCGCACCGCCGGGCGATGACGAGGGCCTCGACGGTGTCGCCGAGGTACTCGGCCGGGTAGTTCTCGGCGAACACCCGCACGGCACGGGGGCCCAGGGCCCGGTACCCGGAGGTGACGTCGGTGAGGTGGGTGTGCAGGATGCGGGACAGAGCACGGGCCAGGGCGGCCATCGCGAAGCGCCGTGCGGCCCCGACGGCGTAGGGGTCGTCGCCCGCGAAGCGCGCACCGATGACGATGTCGTCGTCCGCCAGCGCGGCGACGAGCTCGGGGAGGTGGCGCGGGTCGTGCTGGCCGTCGCCGTCGACCTGGACGACGACCGGGAAGCCGTGGCGGACGGCGTAGGAGTAGCCGGTCCGCATCGCCCCACCGACGCCCATGGTGAACGGTGTCCGGGCGACGACGGCCCCGGCCGCCGCGGCCCTCGAGCCGGTGGCGTCCCCCGAGTGGTCGTCGACGACGAGCACGACGGCCCGGGGGAGGACGGCGAGGACGCTCGACACGACGCCGGCCACGGTGGCCTCCTCGTCGAGCGCGGGCACGACGACGAGGACGCGCTCGTCCCGCGGCGCCACGTCGGCCATCCCGGCCCCTTCCGTCGTCTGCCGTGGTGCTCGCATTGTGCCCGGGGGAGGCCGTCGCCGCAGGCCCATCGGTGGATCGGGGGCCGTCCGGCCGGGACGGTACCGATCTCCCGGACGTGGCCCGGTCGCCTGCCTACAGTGTCGGCATGACCGCAGGCTGGGCCGTGGCCGAGGAGCAGTCCGCGGGGACCTCGCCGGCGGACGGCGGGTCGCGCCACGGGCTCCTCGTCCTCGTCGTCGCGACGGTCCTCTCGCTCGCCGCCGCGGCCGCCGGGCTGCCCCTCGCGTGGCTGCTCGCCGGTCTCGTCGCGACCGCGGTCGCGCTGGGCGGTGGGATGCGGGCGCTCCCGACCCTGCTGCCGGCCGCCTCCGTGCTCCTCGTGGCTGCGACCACGGCCGGCCCGCTCGTGGCCGGCCTCGTCGGCGCCGACGTCCTCGACGGGGTCGCGGCCCATGCCGTGATGGCCCTCGGCGCGGTCCTGGCGACGGCCGCGGCGTGGTGGGCGGGCCGCGAGACCCGGCTGCGGGAGCCCGGGCTGCGTGGGGCCGGGCCCCGACTCGAGACGGCCCTGGTGGCGGCCCCGGCGGCCTTGTTGACCGCGCTCCTCGGCGTCGTCGTCGCCGGCGGTGACGCGCGGCTGTCGTGGTTCCTCTCCGGTGACCACCTCCGCCACGTGGGGCTCACGACCCGGACCGTCCTCGCCGGGAACCTCGAGTACGAGCGGCTGTCCTACCCCCACGGCTGGCACGCGGTCATCGCCGCGATGTGGGGGTCGACCGGCGCCGGGCGCGACGGGTCCGGCCTGCGTGACCTCGTCGAGGTGCAGGCCGCGGCCACGTGGGTCCTCCTCGTCCTCGTGGCCCTCTCCCTCGCGGCCGTCGCGGCCACGCTCGCCCGTGCGGCAGGCGTGCACGGGGCGCTCGTGGGGGTCGCCGGGCTCGTGGCCGGCGGCCTGGTCCTCGGGCCGGCGTTCTACGGCGACTACGTGCCCCGCGGGTTCGACACCACCCTCCTCGTGCTGCTCGTCCTCGCGGGGGCGGTCCAGGTGGCGGCGCGGGCCCCGGAGTCACGCGCCGCCCTCGTCGTCGCGGTCGCGGCCACCTTCGTCACCGCGCACTCGTGGCAGGTGCTGCTCGTGCCGGCGGGCGTCATCGTCGCGCTCGTCCTGTGGCGGCGCCGGCCGTGGGCCGGCCCTCGTCGTGACCTCCTCGGCGACGCCGCGGCCGTCGCCGTCGGTGCCGTGGGTTCGCTGCCAGGCGTCGTGGCCGCCGTGTCCGGGTTCGGGGTCGGCGCCGCCGCGGAGGCCGGGGACGTCCCCCCGCCGGTCCTCGGCTGGTCCGTCGCCGTGGTCGCGGCCTTCGTGGTGGTGCTGCGACGGCGCGACCGTGGGCCGGCCACCACCGCCGCGGCCGCGGTCGCAGCGACCGCCTTCACGAGCATCGGGCTCGCCGCCCTCGCCGGGGTGGGCCTCGAGTCGTACTACCCGAACAAGACGCTGTGGGTGGCGGTGGCACTCGGGCTGCCGGCGCTCGGTGTCGTCGTCGCGCTCGCCCTCGCGGCCCTCGACGGCCCCTCGGTCGCGCGCCGGGTCGGGTACGTCCTCGTCGGCACCGCCACCGCGCTGGCCGTGGCCGTGTCCGCGGCGACGCCCACCCTGGGCGTGCTCCGCGGCACGTGGGGTGGTGCCCGCCCCGCCGTCGTCCTGGGGCTGGTGACGTCGCCGGACGCACCCCGCGCCGCCGTCGTCTGGCAGGCCGTGGGCCCCGTCGACGACGCGACGGCCCAGCTCCTCCTCGACTTCTACACGGCCACGGCCACGACGCCACGGCTCGGACTCGCGGCCACGACGGCCGAGGAGCAGTGCTCCCTCCTGCGGGCGACGGCCCGGCCCACGGTCATCTCCGGCGCACCGGAGGCCGAGCTCCGCGCACGGTTCGCCTGCATCCCGGACCTCGAGGTCGTCCGGCCGTGACGGCCCGCGAGCAGACCCGGCCGGGGCTCGCCGCCGACCGCCGCGCCCCCGGCGCACGGCCACCGGCAGGGGGCGACGTCGCACCCGTCGCGGTCGTGACGCTCGCCCTCGTCATCCTCGTGTCGACCGTGGCCGGATGGGTCGGCCTGTCGCCGCTGCGGTCTCCGGGCGCGGCCGGTGGGCTGCTGCTCGTCGCGGTCGTGGCGGCGGCGGTGCTCGTCGTCCTCACCCGACCGCGGGCCGCTGCCGGAGGGACGCCGAGGACGAGCGCGGTCGTCCTCGCCCTCCCGGCGCTCGGGGTCGGAGCCGTCACGGCGGTGGGGGCCGTCCTCGGAGTCCCGCGAGGCATCGCGTGGTTCCTCAACGGCGACCACACGCGCCACCTCGTCTACGTCGCCGACACGTGGGCCCAGGGCGCGCTGTCGTACTCCGTCGAGAGCTACCCGCACGGCTGGCACGCCCTCCTCGCCGCCGGCTGGGCCGTCACCGGAGCCGGTCTCGACCCGGACGCCCTCGTGCGCCTCGTGCGGCTCATGGCGCTCGCGAGCCTGCTCCTGTCGGTCCTGCTCGCCCTGGCGATGGCGCACCTGGCCCACTCCGTGCTCGACCGGCTCGGAACCGGTGCCCGCGGGAGCGTCCTCGGCGGGCTCCTCGTCGGCGCCGGCTGCCTCCTCACCTTCGTCCTCGCCAACTACCAGGCCCTCGGGTACGAGAACTCGCTGCTCGCCGCCGTCGTCGTCGCGACGAGCCTTCGCGAGGTCGTCCTCCGGGCGGGCAGCCCGACCTCGCTCGTCGTGACCGGTGCCGGGGTCGTCGTCACCGCGCACGCGTGGCAGCTGCTCCTGCCCTCCGTCGCCCTCGCGGCCCTGTGGTGCGGCTGGCGGGCGCTCGCGGTGAGGGAGGGCGCACCCCGAAAGGTCCTCGTCGCGGTGCTCGCCCTCGGGGTGCCGGTGGCGCTGCCCGGCGTCCTGGCCGTCGTCCGTGCCGTGGGCCTCGACCACGCCGCCGAGGCGGGCCCCGACAGCCCGGTGCCGCTCCCGCTCGTCGTCCTCGCGGTGGTCCTGTCGGTCGCCGTCGCGGCCGTGGCACGCGACGCCGTCATCGCCTGCGCCGCCGTCGCGACCGCCCTCCCTGCCGCGACGGCGCTGGCGCTCTCGGCCGTCCTCGGGGTCGGGCTGCTCGAGTACTACCCGAGCAAGCTCCTCTGGCAGAGCGCGGTCCTCGGGCTGCTGTGGGTCGTCGTGGCGGGAGCCCTCGCCGGACACGGGCTCCTGACGCAGGCCCCGGCCGTCCGACCGGTCGTCCGCGTCGTCGGCGGGGTCGCGGCCGCCCTCTTCGTCCTCTGGGCCCTCGTCCTGCCGTGGGGGTCGCTCGTGGGCACCTGGGCCACCGTCGACGCGGCCCGGGTCCTCGCCGCCCTGCGCACCCCGGGGGCCCCGGACGCCACCGTCGTGTGGCTCCAGGCGACCCCCACGAGCGACTCGGTGACGCGCAGCCTGCTCGACGCCTACCGCGTCGGGGAGACCCGCGAGCGGATGCCGCAGGCGCGCCAGTCGGTCGAGGCCGAGTGCGTACTGCTCGGGGCGGCCGCGGCTCCCGTCATCCTCACCACGGCCTCGGAAGCCGAAGCGCGGCAACGGTACTCGTGCGCACCGGCGGCGCGTGTGGTGAGGGTGTCCCTGCCGCCGTCGTGAGCGGGCAGCAGGCGCCGCGACCCGCTCACGCGCGCGGCGCGGACTCCTGGATGTCGAGCAGCATCGCGAACAGGAGCATGTGCACCCCGCTGAGCAGCGGTGCGACACAGAGGATCACGGTGCCCGGGGAGGCGATCGGGGGGCCCAGCGTCTCGAAGAGGATCCAGGTGCCGACGAGCAGGCCGAACCCGACGAGGGCGAGCCCGCTGAAGAAGAGCAGGGCCACGGCGGAGAACGACTGCAGGACGTACTTCCACCACATCCGCGTCCAGAACCCGCGCACGAGCCGCATCGCGATGCGCGGGCCGACGGTGGCGAGGTTCATCCCCGACACCTCGGTGCCGTACCTCGCGGGCACCGGCACGTCGACCGCCGGGACCCGGAGGATGTTGAGGTTGATGAGGAGGTCGTTCTCGAAGTCGTAGCGCCGCGCGATCTGGTCCCACGGGATCCGCACGAGCGCGTCGCGGTGGATGGCGGTGTACCCGTTCTGGGGGTCGAAGAGGTTCCAGTAGCCGCTCGACGCCTTCGTGAGGAAGGACAGGACGATGTTGCCGAACACCCGCAGCTTCGGCATGCCCGCGAAGGACCCGCGCCCGTAGAACCGGTTGGCCTTGGTGAACTGCGCCCGTCCGGCGGCGATCGGCTCGAGCAGCGCCGGCAGGTAGTCTGGGTCCATCTGGCCGTCGCCGGCCATGACGACCATGACGTCGGCGCCGAGGTCGAGGGCGAGCCGGTGCCCGGCGAGGATCGCACCGCCGACCCCCTGGTTCTCGGCGAGGGAGATGACGTGGGTCCGCGCGTCGGCGGCCTCACGGGCCCGGGCGGCGGTGTCGTCGGGGCTGCAGTCGTCGACGACGACGACGAGGTCGACGAGGTCGGGCATCGAGGCGATGACGTCGGCGATGTGCGCCTGCTCCTTGTAGGCGGGCACGACGGCGGCGACGCGCAGGTCCTGGTACATGGCTCGTCCTCGGGTCAGGGGTGGATGGCGCCCGTGCGCGCCTGGTCGTGGAGGCTGACGACCCGGGTGGTCCCGGGCGCGGTGACGGTGAGGTCGGTGAAGCGGACGGAGACGCTGCGGTCGGCGGCGTTGCGCACCGGGTCGCCCTCGACCTCGATGGTCAGCCGCTGGTACCCGACCGGCGCCGTGAGGGTGAGGGCCATCGGCGTCGCGCGGCCGGCGACGGCGGTCACCCGGGCGAGCTCGCGGGTGCCGTCGCGGACGACGACCTCGCGGCTCGGCGACCCGAGAGAGGTCACGGAGACGCTGACCGCGATGCCCGTGACGGGTCGGTCCGAGAGGTTCGCCGTGGTGAGGCCCGACCGTGGACCGCCCTCCTGCGACACGGTGTCGTCGTCGACGACCAGGGCTCCCGAGGCCAACCCGACGAGGACGGGGGACAGGAGCCGCTCGCGGTCGGCCTCGCTCCCGGTTGCCTCGGGCAGCGCCCACGCAAGGAACCGCTGGCTGTCGGGCGTCCGGGCCACGGGCTCGCCCAGCCTCCCGGTCAGCCGGGCGACGGCGGGCTCGTCGAGGGCGACACCCGCCGTGTCGACCTCGACCGCGCAGAACCCGGCGGCCCGGAGCCCGGTGACGAGCGCGGTCGGGTCGGACAGCTCGAGCCCGAGGGGCCAGTCGCCGGCCCGCGTGCCGCTCATCCCGCCATGGCTGAAGGACAGCGAGCGGGTGACGAGGTGGGGAAGCAGCTGGGCGTTGATGTCGTACCCGGTCGGCAGCACCCCCTCGGGGAAGCGCATCACGGGCAGCTGGAGGACGCCGCACTCCCCGCCGGTGGCCCGGGTCAGGTCCTCGGTGTAGGTCCGCAGGTCGTCCATCCGTGCGGCGTTCGCGACGTAGTCGGGCGCCCGACGGGGGTTGGTCTGGTCGAGCACCCCGACGACGAGCACACCGCAGGCCAGCGCGGATGCGAGGAGCCGCGCACGGCGACGGTCGAGCCAGTGGCCGACCGCGAGGAGGCCGAGCAGGAGGATGACCAGGGAGAACCGGGACCACGTGCGCAGCTGCGGGGTGGCGAAGAGGGCGACGACACTGCCGAGCCCACCCGCGGTGTAGAACAGCCCGGCGACGACGGCCAGAGCCGACCACACGGCGAGCCGTGACACCGGCACCCGACGCGTCGCGAGCGCCTGCAGTCCCACGACCAGCAGGGCCACGGCCCCGACCAGCCCCACGGCGCCGAGCGCCAATGTCTCCGGCACCGGCTTCCCGGCAGCCTGGTAGGTGGCGGTCAGCGACGCGAGGGCGTCGATCCGGTGTCCCTCCCAGGGCAGGACGAGGTCGATGACGCGGCCCGCGTAGCGCTCGGACTCCAGCGGGCTGCGCGTCGCCGGACGTGGTCCGGTGAGGACGGTTCCGGACATCCCGACCCTGGCGGCGAACAGCGGGACCGCGGCCACGGCGCCGACGACGGCAGCGGACACGAGCCCGCCTCGCCACCAGCCGCGCGATCGGCCTGAGCCGGCCCGCAGCACGAGGGCGGCCACGAGCAGGATGACGGTGAACCCCGCGTAGTAGGCCCCGCTCATGCCGACGAGGACGAGCGCGACCACCTGCAGGACTCGTCGAGGGCGAGACCCACCCACGCCGGGGTCGAACGGACCGGTCCCACGGAGGACGGCGAGGACGACCCAGATGGCCAGGGGCAGCGTCCAGTACGACGCCAGCCACAGGTGCTCGAACCGCTCGGCGTGGTAGGGCGCCGCGGCGAAGAGGACAGCCACGACGACGGCCGCGGGCGCCCGGAGGCGCTCGCTGCGGGCGAGGAGGTACGTGGTCACCGCGACGAGGGGCCACCCGAGGAGGAAGTAGAGCGCCGACGCCGTGGCCGGCCCGGCCCCGAGCAGGCCGAGGAGCTTCACCCCGATGACGTGCACGACGTCGAGCTCGGGGAAGAACGAGGCGTTCTGGCCGAGCGGGAAGCCCACCTGCGCGTTGCTCCAGAACCAGCCGTGCCGCACGATCTCGTCGACCTGGGTGAGGACGAGCGGGGCGTCGCCGACCACGGACACCGGCACCCCCGGCCGCCACTCCCAGAACCGCAGGGACAGGAAGCCGACCGCGAGCGCGAGGGCCGCGGACGTGCCGGCACCCACGGTGTCCGGGCCACGGCGCCAGCCGTGCGGGTCCCTCACGGCCTCACCCACAACCGGAAGTCTGGGTCCTCGGCCGCGACGCGCCACGCAGGCTCGCCCGCGAGGGCGGCGTCGAGCGGTCGGTCGCGGTCGGCCAGCACGGCGGTGACGCCGTACCGGTCGGCGAGGCCGGACCAGCCCGCCTCGGCCTCCTGGAAGCGCTCGTAGTCGGTGGCGACGGGCACCGAGTAGACCTCGGCCCGGAGGTCGCGCAGCGGGCGCCGGTCGGGGTGCGCCCACTCGACCCAGCCGACGGCCTTGCCGTCGACGGCGAGCACGGCGTCCGGGGGCAGGACGGCCACGGCGGCGGACACCCGCTCGGAGACGGGCGGGCCGAAGGGCGTCGTCGCGACGTGCCAGCCGCCGACGGCGAGCAGGACGCCCGCCGCGAGCGCCCACCCCATCCACTCGCCGGGCACCCGGGCCCCGCGGGCCGAGGGCGTGGCCCCGCTCGGGTCGTCACGACCCGCACGGGCCAGCCGTCCGCCGAGGTCGTCGAGTCCGTGGGCGAGGGCGGGCGCGAGGACCACCGCGGCCGTCGCGATGGTCCGCACCATCGCGAGCGCGAGGACGAGGGCAGCGGCCACGGACAGCACCCGGGTCCAGCGCCGCCGGCGGGAGCGGACGACGCCGAGGAGGGCGAGCACGCACGCCACGAGGACGACGAGGAGCAGCGGGTTGCCCGGGGTGGGCCGCTGCCACTCGTTGGCGGTGAGCCCGGCGACCGAGGAGATCCGGAACGGCTCGAGGACGGCGGCGGTCCCGAGCGGGGTCGCCGCTGCTGCGGCCACGGACAGCACCGGCACGGCCGCGACCAGGACCAGGCGCCGCCCGGTCCAGCGGCGGTCGAGGGCACCGCCGACGAGGACGACGACGCCGGCGCCGATGCCGACGAGCCACGAGCCGTGGACCGTGGCCCACAGCCAGGTCAGGGGGACGACGACCCACGGCACGCGTCCGCGCTCCGAGGCCCACCACCAGGCCGCCACGACGAGGGCGAGGAGGACGACGCCCGCGAGCTGGGGGCGCTCGCCCCACGCGGCGGCCGCACCGAGCATCGTCAGGGCGGTGGCGAGCAGCGACGCCCCGGGGCCGGCGACCGCTCGGCTCGCCAGGAGGACGGCGGCACCGAGGGCGAGGACGAGGAGGAGGCGGGCGGCCTCGATGCCGGTCGTGCCGGACGCGTCGTGGACGAGCGACATCGCGACCTGGGCGAGCCACTGGGTGGGGACGTAGGTCCGGTCGGCCAGCGCGGCCATGGGGTCGGGAAGGGCACCGAATCGCTCGCCCGCACGCAGCAGCTCACCGGTGCGCAGGTGGAGCCAGAGGTCGACGTCCGGGGTCGTGCGCACCCGCAGGAGGAGGGCGGTGACGAGGCCCGCCGCCACGGCGGCCAGCCAGGTGGCCCGCGTCGGACGGCGCCGGGGGATCGGGGCAGCGGACGTGGCGGGCCGTGCGCCGTCGTCCCTCATGGCCGTCCCCTCGCTCGCCTTCCATCGTGCGCGACCCACCGTAGGTGCCGGTCCCGGGGGCCACGCAGCGACCCGCTGGCCATCGGCCGTTCGGCCCCCCATGGATGGCCCCAATGTCCGGCGAGTCGGGGATGCACGGGTGATGGTGGATGTGCTGGCCCCTCAGGAGGATGTTCCTGCACCTACCGCATGCCCCTCGAAAGGAAACACCAGCCATGACCAAGGCTCTCGTCAAGCTCCAGTCCCTCCGCTCCGAGAAGGGTGCGACCGCCGTCGAGTACGGCCTCATGGTCGCCCTCATCGCGATCGTCATCATCGCCGCCGTCGCCCTCGTGGGCACCAACCTCGACCTCCTCTTCGACGAGGTCGCCGCCAGCCTCTGATCCACCCGGATCGGATGGTCGTCCGGCTCCGGACAGAGCCGGGGCCGGACGACCACCAGGGCGTCGGACAGTCGAGCGCCCGCCACCCACCACCACCGCAGGTCGGACCTGCGCAGGGGAAGGAAACACCCGTCATGACCAAGGCACTCGCCAAGCTCCAGGCCCTCCGCTCCGAGAAGGGTGCGACCGCCGTCGAGTACGGCCTCATGGTCGCCCTCATCGCGATCGTCATCATCGCCGCCGTCGCCCTCGTGGGCACCAACCTCGACCTCCTGTTCGACCAGGTGGCCGCGAGCCTCTGATCCCCGGGGACCAACCGGCGCCGGCCGCTCCGGGCGGCCGGCGCCGGTCCGTTTCACGACCGCGGCACCGACAAGGAGACCCGCCATGACCCTTCGCTACCTCCGCCGACTCCGGTCCGTGGTCACCGGTGAGACGGGTGCGACCGCCGTCGAGTACGGCCTCATGGTCGCCCTCATCGCCCTGGCGATCTTCGGCGGCGTGTACCTGCTCGGCCCGGCACTCGACGCCATCTTCGACGAGGCCGCGGCCTCGCTCTGACCTGCCGTTCCACCGCCCGATCGGGCTACAGACGCGCGCCGCAGGCGTGTGTCACCATTCGACCCGCATGACCGCCACGCAGAGGAGGGGTGACATGTCCGGTTCCGCACGCTCCCGTGCTGCTGGTCCGCGCACCCTCCGCGAGCGCGGCGCGGTCGCGGTCGAGATGGCGATCGTCCTCCCCCTGTTGCTCCTCATCATCGGCGGGATGATCGACCTGGGGCGCCTCTTCTTCGTCCAGACGATGGTCACCAACGCGGCCCGCGAGGGCGCTCGGATGAAGGCGCTCGGCTACACCGACCTCAACGCGACGGCGCGGGTCAACGCCGCCAGCCCCGCCGTCAACTCCGCCTCGGAGTTCTACGGCGGACCGTTGGCGATCTCGTACGTCGCCTGCCCCGCGGCGCCCACGGTGACGTCCGCGGGGGCCGCCACGGTCACGACGACCAACTTCGACTGGCTGGTCCTCGGCAACATGGCGAAGTGGTTCGGTGCCACGGCCACCGCGCCCCAGCCGACCTCCACCGCGAGCATGAGGTGCTACGGATGATGACCCAGCGCAAGGAGCGTGGCGCCGTCGCCACGATCGTCGTCACCCTGCTGAGCATGGGGGTCGTCCTCGGCCTCCTCGCGATCTCGGTCGACGTCGGTCGCCTCATGGTCGAGCGCCGCCAGCTCCAGAACGCCGCGGACGCCGCCGCCAACTCCCTCGCCCTCAGCTGCGCGCGCGGGGTGTGCGTCGCCGGCGGCGAGGGACCGGCCGGCACCCTCCAGACGCTCACGAACAACAACGCCCGCGACGGCGAGCACACGATCGCCCTGCAGTGCGGCCGCAACGCCGGCTCGCTCCCGACCTGCCCCGCCAGCTCGTACGCCCTCGAGGACTGCCCCCCGCTCCCGCCGGCCTACGCGTCGGCGACGACGCTGCCCTACGTCGAGGTCCACACGACAACGCGTTCCGGCGGGGCCGGCGCGATGCGCAACTTCTTCTCGGGCGCCAACGGCAACGAGCAGTCGACCACCGTCCACGCCTGCGCCCGCGCCGCCTGGGGCCAGCCCGGCAGCGGCACGGCGACGACGCCGATCACGATCTCGGTCTGCGAGTGGCAGACGATGACCGCCGGCGGGACGTCGTGGGTCGTCGACCCGCCGTCGGGCGCCTGGCCCGGCTACGGCGGCGCCGGCCAGCCGCCGATGCCGGGTGGCTTCACCGATCCGAACACCGCCGGGCGCGAGCAGATGTTCACCCTGCACGACCCGTCGAAGCCCCCGTGCAGCTACAACGGCAAGGACACCGCCGGTGGCTTCGGCTACCTGGACCCGACCGGGTCATGCGAGGCCACGGTGTCGACCGTCAACGGCGTCGACATGTGGTCGAACATCGACACCGGCAGCTCGGCGACCGGTGACTGCCAGACCAAGCTCGCGAACCTGTGGGCCAGCGGTCCCGTCGTCGACATCCCGGTCTTCGACTGCATCGTCAAGAGCACGACGGGCACGCCGACCGGTGGTATCGCCGGCAAGGACTGCACGGGAGCCGGCGGCTCCGGCGCCATCTCCTACTACCACATCGTCGGCTGGGCGAAGTTCTACCTCAGCGGCTACAAGATCGGTGGTGGCCCCTCGACGGAGCGGGCGGCCCGCGCCAGGGGCATCGTGCCGTGCACCGGCGCGCAGCGCTGCCTGTCCGGGTGGTTCGTCAAGGGTGCACTCTCCTCCGCTCCCACCATCATCCCCGGCGGACCCAACCTCGGGTCCTACGCAGTCGTCCCCCTCGGGTAACCCGAACCAGCTTCAGTCCCAACGGTTTCCGACACTCACACCGAAGGCTTTCTCATGGGTAAGCGCATCCTTGCCATCGTCACGGCGGCGGCCATCGCCCTCGTCGGCGCGGTCCTCGTGCTCCTCTACGCCCGCGGCGCGGACAACCGCGCGGTCGCGGCCGCGAGCCCGGCCACGGTCTACGTGTCCAACGGGGTCGTGCCCGCCGGCACCTCCCTCAAGGAGGCCCTGCGGCTCCAGCTGCTCACGCGCACCCAGACCGCGGCCCGCTCCGTGCCCGCCGGCGCACTCCAGACGGTGACGCCCGAGAAGGAGCCGCTCGTCGCCCTCACCGACATCCCGCCGGGGCAGTACGTCCTCGACGCGGCCTTCGGCGAGACGGCGATCGGTGAGAAGGCGATCCAGGTCCCGCCGGGCAAGCTCGCCGTCTCGGTGCAGCTGAGCGACCCCGCCCGTGTCGGCAACTTCGTGACCCCGGGCAGCATGCTGACGATCTTCGCCAGCTACAAGCTCAAGCAGCTCGACACGAGCGACGAGTCCAAGGTCTTCAACGAGCAGGACGTCCGCGGCACCTCCGTGCTCCTCGACAACATCCAGGTCATCGGCATGGGCAACGACGCGCTCCAGGCCGGCCAGCAGGGCCTCAACAACGGCGTCGAGGGCGAGGCCGCCGACGCCGCCGAGCAGGCCCAGCAGGCCCCGAGCTTCCTCGTGACCCTCGCCGTCACCCCCGAGCAGGCCACCCGGCTCGTCCACGGCATCAACCAGTACGTGCTCTACGCGGGTCTTCGGGGAGCCGAGGTGAAGGTCGACCCGAAGCTCTCCACCAACGACATCCTCATCGCTCGGGACATCCAGTGAACATCCTCTGGGACACCGATCCCGACGCGCTCGAGAAGTACCGGTACGCGCTCGGGACGGACACGCAGGCCCTCGAGTCGGCCGCCATGGTCGCCCGGGTGCTCCACGACAACGTCGGGGTGCAGCAGGTCGTCATCGGTCCCGACGTCGCGCTCGATCCGGCCTGCGAGCTGGCCGAGGCGGCGCGCCTCGACCGCCCCGAGCTCGGCGTCATCCTGCTCCGCCACCGCGTCGACGTCACGACCCTCAGCCAGGCCCTGCGCAGCGGCATGCGCGAGGTCGTCACGGCCGAGGACACGACCGCGCTCGCCGACGCCCTGCGCCGCAGCCGCGACCTCACCTCGCGGCTGCTCGGCCACGCGGCCGGCGGGAGCGGCGGACCCGAGGGCCACATCGTCACGGTCTTCTCCGCCAAGGGCGGGGTCGGCAAGACGACCCTGTCGACGAACGTCGCGACCTACCTCGCGTCGGTCGGCCACAAGACCCTCCTGCTCGACCTCGACCTCAGCTTCGGCGACGTCGCGATCAGCCTCCAGCTGATCCCGACCAAGTCGGTGTTCGACGCCGTGGCGATGAGCGGGCACCTCGACGACCAGGGCCTGCGCTCCCTCGTCACGACCCACGAGGCGAGCGGGCTCGACGTCATGTGCGCGCCGAACGACCCCGGGGACGCCGACCGCATCCCGGTGAACGTCGTGACCGAGATCCTCAAGGTCGCCCGGCAGCACTACGAGTACGTCATCGTCGACACCCCGCCCTCGTTCACCGAGCACGTGCTCGCCGCCTGCGACATCAGCAGTGCGCTCGTGCTCATCGCCACCCTCGACATCCCCGCGGTGAAGAACCTGCGCGTCGCCCTCGACACCCTCGACATGCTCGGGAGCCCGAAGGACGCGCGGATCATCGTGCTCAACCGCGCCGACACCAAGGTCGGGCTGCGGCCCGACGACGTCGTCACGGCGATCAAGACCCCGATCGCCGTCAACATCCCGAACTCGATGACCGTGCCCGCCTCGGTCAACCGGGGGGTCCCGATCGTCGCCGACGACCCCAAGGGGCCGGTGAGCGCGGCGATCCGTGAGCTCACTGACATCCACATCCGCCAGCGCTTCGGCGAGACCCTCAACGGGGCCGAGACCACCGGGCGCAAGAGTCTCTTCAGGGGGCGCAGATGAGCCTTGCCGACCGTCTGGACAACGCACGCCGCAGCTCGGAGCCCGCCGCCGCGGCAGGTCCCCAGCACAGCTCGGCCACGGCCCGCCGCCGGGTCCACGACCCGTTCAGCGACGTCAAGGGCCGCGTGCACCAGGCCCTCATCGACAGCCTCGGGCCGCGCCTCTACGACCCGCACCTGCCCGAGGCCGACCTCGCGGCCCAGGTGCGCCAGTCGCTGCAGGAGACCATCGACGCCGAGCAGACCCCGCTCTCGCACGCCGACCGCACCCGCATCGCGCAGGAGGTGTCCGACGAGATCCTCGGGCACGGCCCGCTCGAGCCGCTGCTGCGCGACCCGGAGATCACCGAGATCATGGTCAACGGCGCCGACTCCATCTACGTCGAGCGCTCGGGCAAGATCTACCCGGTCGACGCGCACTTCAGCAGCGAGGCACACCTGCGCCGCGTCATCGACAAGATCGTCGGCCGGGTCGGGCGCCGCATCGACGAGGCGAGCCCGCTCGTCGACGCGCGCCTGCCCGACGGCTCCCGCGTCAACGCCGTCATCGCCCCCATCGCGCTCGACGGCGCGATGCTGACGATCCGGAAGTTCTCCGCCGACCCCTACACCGACGCCGACCTCATCGCGTTCGGCACCATCTCGGTCCCGGTCCGCGACTTCCTCAAGGCCTGCGTCATCGGCCGCCGCAACATCATCATCAGCGGCGGCACCGGCTCCGGGAAGACGACGACGCTCAACGTCATCTCCTCCTTCATCCCCGAGGACGAGCGCATCGTCACCATCGAGGACGCGGCCGAGCTCCAGCTCCACCAGGACCACGTGCTCCGCCTCGAGTCGCGCCCGTCGAACATCGAGGGCAAGGGCATGATCGCGATCCGCGACCTCGTGAAGAACT
>NZ_JBKOFW010000008.1:0-92940 GCF_046764005.1 Oryzobacter faecalis | reverse complement strand
ACGGTGCCGCGCTCGACATGCTCCAGGCGATGAACACCGGCCACGACGGCTCGATCACCACCGTCCACGCCAACAGCCCTCGCGACTCGCTCGCCCGTCTCGAGACCATGGTGCTCATGGCGGGTGTCGAGCTGCCCGTGCGCGCCATCCGCGAGCAGGTCGCCGGCGCGCTCGACATGGTCATCCAGCAGGCCCGCCTCAAGGACGGCTCGCGGCGCATCACCGCGATCTCCGAGGTGGTCGGCATGGAGGGCGAGGTCATCACCCTCCAGGACATCTTCACCTTCGACTTCTCCGCCGGCCGCGACGAGCAGGGCCGGTTCCGCGGCCAGCTCGTGAGCACCGGCCTGCGGCCGAAGTTCACCCAGGACCTCCAGGACCTCGGGGTCGACCTGCCCCCGACGCTGTTCACGTTCGGGGCGCGATGACGATGTCCACCCGGAGGCTGCTCCCGAGGGCGGTGACGACCGCGGTCGTCGCCGTGCTCGCGGCGCTCGTCCCCGTGTCCCCGGCCCACGCCGCCGAGGAGGCCCGGGCGAGCCTCAGCGACCTGCGCCCCGGTGCCTCCGTCATCGACGGCACGCTCATCGTCCGCGGCACGACGACCCTCACGGTCGACACCGCCGGGGTCAAGGCCACGGTCGGGGGGCAGGACGCCCAGGTGACCCTCAAGCCCGCCGCCGCCAAGGCGCGCACGACGATGCTCGTCATCGACACGAGCGGCTCCATGGAGAACAGCGGCATGGCCACGGTCCGCGCCGCGGTGAGGGACTTCCTCGCCGCCGTGCCGAAGGACGTCAAGGTCGGGGTCGTCTCCTTCGCCTCGACCGCCGGCGTCGACGTCAAGCCGACGACGAACCGGGCCGCCGTCCAGCGCGCCGTCGACAACCTCCGCTCCCGCGGGGAGACCGCGCTCTACCAGGGCGTGCAGGTGGCCGTGAAGGCCCTGGGCACCAGTGGCGAGCGCAGCATCGTCCTCCTCAGCGACGGCGGCGACACCGTCGAGGACATCAAGGGCGGCAACGCGCGCGAGGCCTCGCAGCTCAAGGCGGCCGTCAACGCGCTGACCAAGGCCAAGGTCCGCGCCGAGGTCGTCGCGTTCAACAGCCCCGAGTCCAACGGTGGCGTCCTGCGCCAGTTCGCCACGGCCGGAGGCGGATCCGTGGTCACGGCGACGAACCGGGAAGCGGTGGCGTCGGCGTTCAACGCGGCCGCGCGAGCCCTCGAGTCGCAGGTGACCATCTCGGTCCGGCGTCCGGCAGGCCTCACCGGTGTCCAGCCGGTCGTCGTCACCGGGACCGCGTCGGGCCGGCCCTTCACGGCCGAGGCCGAGCTCGACCTCGGCGCGGCCGCCCCCGTCGTCGAGGTGAACGAGGACGAGCAGGTCGTCACGGCGCCCGGTGTCATCAGCTCCGAGCCGCTGCCGTCGCCGCCGCTCGGGGTGTTCCTGCCGGTGGCGATGGGCGTCATCTTCCTCGGCATGTTCCTGCTGGTCATCACCGGCTTCGCCCCCGCCTTCCGGTCGGCGCGCAAGGAGCGGGTCAGCACCATCGAGGCCTACGGCATCGGCGGCAGGGCCCGGGTCGCCAAGGCCGAGAAATCCGCGTCCGCCGGGGTCACGCAGAGCCTCGTCGACGCCGGCGAGAAGGTGATGTCCGGTCGCGAGTCGACGAGCCGCACCATGGCCCTGATCGACCGCGCCGACCTTCCGTGGCGCGCGGGCGAGTGGTTCGTCATCCGGATCCTGTCGGTCCTCGTCGGTGGGCTCATCGGCTACGTGCTGCTGGCGTCGCGCAGCATGTGGGTCGGCCTCGTCCTCGGCATCGTCCTCGGGTACGTCTTCCCGGCGGTCGCGCTGCGATTCCTCGCGCGCCGCCGTGCCAACGCCTTCGAGTTCGTCCTGCCCGACGTCCTCATGCTCACCGCGACCAGCCTCGCGAGCGGCTTCAGCCTCCTCCAGGCCCTCGACGCCGTCGCCCGCGACGCCCCGCAGCCGGCCTCCAAGGAGTTCTCGCGAGCCCTCGCCGAGACCCGCATCGGCGCCGACGTGTCCGACGCGCTCGAGCACATGGCCGAGCGGATGGACAGCGCCAACATGCGCTGGGCGACGATGGCCATCCGCATCCAGCGCGAGGTCGGTGGAAACCTGGCCGAGACGCTGCGGACCACCGCCGCCACGCTCCGCGAGCGCGAGGGACTGCGGCGTCACGTCAAGGCGCTCTCCGCCGAGGGTCGCCTCTCGGCCTACATCCTCATCGCCCTCCCGTTCGGCCTGCTCTTCTACTCGATGTGGACGAACTACGAGTACGTCAGCCTGCTGTGGAACTCCCTCTTCGGCTTCGCGATGCTCGGTGCCGGGAGCGTCGCGATGATCATCGGCATCTTCTGGATGCGCAACGTCGTCAAGATCGAGGTGTAGGTCGTGCTCCTGTTCTTCGGTGCCCTGCTCATCGTGGCCGGTGCCGCCGTGGCCGTCCTGGCGACGGGACGCGGCGGGGGTGCCAGCCGCGGCGTCGCTCGCTCCCTCGAGCTCGTCAACTACCAGCCCACCCGGGCCATGGTCGGCAAGAGCGAGCTCGCGGCCAAGGACCGCCTGCTCGACCCCCTCATCAACACGCTGCGTCGCCTGGCCGAGCGCCTCTCGCCCGGCGGCACCGGCGACCGCATCGCCCGCTCGCTCGACAAGGCGGGCAACCCGGCCGCCTGGACCATCGAGCGGATCATGGGCGTCAAGGGCATCGGCCTCTTCCTCGGTGGCGTCGTCGCCCTCGTCATCTTCGGTGTCGGTCTCACCGGCTTCCTCGCCGCGGCCGCCGCCGCCGCCGCCGGGTTCTTCCTGCCCGACCTCCTCGTCTACAACCTGGGTCTGAAGCGTCAGCAGGAGATGCGCAAGGGCCTCGCCGACGCGCTCGACATGCTCACGGTCTGCGTCGAGGCGGGTCAGGGCTTCGACGCGGCGATCCTCCAGGTCGCCAAGACGGTGACCGGACCGATCGGTGGGGAGTTCGCCCGCGTCCTCTCCGAGATCCAGATCGGCAAGTCGCGGGCCGACGCCTTCGCCTCGCTCGGCGAGCGCACGACCGCCCCCGAGGTGAAGACCTTCGTCAGCGCCCTCGTCCAGGCCGACCGCATGGGTCTGCCGGTGGCCGCGGTGCTGCGCGAGCAGACCCGTGAGATGCGCATCGCCCGCCGCCAGCGCGCCGAGGAGCAGGCCCAGAAGGTCACGGTCAAGATCCTCTTCCCCCTGCTGCTGTGCATCTTCCCCGCGCTGTTCATCGTCATCATCGGCCCGGGTGCCATCCGGATCGCCGAGGTCTTCTCGAGCCTGTGACCGGCTCGGGGCCCTCCGGCACCGGCCACCACCGCCTCGACGTCCAGGGCCTGCGGGCCGCGGCCGTCGCCGCGGTCGTGCTCTACCACGCCGGGGTGCCCCTGCCCGGTGGCTACCTCGGGGTCGACGTCTTCTTCGTCGTCTCGGGCTTCGTCATCACCGGGCTGCTGGCGCGCGAGCGCGCGAGCACCGGCCGCACCGACCTGCGCCACTTCTACGCCCGCCGGTTCCGACGCCTCGTCCCCGCGCTCTCCGTCATGGTCGTCGCGACGCTGGCGGTCTCGCTCGTGGTGCTCTCACCCCTCGGGCCGCTCCAGACGGCGGTGCTCACGGGTGTCGGGGCGATCCTGTTCTCGGCGAACGTCGTCATCGCCCGCTCGACGGGGGACTACTTCGGGGTGCCCGCGGAGACGAACCCGCTGCTCCACACGTGGTCGCTGTCGGTCGAGGAGCAGTTCTACCTGGTCGTGCCGATGCTCCTCGTGACGACGTGGGGCCTGGTGGCGCGCAGCGGTTCCCGCCCGAGCCGTCGGTGGCCGGCGGCGGCCACGACCGTCGGCGCCCTGACCGTCGTGTCCCTCGCCCTCGCCGCCGTCGCGGCCCTGGCGCCGACCGGCACGGCCCCCGGCGTCCTCGGGTTCTACAGCACCGTCACCCGGGCCTGGGAGTTCGGCGCCGGGGCACTCGTCGCCCTCCTCGGGTCGCGCGCCGTCCCCGGGCGCAGCACACCGGCGCTGGCCGGCTCGCTCGGCGCCGTCCTCGTCGCCGCCTCGTTCGTCGCGCCCACGGGAGGGGGCCGCATCCAGCTCGTCGCGACGGTCACGGCCGTCCTCGGCACCGTCCTCGTCGTCCTCGCCGGCGGGTGGGCGACCACGTCCGTGACGAGGGTGCTGTCGTCCCGCGGGTTCGTCGGGCTCGGCGACCGCTCGTACTCGGTCTACCTCTGGCACTGGCCCGTCATCGTCCTCGCCTCCCTCGTCGGCGGGGGAGCGGCGTGGGTGGCACCGGCCGCGGCGGCCGCGTCGGTCCCGCTGGCGTTCGCGTCGTACCGGTGGGTCGAGCAGCCCTTCCGCCGCCCCGGACCCGACGGCCGCCCCGTCCTCGCCCTCGTCGTCGGGGCCACCGTGGTCCCGGTGCTCGCCGTCGCGGCCCTGGCCGTCCCGCTGCTCTCGTCGCGGGTCGGCGAGGCGCCCGTGCGCGCCCTGGCGGCGGCCGACGTCAGTCCCGCCGCGGTCGCCCACGGCTGCGACACCCCGACCGTCCGGCTCTGCACGTGGCCGGCGCAGGGCGCCGCTGCCGGGCCGGCGCCCGGCACGGTCCACCTCGTCGGCGACTCGCACGCCGGCCACTACAGCGACGGGGTCGTGGCCGCCGCCCGGCTGGACGGCCGGCCGACGTCGGCGACGATGTCGTACAGCTGCCCGTTCGTCCCGGGTCTCGCCGTCTCGCTCGACACGGTGACGACCGACTGCCGCGACCGCAACGACGCCCTCCTCGCCGAGCTCCTCGCCGAACCCCCCGGAACCGTCCTCGTCGCCAATGCCGACACGTACTGGTCGGACCCTCGCTGGGTCGCGGCGGGGCCGTCCGGCGACGCCACGACGGACACCGACGCGAAGCTGTCGCTGCTGCGGACCGCGCTGTCCGACACGGCTTCCCGGCTGCGGACGGCGGGACACCGGGTCGTCCTCCTCCAGTCCGTGCCGCTGCACGTGGACTACCGGCCGGAGCGGTGCACCCTGTCGGTCATCCGGGCGGGGGAGTGCCACGACACCGTGTCGCTCGACTCCCTCACCGTCGGCCAGGGGCGGGTGCGCGTCGTCCTCGACGAGGTCGCCACCGCCACCGGGGCCCGGGCGTTCGACCCGTGGCCGCTGCTGTGCGAGGGGGCCTCGTGCTCGACCGACCGCGACGGCGTCGCGCTGTACCGCAACTGGAGCCACCTCAGCGTGGCCGCGAGCCGCGACCTCGCGCCGGCCCTGCTCGCCGTGCTCGGCGGGGCGGGCTGAGCGACGGCGGTCAGACCTGGCGGTTGTCGTCGTCGGCGACCAGCCCCAGCCGGACGGCCGCGATGACCGCGCTCGCGCGGTTGTGGGCGCCGAGCTTCTCGTAGATCTTGCCGATGTGCGTCTTGACGGTGGACGGGCTCATGTAGAGCTGCCGGCCGACCTGCGCCACCGACGCACCCTCGACGAGGAGGTCGAGGACCTCGGACTCGCGCTGGGTCAGCCTGGTCTGGGGCGCCTCGCTGCGGCGGCGCATGGCCTCGGCGAGACCGCTGGCGCTGAACTCGCCCGGCATGTCGGCGGCCCGGCGCACGGCCGAGATCACCTGCTCCGAGGGCGCGCTCTTGCGGACGAGGGCCGAGGCGCCGGCGTCGAGCGCCTCGAGGAGGGTGGCGTCGTCGTTGAGCATCGTCAGGACGACGAGGCCGATGTCGGCGGAGCGCTCGCGGGCCGCGCGGACGAGCGAGAGGCCGCTGCCGTCGGGCATGGTGACGTCGACGACGGCGACGACCCGACCCTCCGGCGGGGACGCGAACACCCGCTCGAGCATCGCCTGGCCGTCGGCGAGCGAACCGGCCTGCCCCACCACCGACACGTCCTCCTGGGCGGCGAGCATGCCCGCCACGGCCTCGCGGACGACGGCGTGGTCGTCGACGAGCACGACGCTGATCCCCACGGGCGCTCCTTCGGGTCAGGAATCGCGGAACGCGCCGACCGCGGCGGGCTCCTGCACGGTCAGGTTAACGGTGGTCCGCTTGTTCGGCTCGGTCCTGACGAACAACGTGGCGTCGAGCGTGTCGAGCCCCGGGTCGCGGAAGCTGCGCTTGGCCAGCCGCGGGTCGCCGTCGTGCGAGACGTCGACGCGCGCCGGGCCCGCGTGCGACGTCGAGAGGGAGACCCAGGCGTTGCGGGCGCCGGACGACTGGGCGTCGGCGAGGATGTCCATGACGATCCGGTGGATGACGATCTCGACCCGCGGGTCCATCCGGCGCTGGCTCTCGCTGACGGTGACGGTCGTGCGGACACCGGTGACGCTGCCGAAGCTCTGGACCGCGGCCCCGATCACGGCACCGAGGCCCGTGCCCGGGCGCTCGGCGACGCGCAGCTCGGTGACCTGGAGGCGGAGGTCGGCCATCGCCGTGCTCATCTGCTCGCGCAGCGCGTCGAGGCCGTCGCGCATCGGGACACCGGGCGGGCCGGCCATCGCGCGCAGGGCGTCGACCTGGTAGCCGAGCGCCGCGAGCTCCTGGGCGATGCCGTCGTGGATGTCACGGGCGATCCGGTTGCGCTCCTCGAGGCTGGCGAACTGGCGCAGGGTGCCGAAGAGGAGACCGGCCTGGAGGGTGGGTGCGATCCGCCGGATGACGTCGCGGGCGATCGTGCGCTCCTGGTCGGTGAACGTGCGCTCCTCCGCGCGCTCGGCGACGAGGACGGTCGTCGACCCGTTGCCGAGGGCGAAGGGGACGACGAGGGCCCGGCGCCGGCCCATGTCGTCGACGAAGCTCACCTCGGTCGGCTTCCAGCTGCTCGAGTTCGAGCGGAGCAGGGTCGACAGGTGCTCGGCGATGTGCCACGGCGCGCGGGTCGAGCCGCGCAGGGCCACCGGGACGAGGTGCTCGGCGTCCTCGGTGACGAGGACCGCGCTGCGCGACGACGGGACCTCTGCGGCGAGGAGGTCGAGGGCGAGGGTCGCGCTCGCGGGGGCGTCGAGGCCGGTCGACATCTGCGAGGAGAGGTCCTGGAGACGCTGGATCAGCTCGATGGCCTCGCGGGCCGCCGGGTCGGGCCCGGACGCCTCCTTCTCCTCGATGAGCCGCGTGTTCCACATGCCGAGCAGGCCCATCGCGATGGTGGCGCCGATCCACAGCAGCGACCCGGCGGGCGAGTGGTCCCGCGCCTCGCCGAGGACGAAGAGGGTGACGAAGGTCCCCGACGAGGCCACCGACGTGGCGAGCGCGCCGAGCCGTCCGGTGCGGGCACCGGCGTGGAAGGCCGGCATCAGGGCGAGGAGGGAGGCGCCGATGCCGGTCCACGCGTAGGCGACCCCGGCGGCGGCCGCGGACCCGACGAGGAGGGTGAGGACGAGGGTGTTGACGACGCCGCGCCGCGCCACCGGCATGTTGCCGATCGCGACGACGACGAGGTCGAGGGCGACGACGAGGAGCAGCCACGGGACGACCTCGTCGGCGGACTGGGTGATGACCGCGAGCACCAGGCTGAGCAGCGCGAAGGCGAGGCGGATCTTCGCCGACGCGTCCAGGCGCAGCAGGCGAGAGGTGCGGGTCACCCTCGAAGGGTAGTGACTCCGGCCCCAGGTCTCTCGGCAAACCGGGATGTGTCCCAGCACGCTGTGGGAGGATGGCGCGACATTCGGGCACCGTGGGGAAAGGACCGGCGACGTGAAGGGTCGCGTACTCGTCGTCGACGACGACCTGGCGCTGGCGGAGATGCTCGGCATCGTCCTGCGCAACGAGGGTCTCGAGGTCGACCACGTGGCCGAGGGGTCGTCGGCGCTGGGGGCGTTCCGCGACCACCGCCCCGACCTCGTCCTCCTCGACGTCATGCTCCCCGGCAAGGACGGCCTCGAGGTGTGCCGCGAGATCCGCGCCGAGTCCGGCGTCCCCATCGTCATGCTCACCGCCAAGACCGACACCGTCGACGTCGTCCTCGGCCTCGAGTCCGGTGCCGACGACTACGTCGTGAAGCCCTTCAAGCCCCAGGAGCTCATCGCCCGGGTCCGCGCCCGGCTGCGGCGCGGCGACGAGCCCGAGCCGGAGCGGCTGACGATCGGCGACCTCGCCATCGACGTCGCCGGCCACTCGGTGACCCGCGACGGCGTGCCGCTCTCGCTGACTCCGCTCGAGTTCGACCTGCTCGTCGCGCTCGCCCGCAAGCCGTGGCAGGTCTTCACCCGCGAGGTCCTCCTCGAGCAGGTGTGGGGCTACCGGCACGCCGGCGACACCCGCCTCGTCAACGTCCACGTGCAGCGGCTGCGCTCGAAGATCGAGCACGACCCCGAGCACCCGGAGATCGTCGTGACCGTCCGCGGCGTGGGCTACAAGGCCGGCAAGGCCTGACCGTGTCCGGCAACGCCGACGTCGGCGTCCGGACCCCCGCAGAGTCCGGCGAGGGGCCCGCCGACCCCGCGCGCACCGCGCGCCGACTCGACCTGCGCCCCGACCTCGACGGCGGAGGACCGTCCCTCGACGGCGAGGAGGGGGTCCGCGCCCGGGCCGCCGACCTCGCCGCGGCACTCGTCGGGGGCGTGCGACGCCTCGCGAGCGCCGGCCGCGCCCGGTGGCGCCACTCGCTCCAGCTGCGCGTCGTCACCACGACGATGGCGCTCGGCCTCGTCGTCGTGTCGCTGCTCGGCGGCGTCCTCCACGAGCAGATCGCCAACGGCCTCGAGCGGGACCGCATCGAGTCGGCGGAGTACGAGGCGCTGGCGCTGACCGGCCAGGCGCAGACGACGTGGCGCAACTCCGCCTCGACGTCGGTCGACGCCCTCAACCAGGCCGCCAACGACATCATGCAGCGGATCCTCGCGGCCCCCGAGGAGGACCCGAGCCGCTACGTCGTCATGACCCGCTCGCAGAACAACGACAGCGACATCGTCCTCGTCGAGCTGCGCAGCGGGGCCCTCGACCTGTCCGCGGTGAGCGAGGACCTCCAGCGGGCCGTGTCCGCCTCCCCGGACCGCCAGCAGGTCCAGATGAGCGAGGTGACGGTGCGCGGCGAGACGCTGCCCGCCGTCATCGTCGGCAGCGTCGTGGAGGTGCCGGACGCCGGACCGTACGACCTCTACTTCATCTACCCGATGAAGCAGGAGGTCGCGACGATGGAGCTGATCAGCAGCTCCTTCCTCCTGGCCGGGGTCATCCTCACCCTCCTCGTCGGCGCGGTCGCGTGGGTCGTCACCCGCCAGGTGGTCGCGCCGGTGCGGCGCGCCGCGGAGGTCGCCCAGCGGCTGTCGGCGGGCAAGCTCAACCAGCGGATGCCGACGCGGGGCGAGGACGACCTGGCGCTCCTGGCGACCTCGTTCAACGCGATGGCCGACAGCCTGCAGTCCCAGATCCGCCAGCTCGAGGGTCTCTCGGCGGTCCAGCAGCGCTTCGTCTCCGACGTCTCCCACGAGCTGCGCACGCCGCTCACGACGATCCGGATGGCGGTCGACCTCATCCACGAGGCCCGCACCGACTTCGACCCCACGGTGGCCCGCTCGGCCGAGCTGCTCGCCGGTGAGCTCGACCGGTTCGAGGCCCTGCTGTCGGACCTGCTCGAGATCAGCCGGTTCGACGCCGGTGCCGCCGCCCTCGACGTCGAGCCGGTCGACATCGCCGGCACGGTCCGCAAGGTCGTCGAGGCGGCGCGGCCGCTCGCCGAGCGGCGGGGGAGCCGCGTCACCGTGCACGCGCCGGCCGCGGTCGCCGAGGCCGAGGTCGACGAGCGCCGGGTCGAGCGGATCCTGCGCAACCTCGTCGTCAACGCCATCGAGCACGGCGAGGGCAAGCCCATCGACATCCACGTGGGGGTCGGTGGCGACGCCGTGGCCGTCGTCGTCGAGGACCACGGCGTCGGCCTGCGCCCCGGCGAGGCCGCCAACGTCTTCACCCGCTTCTGGCGCGCCGACCCCGCCCGGGCACGCACCACCGGTGGCACCGGCCTCGGGCTCTCGATCTCGCTGGAGGACGCCCGCCTGCACAACGGGTGGCTCCAGGCGTGGGGCAAGCGCGGCGTCGGGTCGAGGTTCCGGCTCACGCTGCCGCAGCGCGCGGGGGAGACGCTCCACGGGTCACCGCTCTCGCTGAGCCCGACCGAGGACCGGTGAGCCGCGCGGGCACGGGCGCTCGCGGCGGCCGGTCCGGTCGCCGCGGACGTCGGGGTCGGCGTGGCACGGCGCTCGCGGCGGTCGTGGCGGTCGCGGCCCTGCTGGGCGGGTGCGCCGGGCTGTCGCGCAGCGGGCCGGTCGAGCCCGGCCTCGAGGTCGGCAGCGCGAACCCGCCCGACGTGCGGTTCACCTTCCCCGGGCCCGTCGAGGGGGCCGGGCAGGAGAGCATGGTGCGCGGCTTCCTCCGGGCCGGCGCGGCGAGCGACGGGGCCTACGAGAACGCGCGGGCCTTCCTCACCGCACCCGTGAGCGAGCGCTGGAACCCCGACCGCGCCATCGTCCTCCTCGCCGACGACACGGCGCCCTCGGCCCGCCTCCTCGACACCGCGACGGTCGAGGTGACCGCCCGCGCCGCGGGGACGGTCGACGCCGAGGGGCGGTTCACGGCCGTCAAGCCCGGGAGCACGGTGAAGGCGGTGTTCCGGCTGTCCACCGTCGGAGGGGAGTGGCGGCTGTCCGAGCTGCCGGAGGGGTTCGGCCGGTGGATCGCCCGGTCCGACGTCTCGCGGCTCGTCCAGCCCTACGCCCTCCACTACGTCTCGACCAGCCGCCGCGCCCTCGTGCCGGACGTGCGCTGGTTCCCCTCGGACAAGCTCGCGACGCGCCTGGCGCGCGCCCAGCTGGCCGCGGTCCCGGTGCACCTGCGCGGGGCCGCGACGACCGCGGTGCCCGCCGGTGCGCGCCTCCTCGGTGACGCCGTCTCGGTCGACTCGGGCGTGGCGACGGTCAACCTCATCTCGGCACGGCTCGGGCCGGGGGAGGCCCTGCGGCAGAACCTCTGGGCGCAGTTCGTCGGCACCCTGACCCAGGACGCGTCGGTCAACCGGGTCGCGCTCTCCGTCGACGGAGTCCCCGTCGACCTCGCGGGCCTCGACGCGTCGGCGGGGACCCTCGCCGAGGTCGGCTTCGCCACGCCACCCGGGGCCGCCCTGCCCGCGCCGGTCGTGCGCCGGGGCAACGACGTCGTGGGCTTCGACCCGGCGTCGACCGAGCAGGACCCGCGCCAGCCGGCCACACCGGTCACCTACCCGCCCGTCGACCGGTCCTACCGCCACCTCGCCCTCTCCGCCGACGGGACCGAGCTCGCGACGGCCGACCCCGGGGAGCAGGGCGTCTCCCGGTGGCGCGGCACCAACCGGTACGAGGTGCCGCTCGACGCCGGCGACGTGGGCTCACCCGCCTACGACCGGCGTGGGTGGCTGTGGCTCGGGGCGGTGTCGGGCGAGGGACCGGAGGGGCCGCGGCTGTGGGTCGTCGACACCCGCGCCGACCCCGCGGACCCCGAGGCCGCGCGGGCGCGTGGCGTCTCCGCCTCCTGGCTCGACGGGCGGCGCGTGCTCGAGGCTCGCGTCGCACCCGACGGCGACCGGGTGGCCGTGCTGTCCGTGGGGGCCGACGGGGCGGGGCACCGGATCGACCTCGCCGGGATCCGGCGCGGCGGCGGCGGGGTGCCGCAGTCGCTGGCGTCGCCCCTGCGGCTCGCCGTGCCCGTGGTCCGGGCCGTCTCCCTCGCCTGGCTCGACGACCGGACGCTCGCGACGCTCGCGGTCCTCGACGGCAGGACGCTCCAGCCCACCGTCCTCACCGTGGGCGGCGAGGTGCGGCCGCTGGCCGCGGTGCGCGACGCCGTCGCCATCACCGCGACGGGAGGGGAGCGCGAGCTGTTCGTCACGACCGCGAGTGGCCGGCTCTTCGCCCGCGAGGGGTCGCAATGGGTCGACAACGGGCCCGCCGACGACCTCGCCGTGCCCGCAGGCTGATCCGGGGCCGGGGCGCCCCGTCGCGGGCCACCCGGGCGGGTCGCTTGCCGGTGGCCGTCCACAGGTGGCCTGCGCGGCGGGCGTCGTCCACAGGTTCCGGCGGGGACTGGCGGCGGCGGGTCGCGTGCCGGAGCGTGGCCGGATGACGACGAGCCGGCAGGCGGTGCGGGAGGCCCTGGGGGCGGTGGGTGACCTCGTGCTGCCGGTGCGGTGCGGGGGGTGCGCGGGGCCGGGCGGACCGCTGTGCCGGCGGTGCCGTGGCGAGGTGCGCGCCTCGGGCGGCCTCGGCGGGCCCCGTCGCCTCGCCGGGCCGGCCGGCGGCGGTCTGCTCGTGTGGAGCGGCGCGCGGTTCGAGGGGGCGCTGCGCGAGGCGGTCACCGCGTGGAAGGACGCCGACCGGGGCGACCTGTCCGTGCCCCTGACCGCGCTGCTGTCGGGTGCGCTGGTGGGGGTGCTCCTCGCCGACCCGGCCCTGCGGTCGACCACGGCGTCGGGGCAGCGGGTGCTCGTCGTCCCGGTCCCACCCTCGCCGGCCGCACGGCGCCGCCGCGGGCAGGACCCCGTGGGCGCACTCGCCGCGGCCGCGGCGGCCGCCGTGCGCGGCCCCCCGGCACCGGGCCGGACCCACCTCCTCCAGGTCCTCGACGCCCTGCGGCACCGGCGCCGGGTCGCCGACCAGTCGCGCCTGACCCGCGAGCAGCGGGCGCGCAACCTGGCGGGCGCCCTCGAGGTGCGCCCGCGCGCTGGTCCCCTCGTCGCGGGTTGCGCGGTCGTCCTCGTCGACGACGTCGTGACGACCGGTGCGACCCTCGTGGAGGGCGCCCGGGCGCTGCGGTCGGCCGGCGTGACCCACGTCGCGGCGGCGACCGTCGCGGCCACGCCCGGACCGTCCCACGACGTGGCCGGTGCCACGGACCGCCCGTCGGGGCAGGTCGCGCCGGGGGTCGGCTCGTCCTGAGGACGACCCGGTGCGGTGCCCTCCTCCCGTTCCCCTTGTGACCCACCGGAAGCCGGGCTAGCGTCAGGACACGTCCTCGATCCCTCGGAGGTGGTGCCCCCGACGACAGAGCCCGCGCGAGCCAGGTAGCACCCCCCAGCACAAGGAGGACCAACGTGGACATCGTCGTGACCGGACGGCACCTGACCGTCTCCGACCGCTTCAGGGCGCACATCGAGGACAAGCTCGCCAAGGTGAGCCAGCTCGAGCCCCGCACGAGGCGGATCGAGGTCCTGGTCAGTCATGAGGCCAACCGCCGTCAGGCGAAGGCGGGTGAGCGGGTGGAGATCACCTGTCACGCCAAGGGCCCCGTGGTCCGGGCGGAGGCGTGCGCCGAGGAGAAGCACGCCGCCCTCGACATGGCGATCGACAAGCTGATGGAGCGCCTGCGCCGCAAGAACGACAAGCGGCAGGTCCACCGGGGCCGGCGCACGCCCGAGTCCGTCGCGAAGGCGACCGCGCGCATCGCCACGCCCTCCGAGCCGGAGTCGGCGGCCGCCGAGCAGGACGCCGGCGACCCGTTCGGCGACTCCCCGGTCGAGGTCCGCGAGAAGATCCACCGTTCCGCCCCGATGACGCTCACCGAGGCGCTGAGCCACATGGAGCTCGTCGGCCACGACTTCTACCTCTTCCACGACGTCGACACCGACCGTGCGAGCGTCGTCTACCGCAGGCGCGGCTGGAGCTACGGGGTCCTCCATCTCGACCTCGACGGCTCGCTCGCGGGCTCCGACGACGAGGTCGGGGCCGACGTCGAGGCCGCGGCGTCCTGAGCCCCCGATGCACTTGCTGAGAACCCGATCCGGGGTGGTGCTGGGCAGCGCCGGTCCCACCTGCGACGATGTGTGCCGTGGACGCTGACGCGCAGAGGGACGTCACGCCCGGGTCGGGGGGCAGCCCCATCCGCGTGGTGATCGCCGACGACCACGACCTGTACCGGCGCGGCATGCAGGTCGTCGTCGAGCTCGACGGCCGCGCGCAGGTGGTCGGTGAGGCGAGCAACGGGGCGGAGGCCGTGGAGGTCTGCGTCCGGCTCCACCCCGACATCGTCCTCATGGACGTCCGGATGCCCGGTGTCGGCGGCATCGACGCGTGCCGCCGCATCCGGGCGGCCGCCCCCGAGGCGCGCATCCTCATGCTGACGATGTCCGACGACGAGACCGACCTGTTCGAGGCGATCAAGGCCGGCGCGAGCGGCTACCTGCTCAAGGACCTCCCGGGCGAGGAGGTCGCCGACGCCATCAGCCGGGTCCACGACGGGCAGGCGATCATCCCCCCGGGCATGGCAGCCACCCTCCTCGTGGAGTTCTCCCGCCTGAGCCAGGCCTCGCGCTCGGTCGACGGCGCCACCCCGCCGCCGCAGCTCACCGACCGCGAGGTCGAGGTGCTCCGGCTCGTCGCCCGCGGCCTCGCCAACCGCGAGATCGCCGACGAGCTCGTCATCTCCGAGAACACCGTGAAGAACCACGTGCGCAACATCCTCGAGAAGCTGCACCTGCACTCGCGCGTCGAGGCGGCGGTCTACGCGCACCGGCAGCACCTGCTCCCCACGGATGAGTGACGCGCCCGAGCGCGTCCACCTCAGCAAGCCCGCCGCCCGCCGCATCGCGCTCGCGGCCCAGGGTTTCGCGCGCCCACGCCCCGCCGTGCCCGGGACCCGCGACGTCCAGCGCGTGGTGGACACCGTGGGCGTCGTCCAGATCGACAGCGTCAACGTCGTCGTGCGCTCCCACTACCTCCCCTTCTTCTCCCGGCTCGGGCCCTACGACCGGGCCCTCGTCGACCGGGCTCGCGACGTCGCGCCGCGCCGGGTCGTGGAGTACTGGGCCCACGAGGCCTCGCTCGTCGCGCCGTCGACGTGGCCGCTCCTCGACTTCCGGATGCGCCGGGCCCGCTCCGACGCGTGGGGCGGTATGCAGCGGGTCGCCCGCGACCACCCCGAGCTCGTCGCGGCGGTCCTCGCCGAGGTCGCCGCACGCGGCCCGCTGACGAGCCGTGAGGTCGAGGCCGCCCTCGCCCACGACCTCCCGCGTGACCGCGACGAGTGGGGGTGGAACTGGAGCCTGGTGAAGAACGCCCTCGAACACCTCTTCTGGTCCGGGGAGGTGTCGAGCGCCGGTCGCACCCAGCAGTTCGAGCGCCGCTACGCCGTACCCGCCCGCGTCCTCCCACCCGCCCATCGGGCCGCCGCCCTCGACCCCGCGGCCCGGCCACGGGACGACGAGGCGTTCCGCCGGCTCGTCGAGCGGTCCGCCCGCGCGCACGGCGTCGGCACCGAGCAGTGCCTGCGCGACTACTTCCGGCTCAGGCCCGAGCAGGCGCGCCCGGCGGTCGAGGCACTCGTCGCCGACGGGACGCTGGTCCCGGCGAGCATCGAGGGCTGGCACCGCCCCGCGTTCCTCCACCGCGACGCCCGCCGCCCCCGCCGGGTCCGGGCCCGCGCCCTCCTGTCGCCCTTCGACTCCCTCATCTGGCAGCGCGACCGCACGCGGGCGCTCTTCGGCTTCGACTACCGGCTCGAGATCTACGTCCCCGAGCCGCAGCGGGTGCACGGCTACTACGTGCTGCCCTTCCTCCTCGGCGAGGACCTCGTCGCCCGCGTCGACCTCAAGTCCGACCGGGCGGCCGGCGTGCTGCGGGTCCGGCGGACGACGTGGGAGGACGGCCGGGGCAGCGCCGACGACGTCCGCGAGCTGCACGACGAGCTCGCCCTCATGGCCGGCTGGCTGGGCCTGGCGGGCGGTGTGGCCTGACCGGTGGCGGCGGGAACGGGACGACACGGCCCGTTCGGTCGGGAAGAGCCTTCTCGAGTCGGGCACACTGGAGACCTCCCGGTCGCCCCCTGACCCACCCTGCTCCCGAGGGGACACCTGCTGTGCCGTTCCACCCTGCTGCCGTGCGCGACACCCCGCCCGAGGCGCGCCCGACCCACCGCCGCGCGGCCCGCCGCAGCGAGTCCGGTGCCTCCGCCGTCGAGTTCGCGCTCGTGCTGCCGGTCCTCATCCTCCTGCTCGGCGGCATCATCGACTTCGGGTTCATCTTCAGCCAGCAGATCGCCCTCAACAACGCGGCCCGCGACGCCGCCCGCGCCGGTGTGGTCCAGCCGCTGACCGGCACGGCGCGGACCTGCTCCCAGCTGACGACCATCGCCCGCAACAGCCTCTCCGGCGGCGTCGGGATGTCGGCGGCGGCCGTCACGGTCACGCCGTCGCGCTCGGACGGGGTCAACCCGTGCTCGACGACCCGGCCGTGCACCGGTGCGCCCGGGGGCACCCAGCTCGTCGTCCAGGCCACGTTCGCCTCGAGCCCGCCGTTCCCGGTGCCGTTCCTCGGCACCGTGAACCTCCGCGCGAAGGGGGCCTTCCAGTGCGAGTACGCCTGATCCCGCGGCGCATCCCGCGCCCCCGGCGCGACGAGCGCGGCGCGGTCACGCTCACGGTCGCCTTCCTTCTCGTCCCGATGATGCTCCTCGCCGCGTTCGTCCTCGACGTGGGCAACAGCTACGCCCAGGCGCGGGCCTTCAGCTCCGGGGCCGACAGCGCGGCGCTCGCCGTCGTCCAGCAGAAGCGGCTCGCGCTGACGGCCAACCCGGCGGCCTACAGCCCCGGCCGCTCGTCGACGTGTTCCGACGTGCGGGTCCAGGACGGGTCGGCCTCGGCGAGCACGGCGCTCGACCTCGCCACGGCCAACCAGCCCCGGTCGGTCGGCCTCACGGCACCCGACGTCGCGGCGAGCCTGTCGTGCAACGCCGACGGAGTCCTCGAGGTCACCGTCACCGTGACCCGCTCGGTGCCGACGACGCTGGGCCGCCTCGCCGGCGTCGACGCCATCACGGTGCGCAAGACGGCCACGGCCGCGCTCGGTGGCGCCTCCGAGGTCGCCGGCGCCAAGCCCATCGCCGTGTGCGACCTCCAGGCCCAGGACGTCATCGCCGCCGGTCTCGCGAACCCCGCCGACCCCGCCGCCCGGCTCATCCACCTCGAGAAGGTCTGGAGTGGCGAGAAGTGCAACACCGACGCCGGCGACAGCGCGGGCGCGGGCAACTGGGGCTTCCTCTACTGCGGCTCCAACGGGGCCAGCAAGCTCGCCGAGTACATCACCGACGGGTGCCCCGCAGGGACCATCCGCCTCGTCAACGGCACCCTGCACATGACGGGGACGCCGGGCAACAAAGGCAGCTCGAACCCGGTCGACACGGCGCTCGAGGCGGAGATCGGCGACACGATGGTGCTCCCCGTGTACACGACCGTCAGCCAGAACGGCGCCAACGCCGACTACACCATCTCCGGCTTCCTCACCGTCAGGCTGTGCGGCTACCACGGCAAGAACGCCTACCGGGCCGCCTGCTTCGACTCCTCGGTGGGCCTGCCCGCCGACACGATGCAGGTCCGGTACGTCGGCTTCCAGACGGCCGCCGACATCGCGAGGACGACCTGCGGCATCGGCACGGCGAGCTGCGGCTCGGTCCTCGGCACCGCGCTGCTCAGGTAGCGCCGCCGCGGGTCACTCGGCGAGCAGCTCCCAGTGGAGGGCGTCGACCGGCAGCCCCCCGGGGAGGACGTCGGCGGCCGTCTCGCGGCCCCAGATGGTGAAGCCGACGGAGTCGAGCACGCGGTTGCTCCCGACGTTGTCCTCGGCCGTCTGCGCGACGAGGCGGCGCAGGCCCAGCCCCCCGGCGGCCCTGGGCAGGAGGGCGTGGCGGGCGAGGGCGGTGGCGGCCCTCGTCGCGACACCGCGGCGCCGCGCGCTGGGGAGCACCTGGTAGCCGAGCTCGGCGGTGTCCTCGTCGAGGGTGCCCTCGACGGTGAAGACGAGCACCTCGCCGAGGGCGGTGTCGGTCGTGGCGTCGGCGACGCACCAGCTGATCATCTGCCCCTGGGCCATCCGCTCCCGCCGTGTCGTCAGCCACTCGGGGAAGGTGTCGGCATCGAGGACCCCCCGGGCCGGCATGTGGTGGTCGGGCTGGTCACGGGGCTCGAGGGCCGTGACGTCCTCGTCGCGCCAGCCCCGCAGCCGCAGCCCGGCGTCGACCTCGATGACCGGCGGGTCGTCCCACGGGGTCCGGGGTTCCATCGGGTCGTCGGCGCCCAGGCTCGCCCGCCACGCGTCGAGGGCGGGCCCGCCATCGGGGTCGGCCAGCTGCTGCGGGATCGTCCCGTGGTGGGCGAACCCGCACGCCCAGGCGACCCTCCACGACGCGAAGTTGCCGCGGGGGGCCGCCCAGTGGACCCGCACCCCGTCGGCCTCGGTGAACCACCAGCGGGCCGCGAGGCGCAGGGCGCCGGCCATGAGGCCCCGGCCGCGCCCCTCCGGGTGGAGCCCGAAGCCGGTCTCCGCCGCCCCGCCGCCCAGCGGCCGCAGGTCGAGGGTGCCGAGGAAGCGGCCCTCGGGGTCGGTGGCGTCGGTGACCGCCCAGAACCGGTGCCCGCCCGCGTCCTCCCACGACCGCTCGATGACGGCGAGGAAGTCGCGCGCCTCCTCGGCCGAGTAGGGGCGCGGGACCGTCGTCCAGCGCAGGGTCTCGGGATCGGTGCACTGCTCGACGATGCGGTCCTCGTCCTCCGGGCGGTGGGCGCGCAGGAGGACGACGCCGTCGGTGAGCTCCGGGACGCAGGCCGGGTAGGACGGGCTGGTCATGGGGTCAGCCAACCACCGCTCGCGGCGGCGGGGAACTCACCCCGCCGGGCGCCGCGTTGGGTCGGGGCGGGGTCGGCCGTCTGCGGTGGGCCCCGGGGCGCTCGACTACCCTAGGCAGGTCCGGTCGAGAGCGACCGCCATGCAGCCACGCCAAGGGAGTCCCACTCGTGAAGATCGTCGAGAAGCTGTTGCGCGCCGGTGAGGGGCGCACCCTCAAGAGGCTCGACAACATCGCGGCGCAGGTCAACGCGATCGAGGAGGACTTCGAGAAGCTGACCGACGCCGAGCTGCGCGCGGAGACCGACAAGTTCAAGGCCCGGCTGGCCGACGGCGAGAGCCTCGACGACCTGCTCCCCGAAGCCTTCGCGGCGGTCCGCGAGGCGAGCAAGCGCACCCTGGGCAAGCGCCACTTCGACGTGCAGATCATGGGTGGGGCCGCCCTCCACATGGGCAACGTCGCCGAGATGAAGACCGGTGAGGGCAAGACCCTCGTCGCCACCCTCCCCAGCTACCTCAACGCGCTGACGGGCAAGGGCGTCCACGTCATCACGGTCAACGACTACCTGGCCGAGTACCAGTCCGAGCTCATGGGCCGCGTCCACCGCTTCCTCGGCATCGAGACCGGCTGCATCCTCGCGACGATGACCCCCGAGCAGCGCCGCGCCGAGTACGCGAAGGACATCACCTACGGCACGAACAACGAGTTCGGCTTCGACTACCTGCGCGACAACATGGCCTGGTCCACCGCAGAGCTGGTCCAGCGCGAGCACCACTTCGCCATCGTCGACGAGGTCGACTCGATCCTCATCGACGAGGCGCGGACGCCGCTCATCATCTCCGGCCCGGCTGACCAGCCGACGAAGTGGTACCAGGAGTTCGCGCGCATCGCCACGCGCCTCGAGCGCGGTGAGCTCGAGTCCGGTCTCGGCGACTACGAGGTCGACGAGAAGAAGCGCACCGTCGGCGTCCTCGAGCGCGGCATCGACAAGGTCGAGGACCACCTGGGCATCGAGAACCTCTACGAGTCGGCGAACACCCCGCTCATCGGCTACCTCAACAACGCCATCAAGGCCAAGGAGCTCTTCCAGCGCGACAAGGACTACGTCGTCATGAACGGCGAGGTCCTCATCGTCGACGAGCACACCGGGCGCATGCTGCCCGGCCGCCGCTACAACGAGGGCATGCACCAGGCCATCGAGGCCAAGGAGGGGGTGGAGATCCAGAACGAGAACCAGACCCTCGCGACGATCACCCTCCAGAACTACTTCCGCATGTACGACAAGCTCTCCGGCATGACCGGCACGGCCATGACCGAGGCCGCCGAGCTCAACTCGATCTACAAGCTGGGCGTCGTCCCGATCCCGACGAACCGCCCGATGATCCGCCTCGACCAGGCCGACCTCGTGTACCGGACCGAGGAGGCGAAGTACCGCGCCGTCGTCGACGACATCGTCGAGCGGCACGAGAAGGGCCAGCCCGTCCTCGTCGGCACGGTGTCGGTCGAGAAGTCCGAGTACCTCTCCGAGCAGCTGCGGCGCCGCGGCATCCGCCACGAGGTCCTCAACGCCAAGCACCACGAGCGCGAGGCCGCGATCGTCGCCGACGCCGGCCGCAAGGGCGCCGTCACCGTCGCGACGAACATGGCCGGCCGAGGCACCGACATCATGCTCGGCGGCAACCCGGAGTTCCGGGCCGTCGCCGCGCTCAAGCAGCAGGGCCTCGACCCGCACGAGACCCCGGAGGAGTACGAGGCCGCGTGGGACGCCGCCCTCGAGGCCGCCGAGGCCCACGTCGCGGCCGAGCACGAGGAGGTCACCGGGTACGGCGGCCTGTACGTCCTCGGCACCGAGCGCCACGAGTCGCGCCGGATCGACAACCAGCTGCGCGGCCGGTCCGGTCGCCAGGGCGACCCGGGCGAGTCGCGGTTCTACCTCTCGCTCGAGGACCACCTCATGCGGCTGTTCAACGCCGGGCTCGTCGACCGCGTGATGACGACCGCCAAGCTCGACGACGACCAGCCGATCGAGTCCAAGCTCGTCTCGCGCTCCATCCAGTCGGCGCAGGCGCAGGTCGAGGCCCAGAACTTCGAGATCCGCAAGAACGTCCTCAAGTACGACGACGTCCTCAACCGCCAGCGCACGGTCATCTACGACGAGCGGCGCCGCGTCCTCGAGGGCGAGGACCTCCACGAGCAGCTGCGCTTCTTCGTCAATGACGTCATCGAGGGCTACGTCGACTCCGAGACCGCCGAGGGCTTCCCCGAGGACTGGAACCTCGAGCGCCTGTGGGGCGCGCTCAAGGCGCTCTACCCGGTGTCGCTGACGCCCGACCAGGTCGAGGCGGCCGCGGGTGGGCGCAGCGCGCTCACCGCGGAGAAGCTCAAGGAGGAGCTGCTCTCCGACGCCCACCACGCCTACGACGAGCGCGAGAAGGCCCTCGGCGAGGAGGTCATGCGCGAGGTCGAGCGGCGGGTCATGCTCTCGGTGCTCGACCGCAAGTGGCGCGAGCACCTCTACGAGATGGACTACCTCCAGGAGGGCATCGGCCTGCGGGCGATGGCCCAGCGCGACCCGCTCGTCGAGTACCAGCGCGAGGGCTTCGCCCTGTGGAACACGATGAACGAGGCCGTCAAGGAGGAGTCGGTCGGGCTCCTCTTCCACGTCGACGTCCAGGTCGACCAGCCGCCGGCGGAGGCGCCGGCGGTCCAGCCGATGCACGTCTCGCAGATGCTCGGGGCGATGGCGGGCGCCGCACCGGCAGCCGCCGACACCGCCGGTGACGTCGCCGTCGCCGAGGAGGAGCCGGTAGCCGCGGGGTCGTCGGGCGCCTTCGGTGGCGGGGCCGACGGGCAGCGCCGGGTCGAGGTGAGCGGTGTCGGGGTCGGGCGCCCGCGCACCGGGGCCCTGCACTACTCCGCGCCGAGCGAGACCGGGGGCGTCGACGAGCGCGACGAGGGCGCGCCGGCCGCCGGTGCCGCGCTCTCCGACGAGCAGCTCGCCACCACGCCGCGCAACGCTCCCTGCCCCTGCGGTTCGGGCAAGAAGTTCAAGATGTGCCACGGGCGCCGCTGACCTCGCAGGTCAGCCTCCCGAGGAGCCCCGCTGCGAAACCTCGCAGCGGGGCTCCCGTGCGTCCGGGCGAGGGGCTAGCGTGCGACCGGGGCCCGAGCCGTCGGGACCGGGGAGGGGACGGGAACGTGCGGGTGCCATCGGTCAGGACAGGGGTCGTCGCGGTGGTGGCGGGTGTCGTGCTCGTCGCGGGGTGCGGGTCGTCGGAGGGCGACGGTGGCGCGAGCAGTGCGGCGGGGAGCGCCTCTGCCAGCCCGTCGCCCAGCGAGTCCGAGAGCACGGCCGTCGAGGCGGTGACGGAGGAGGCGAGGAAGCGCGCGTCGTCCGCGACGAAGAAGGCGCTCCTGCCGACCGACGCCTTCGAGAAGATCGGCCTCGAGCAGGACATGGCGCCCAAGGAGGACACGTGGGACTGGTTCGAGAGCTGCCGCCCCTTCCTCGCCTCGGAGTCCCGACAGGTCACCGGCCACCACGGCCGGTGGAAGGGCGAGGGCGCCGTCGTCGACCAGACCGTGGTCGCCTACCCCGACGGGATCGCGGAGGACATCGTCGCGGAGGTCAAGAAGACCGTCACGTGCACCGAGTACTCCGCGGGTGACCAGCAGTACACGAAGGTCGCGACCGCCTCGCTGCCCGAGGGCATCGACGCCGACGCGTCACACGCCTGGTGCATGCACTCCTCGGAGGACTACGAGGTGTGCCACTCGGTCATCGCCCGGCAGGACCTCGTGAGCAGCATCTGGGTCATCGAGAGCACCAAGGGCGAGGCCCTCGACGCGCTCGGCGTCATGACCCAGCTCGCCGCGAAGCGGATCGCCGTGCAGGTGAGCTGACCTCGGCGCCGCCCGCTCAGCCGACCTGCAGGGCACTGACCCGCCACTTGCCGTCCTGGCCGACGAGCCGGACGGCGACCGCGCGCACCCTCCGCCCGTGCCGCACGACGACCGCCGCCTCGACGACGCCGTCGGCCGGCTCGCACACCCGGACGCTGTGGAGGAGGACGCGCTGGCGGCCCCGCGGGGCCCGCCCCTCGGCGACCCGCCGGGCCACCCGCGCGTGCCGCCGCGCGAGGACGGCGTAGACCTCCGGGGTGGTCCACCGCAGCACCTGC
This sequence comes from Oryzobacter faecalis, assembly GCF_046764005.1. Taxonomy (NCBI): domain Bacteria; kingdom Bacillati; phylum Actinomycetota; class Actinomycetes; order Micrococcales; family Intrasporangiaceae; genus Oryzobacter; species Oryzobacter faecalis. The sequence continues at coordinate 70,142 of NZ_JBKOFW010000008.1, read as the reverse complement.
GTGGCCGGTCGGGCCCCCGTCATCACCTCCAGGAGCGCGAGGGTGATACGCCCCGCCCACTGCCGCGGTTCGGGGAGGTCGGCGCTCACCGTGCGCTGCGGGCCGAACAGCTGCTCGTCGGAGGACGCCGCGAAGTCGACGGCCAGCGCGTCCTGGATGTAGCCGTGCGTGCCCTCGATCGCCTCGCGCTGCCACCGCGCCCGCCGCAGCGCCTCGTCGAGCGGGACCGCCGGGGGCAGCGGCACACTGCGCGGGACGACGTGCAGGGTGCCGGCACTCACGACACCACCGCCTCGGGTGCCCGCAGGATCTGCCCCGGGAGCAGGAGGTCGGGGTTCTCCCCGACGACGTCGCGGTTGGCGGCGTGCCAGGCCGGCCACGCGGCCGCCACCTCGGCATCCGAGGGGTCGCCGCCGAGGTGCCGTGCCGCGATGGACCACAGCGTGTCGCCCCGCCGGACCACGACCTCGACCCGGTCACTGCCCGGGACCGCGGGGCGCGTGGGGGAGAGGGCGGTGAGGTCGGGCTGGGGCCGCACGAGCGGGGGCCCGGGCACCCAGCCCGGGTCGGGCGGCATCCCGTCGTCGGCCCCGCCGCCCATCCGTTCCAGCGCGGCGGCCCGGACGCCGGACGGCGCGGATGCCCAGCCGGGATCGGGCAGGGGCACCAAGGCCGGGTCGGGCCGCTCGAGGACGAGCAGCGACGACGAGGGCGCTGCTGCGACCGACGCCCCGGGCGCGACACCTGCCGCCACCGTGGCACCCAGGACCAGGCCGACGGCGCGGCGCACCACCGCCGGCGTCAGCCCGCGGGCCGCGCCGCCGGCCCAGTGGCCCACCCGCCCCGGGAGCGAGGCCACGAGCGCCAGCGCGACGCCCATCCCCAGCCACGCCAGGAGCAGGACAGCGACCCCTGCCGCCACCGCCGTGACCACCTCGGCGGCCGTGAGCGGCACCCCACGACCGGCCTGCCCTGCGACTTCCCAGGCGACCGTCCCCGTCATCCGGACGAGCAGCACCAGGACGCCGAGGACGACGATCGCCCTGAACACCGTTGGAGGGCGTTTGATGCGGTTTGCTGTCGTTTGCATGCCTATGACGGTAGACGCCGCCGCCGACAGGGGGCAACCGCGGGGCCCTAGGCTGTGGACAGATCGGAGGGGAGACCGATGCGGTGGGAGCGGCTGTTCGCCGACCTCGAGGCCCAGCTGGCCGCGGGGGAGCGGCGTGAGCTCGACGACGAGGTCGCCGAGCGCACGAGGCGCGAGCGCGCCCTCGTCACCCTCGACGCCCGCCTGGCCTCGGCGGTGGGCACGCCCGTCGTGCTCGGCTTGGTCGAGGGCGGGCCGGGAGGTGCGCGTCGCGTGCAGGGGGACCTCGCCGACCTCGGCGACGGCTGGGTGCTCCTGCGGGCGCCGGCGGGCCGCGACCTCCTCGTCCCGCTCGCCGCGGTCGCCACCGTCGGTGCGCTGGCGCCGTCAGCCGGGCCCGGGGCGCCGGCCGCGGCCCGCCGGTTCGGTCTCGGCCACGCCCTGCGCGCGCTCTCGCGCGACCGCGCCACCGTCGCGGTGCGGCTGCGCGGCGGCGGAGCGCCCCTCGTCGGGACGATCGACGCCGTCGGTGCCGACCACCTCGACCTGGCCGAGCACCCGGAGGGGATGCCGCGGCGGCGGGAGCACGTCACCACAACCACGACGGTCGCCACCGCCGCCCTGCTCGTCGTGGAGTCGCGGCGATGAGGGCCCGGTCAGTCGTCGTCGGGGCGGTCGCCGCGCGTCGTGACGAAGTCGCGGGTCTCGGCGTACAGGCGCTGGATGTAGCTCTCGAGCTCGGTCGTCTCGACGCGCCACTGGCCCCGGCCGCCGACCTTGATGGCGGGCAGGTCACCGCTGCGGACCAGTGCGTACGCCTGCGCCGCGGAGATGTCGAGGATCTCGGAGACCTCGGTCAGGGGGATGAAGCGCCGCGCCACGGGGCCAGTGTGCCATCCACAGGTCGGGCCTCCGCGGCGGTTGTCCACAGGGCGCGGCGCTCCGCAGGCGCGCCCCGCCGACGTGCTGCAGGATCGGCGCCATGACGGAGCTGCCCACCCCGACCGCCTCCAGGCTGCGCGCGCCGTCCTGGCGCGACTCGCGGCTCGTCGTGGGGGTGCTCCTCGTCCTGCTGTCCACGGTGCTCGGAGCGGTCGTCGTCGCGGGCGCCGACGACCGCGTCCCGGTCTGGGCCGCCAAGGGGCCGGTCGCCCCCGGACAGCGGCTCACCGAGGCCGAGCTCGTCCGCGTCGACGTCCTGCTCGGCGACGGCGCCGCCGCGTACCTCGCCGCCGACACCGCGCTGCCCGCCGACACCTGGGCCCTGCGCGAGCTGCGCCCCGGCGAGCTCGTGCCGGCCTCCGCGGTGGGCGGTCCCGAGCGGGTCGGCAGCCAGCAGGTCGCCCTCCTCGTCGACGCCACCTCGGCCGCCACCCTGGCCCGAGGGTCGGTCGTCGACGTCTACGTCAACCGGCCCGCGACGGGCACCACCGTCGGCACACCGACCTTCGAGGGGCCCGAGCGCGCCCTCGAGGCCGTCGCGGTCGTCCGCGTGGCCGGTGAGGACGCCGTCCTCGGTGGCGCCACCGAGACCAGGGCGGTCCACGTCATGGTCCCGCGCGGGGAGGTCCGCGACCTCGTCGCCGACGTCGATGCCGGAGCCCGCATCACGCTCGTCCCCGTCCCCGGCGGCGTCACGGCGGCCGGCTCGTGACGAGCGTCCTCACCGCGGTCACCCACCGCGCCGAGGCCGACTTCGTCCGGGTCCTCGAGGACGCCCGCGACCTCGTGCTGGTCCGGCGCTGCGCCGACCTCGCCGAGCTGCTCTCCGTCGGGGCCACGGGCGCGGCGCGGGTCGCCGTCGTCTCGCCCGACCTGCGGGGCCTCGACCGTGACGCCCTGCGCCACCTGGCCGGGCACGGTGTCCGGGTCGCGGGCCTGGTCCTGACCGGCGACGACGAGGGCGAGCGTCGGCTGCGGCAGCTCGGCGTCGCCACCATCCTGCGGCTCGACACCGGTCCCGACGAGGTCTCGGCCGCGCTCTCCGGGCTGGCCGGATCCACGACGAGCGGAGCGGGCCTCGCTGCGGCGCAGGCCGGTTCGCTCACTGCCGGTCATCAGGGCACCGTCCGCGACGGCGACCACCTCGCACGGGCCGACGGCGCCCCGGGGGCGTCGTCCGGCGGCAGCCGAGGGTCGATGCTGCCGGGTGACGCCGAGGTCGACCGGCCACCCGGCGTCGTCACCGTGGTGTGGGGACCCATCGGCGCCCCCGGCCGCACGACCGTCGCCACGACGCTCGCCGCGGTGCTGGCCGGCGCCGGGGTCCGCGCCCTCCTCGTCGACCTCGACACGTGGGGTGCCAGCGTCGCCCAGGTCCTCGGGCTCGTCGACGAGGCACCGGGAGTCGCCGCGGCAGCGCGCGCCTCCGAGCAGGGCGGGCTCGACGTCCTCGCGCTGGCCCGCCTCGCCCCCGAGGTCGTCCCCGGGCTGCGGGTGCTCACCGGCCTGCCGCGCGCCGATCGCTGGCCCGAGCTGCGGGCCGCCGCGGTCGAGGACGTCCTGCGCCTGGCGCGCCGGGTCGCCGACCACGTCGTCGTCGACGTCGGCTTCTGCCTCGAGGACGACGAGGAGCTCAGCTACGACACCCTGGCGCCGCGCCGCAACGCCGCGACCCTCGCCGCCCTCGAGGGCGCCGACCAGCTCGTCGTCGTCGGTGCTGCCGACCCCGTGGGTCTCCAGCGCCTCGTCCGCGGGGTGCAGGAGGTCGCCGTCGTGCCGTCGCCGCAGCCCACCGTCGTCGTCAACAAGGTCCGCCCGTCGGTGGCGGGGGCGAGGCCCGAGCGCGCGATCCGCGAGGTGCTCGGACGCTTCGCCGGGATGGACGGGGTGCGCTTCCTGCCGTGGGCACCGGACGAGTGCGACGCCGCGCTCCTCGCCGGCCGGACCCTGCCCGAGACGGCCCCGTCGTCCCCGCTCACCGCAGGGATCGTCCAGCTCGCCGCGGCCGTCGACCCGCGCGCATCGCCGGCGGCGCCGTCCCGGGCCGGGCGGCGTGGCCACGGGCGTCGGGGGAGGGCGAGACGAGGCTCACCCGTCGCCGCGGCCGGGCGTCACGGGCCCGGCGAGCCCGTCTGACACCATGGGTTCCGTGGCAGACCGGCTGAGCTCGCTCGACACGTCCTTCCTCCATCTCGAGGACGCGACGACGCCGATGCACGTCGGGTCCGTCATGGTCTTCGACGCCCCGACCGGCGGGTTCGACTACGAGAGCCTCGTCGCGCTCATCAGCGAGCGGATCGCCCACGTCCCCCGGTACCGGCAACGGATCAAGACCGTCCCCGGCGGGCTGGCCAACCCGGTCTGGGTCGACGACCGCAACTTCGACATCAGCTACCACGTACGGCGCAGCGCCCTCCCGCGCCCGGGCTCCGACGAGCAGCTCGAGGAGCTCGTCGCCCGCATCCAGCCGCGTCCCCTCGACCGCTCGCGCCCGATGTGGGAGGTCTACCTCGTCGAGGGCCTCGCCGAGGACCGCTTCGCCATCATCACCAAGACCCACCACAGCCTCGTCGACGGCATCAGCGCGGTCGACATCGGCAACGTCCTCGTCGACGGCAACCCCGCCGGGGCCGACGGCATCGCCACGACGTGGCGCGCCCGCCCCGAGCCGAGTGCGGTCGAGCTCGTCGTCGGCGCGCTCTCCGACGCCGTGCGCACCCCGAGCCAGGTCGTCGACACCGTGCAGAACGGCGTCGCCGACGTCAAGAAGACGATCGGCAAGGTGGCCTCCGTCGCCGGCGACGTCCTCTCCACGGTCGCCCGGGTCTCGGCGCGCCCGGCCCCCACCTCGCCGCTCAACGCCTCCGTGGGCCGCGCCCGCCGCTACGTCATGATCGGCACCGACCTCGACGACTACCGCACGATCCGCACGCGGCTGGGTCAGGGCTCGTTCGCCGACGAGGTCACCGTCAACGACGTGGTCCTGGCCACCGTCGCCGGGGCGTTCCGTTCCTGGCTGCTCACCCGCGGCGAGTCGGTCTACCCCGGGACCACGGTGCGTGCCATGGTCCCGGTCTCGGTCCACGACGGCGACGACGCCCCCACCGGCGCGCAGCTCACCGCCTGCTTCGTCGACCTCCCGGTCGGCGAGTCCAAGCCGTCGATGCGCCTGCACCAGATCGCCTTCGCGATGCGTCAGCAGATGGAGGGCGGGGCGCGCCGCGCCGTCGCCGCCGACACCCTGGCCGGGCTCGGCGGCTTCGCGCCCCCGACGATGCACGCCCTCGGCGCCCGGCTCGGCGGGATGGTGTCGCGGCGGCTCTACAACGTCGTCATCACCAACGTCCCCGGGCCGCAGACCCCGCTCTACGCCGCAGGGGCGCGGATGGTCTCGACCTACCCGGTCACACCGCTCGGCCGGGGACAGGCGCTCTCGATCGGGCTGACCTCCTACGACGGCGGGGTCTACTACGGCCTCTACGCCGACCGCGACGCGATGCCCGATGCCGACGTCCTCGGCCGCGGCGTCGTCGACGCCCTCGGCGAGCTGCTCGACGCCCCGCGCGTCGGGGCCCGGTGACTGCGGTGCCGCTGACCCGGGTCTACCTCGCCCTCACACCGGACGACCTCGACGACCTCGCCGCCGGGCGACCCGTCGGGCCCGCGCCGCGCCCGGCCCACGCCGTCACCGCGGCCGTCGGTCGCCCCGGGCTCGTCACCGACGAGGAGGAGCTCGAGCACGCCGCCTGGCTCGCCGCCGCCGACGAGGCCGTGCCGAACGCCCGGGCCGGTGGGCGCCGCCGCGTCATCGGGTCGGCCGACGTCGACGCCGCGACGGTCGTGCACGCGACCGCTCCCGACGTCCCCTCACGGGTGGAGGTCAGCGCCCCCCTCGAGCGGCGCCGGTTCGTCTCCTTCCACGTCGACGAGGAGGCCGGGGCCACCGACGCCGCCGACCTCCTCTGGTACGACGTCACCGAGCTCGACGACGTCCGCGCCCTCGTCGCCGGTCCCTGACGCGCGACCGCACGCACCCACCCGCTCCGCCCCACCCGCCCGCGTGGCCGCACCCCGCGAACCCCTCAACCCGCTGGATCGATCGGTCAAGGAGGTCGAGGAGCTCGCCCCGCGACGGGTGTCGGCGGTGTGCGGCCTCCCGGGTCCCGAGTTTGCGTGGCCCGGGCCGCGGGCGGGAGAGTGAGGGCGATCCCGACGTCGCGACCCGAGCGAGGAGCCCCACCCCATGGACGCTGTGACCCACGTCCCCACCCCGACCAACGAGACCGTCCTCGACTACGCGCCCGGCAGCCCGGAGCGCGCCGCCCTCGAGGTGGCCCTCGTCGAGCTCGGCAGCTCGACGCACGACCTGCCGCACACCATCGGCGGCCGTCGGGTCGCCGGCACGGGCGCGAAGATCGACGTGCGCCAGCCGCACGCTCACCGCAAGGTCCTCGGCACGACCCGCAACGCGACGAAGGCCGACGCTCAGGCAGCCGTCGACGCCGCCGTCGCCGCCGCCCCCGCGTGGCGCGACCTGTCCTTCGACGACCGCGCGGCCGTCCTCCTCAAGGCGGCAGACCTCCTCGCCGGGCCGTGGCGCGCGCGGCTCAACGCCGCGACCATGCTCGGCCAGAGCAAGACCGCCTACCAGGCCGAGATCGACGCCGCGTGCGAGCTCATCGACTTCTGGCGGTTCAACGTCCACTTCGCCCGCCAGATCATCGAGGAGCAGCCGCCGGCCAACTCCCGCGGCCTGTGGAACCGCAGCGACTACCGCTCCCTCGAGGGCTTCGTCTACGCCGTCACCCCGTTCAACTTCACCGCCATCGCGGGCAACCTGCCCACGGCCCCCGCCCTCATGGGAAACACCGTCGTGTGGAAGCCGTCGCCCACCCAGCAGCTCGCCGCCCAGCTGACGATGGAGCTGCTCGAGGAGGCCGGGATGCCGCCCGGCGTCATCAACCTCGTCGCGGGCGACGGCATCGCGGTGTCCGACGTCGTCCTGCGGCACCCCGAGTTCGCGGGCCTGCACTTCACCGGCTCGACCGCGACGTTCCAGCACCTCTGGCGCGAGATCGGCGCGAACCTCACGTCGTACCGGCACTACCCGCGCATCGTCGGGGAGACCGGGGGCAAGGACTTCGTCCTCGCCCACCCGAGCGCGGACGCGGACGTCCTGCGGACCGCCCTCATCCGTGGCGCCTTCGAGTACCAGGGACAGAAGTGCTCGGCGGCCTCGCGCGCGTACGTGCCGCGGTCACTGTGGAAGGCCATCAAGAAGGACCTCGTGGAGATCACGAACGGCCTCCCGGTCGGCGACGTCACCGACCTGTCGAACTTCATGGGCGCCGTCATCGACGACCGCGCCTTCGCCAAGCACCAGGCCGCCATCGACCGGGCGCAGGCCTCCACCACGCTCGACGTCGTCGCCGGGGGGACCTACGACGACTCGGTCGGGTACTTCGTGCGGCCCACCGTCGTCGAGAGCAGCGACGCGACCGACGCGATGTTCTCGACCGAGTACTTCGGCCCGATCCTCGTCGTCCACGTCTACCCCGACCGCCAGTACGACAAGGTGCTCGACCAGATGGAGTCGGTCGCCCCCTATGCGCTGACCGGTGCCGTCATCGCCCAGGACCGGGCGGTCATCGCCGACGCCCTGCACCGGCTCCGCTTCGCCGCGGGCAACGTCTACGTCAACGACAAGCCCACGGGCGCCGTCGTCGGCCAGCAGCCCTTCGGTGGTGGCCGGGCCTCGGGCACCAACGACAAGGCCGGCTCGGCGGCGAACCTCCTGCGCTGGACCTCGGTCCGCTCGATCAAGGAGAACTTCGTGCCGCCGACGTCCCACGCCTACCCCCACATGGGCTGACCCCTCGAGGGCGGGTCCGGGTCAGCGGGCGAGCCACTCCTTGAGCAGCGCGACCTCGATGTCGATGGCGGCGTTGATCGGGTCGGCCGCGGCCCGCTCGAGCTTGCCCCCGATGAGCGGGACGTTGGCCCTGAGGTCGGCGTCGAGCACCTCCGCGGTGCCGGCGCCGGCCGGCTCGAGCCGCAGCGTGCCCTTGATGGTCAGCGGGGCGCCCTTGACGTGGATGTCGACGACGGCCACCCGCGACCCGTCACCCGAGGGGCCGGACCAGTCGAGCACCTCGACGATCGTCAGGTGCTCGCCGACGAACGAGCGGGCGATGTCCGGGAGCCCGTCGGACGGCAGCTGCCGCTCGGTGCGGACGCGGTGGCCGGCCGCCGCGGGAGCCACGTCGACGGAGTAGCCCCCGCCCTCCGTCGTCGCCTCGCACTTGGCCTCCTGGAACGCCCGGTCCGTGCGCAGCGCGTGCACCTCGTCGACGGTCCCGCCCAGCTCCTCGCGCCTCGTCAGTCGCACCCTCGCGTCCTCTCGTGTCGTCGGTGCGGTGATCCTCTCACCCGCGACGCAGGCCGTGCGAGACGTCGGCGAGGGCGGCGGTCGAGTCGCGCAGCACCCCGAGGACGAAGTCGCGCCGCCGCGCGTGCTGGGCCGCGACGAGGTCGAGGTCTCCCTGGAGGGCGTCCCGGACCGCCTCGCGCTCGTGCTGCGCACCGGCGTCGGCCGTCCCGCTGACCCCCCACGCGAGGACCACCCGCCCGTCGCGGACGTCGAGCCCGGCAGCCGCGGCGTGCTCGCGAACCCCGCGCTCGCGGGCCACGAGATCGGCGAGGTCCGTGGACTGGTCCTGGAGGACGAGGGCCACCCGCTCGAGCTGGGTCGCGACGACGGCCGTCGCGGCGACCAGCCCGTCCCCCGACCGGCGCGTCGCCACGGAGGCGCGCCCCGTCCAGCCCTCGCCGAGGTCGTCGACCTCCCGGCCCAGCGAGGCCGACTCCGGGGCGAGCCGGTGCGCCACCTCGACCGCGGTCCGGGCGCACGCCGACAGGGAGGCCGCGTCGCCGGGGACGACGCTCACCGCCGGGCCTCTGCATCGTCGCCCGCAGCCGCCTCGACCACCCCGACGTGCGACACCCCTCCGCCGCGGAACCGGGTGAGCGTCGGGGCGAGCGCGTCGGCGGCCTCACCGACGGCCCGGAGGGTGTCGGCGACCTGGTCGAGCCAGTCGTCGAGGACGCGTTGGGCGAGCGGCTCCCCGGTGACGACGAGCGCGGCGAGGACGTCGTCCTCCGCCTCGCCGAGGACCTCGCGCAGGGCGTCGAGCCGCGTGAGGACGGCGGCGACGCGCGACGGGTCGGGCTCGATCGGCACCGTCCCACCCTAGTGAGGACCGTGGGTCCGGCAGCCGCGTCATCCACATCCCCAGGGCTCGTCGGGGCCCCACCTGCGAAGTAGGGTCGCGGCGTGGGCACCGACGAGCGACGCACCGCCACCGCCGGCGTGCGCCCCGGCGGCCTCGGCGCCGGCCTCGGCGACGCGGCGGTCGCGCTCACGGCCGAGCTCGTCGCCATCGACTCGGTCAACCCCGGCCTCGTCCCGGGGGCCCCGGGCGAGACCGCGGTCGTCGAGCACCTGGCCACCCGGCTCGCGGCGGCCGGCTTCGCCACCCACGTCGTCAGCCCGGACGGCCACCCCGACCGGCCCAGCCTCGTCGCACTCGGCCCCATGACGTCCTCGGGTCCGACGGTCGTCCTCACCGGGCACGTCGACACCGTCGGCACCGAGGGGATCCCCGGCGCCCTCACCCCGACCACCGACGGCGACCGGATGACCGGCCGCGGCACCTCCGACATGAAGGGCGGCATCGCCGCCATGGTCGTCGCCGCCGAGCGGCTGGCCGCGGTGGGTGTCCCGGGGCGGGTCGTCCTCGCCCTCGTCGCCGACGAGGAGGACGCGAGCCTGGGCACCGAGACCGTCCTCGCCGCCCTGCCCGGCCTGGGTGTCCGGCCCGACGTCGCGGTGGTCGGCGAGCCGACCTGGCTGGCGCAGACGGCCACCCTGCGCGGCTACGCCCTCGTGGAGGTGACCTTCCGGGGGCGGCCGGCCCACTCGTCGCAGCCCGAGCAGGGGGTCAACGCCGTCACGCACCTCGGGCGGTTCCTCTCCGCGGTCGAGGCGCACGACGCGCGGCTCCCGAAGCCCGGCGGCTCGCTCCTGGTCACCGTCGCGGCGGGCGGGGAGTCGCCCTTCGTCCTCGCCCGGTCGGCGCGGGCCGTCGTCGAGCGCCGCACCGTCCCGGGGGAGTCGGCCGCCGACGCCCTCGCCGAGGTCGAGGCGCTGGTCTCCGACCTCCGCGCCGCCGATCCCGGCATCTCCGCGGACGCGAGCCTGACGATGGCGCGCGAGGCGTGGCGCGTCGACGCCCACGGCCCGGCCCACACCCTCGGAGCCGCCCTCACCGAGGCCCTCGGCGACGACGCCCCGCCCGGGGCGTTCGACGCCCCGTACTGGATGGAGGCGCCGCTCTGGCAGGACGCCGGGATCCCCGCGCTCGTGTGCGGACCGGCCGGTGGGGGCCTCCACGCCGCCGACGAGTGGGTCGACCTCGGCCAGGTGCGCCGGTACGCCGAGGCGCTCGTCGCGGCGGTCTCGGTCTGGTCGCGCGGCCATGCCCACTGACCCGCGCCGGCTGCGCGGCGACGCCCCCCTCCTCGACGCCTGGCTGCGCTTCCAGGAGGAGGCGCCGACCCCCTTCACCATCCCCGGGCACAAGCAGCGCCGCGACCTGGTCGGTGACGTCGTCGCGGGCGACGTGCCGCTCTACGCCGGCCTCGACACGATGAAGCTGACGCGTGGCGTTCTCGACGAGGCCCAGGACCGCGCCGCGCGCCTGTGGGGCGCCGACCTCTGCCGGTTCTCCGTCGGCGGGTCGACCCACGGCAACCAGGCCCTCGCCCTCGCGGTCGGCCGACCGGGCGACCGGGTCGTCGTCGCGCGGACCCTGCACCGCTCGATGCTCCTCGGCCTCGTCCTCGCGGGCCTCCACCCGGTCTGGGTGCGACCCGAGGTCGACCCGGAGCACGGCCTCCCGCTCGGGGTCACCGCCGCCGCCCTCGAGGGCGCCCTCGCCTCGGCCCCCGACGCGCGGGCCGTCCTCGTCGGCGACCCGTCGTACGTCGGCACGGTCGGCGACGTCGGGGCGCTCGCGACCGTGGCGCACCGGCACGGGGTGCCCCTGGTGGTCGACGCCGCGTGGGGTGCCCACCTGGGCTTCCACCCCGCGCTCCCGCCGCACGCCCTCGCCGCCGGTGCCGACGCCCTCGTGACGAGCGCCCACAAGGCGCTCCCCGCGTGGTCGCAGGGCGCCCTCGTCCTCGCCCGGAGCCGGCGGATCAGCCGGGCGCGACTCGACGCGGGCGTCGAGGCCACCGCCACGACGAGCCCGTCGGGCGCCATCCTCGCGAGCATCGACGCCGCGCGCGCCCTGCTCCAGCGCGACGGCCGGGCCCTCCTCGACGAGGTCGTCACCGCGGTCGCGGCAGCCCGCCGGCGGCTGCGGCAGGTCGCGGGACTGGTCGTCCTCGACGGGCCGTCGGTCGACCCCACGCGGCTCGTCCTCGTCCTCCCCGGCACGGGGGCCGACGGCAACGCCGTCGAGTCCGACCTGCTCGCCGGCGGCATGCCCGTCGAGATGGCCGACCGCGACACCGTCGTCGCGATGGTGAGCCTCGCCGACACCCGCCGGACCGTCGAGGCGCTCACGCTCGCCCTCGTCGAGTCGGTCGAGCGGCAGCGCGGACCGGCCCGCCCGGTCGTCGCGTCGGGGGTGTGGTCGGTCGACCCGGTCACCGTGGTGCCGCCGCGCGAGGCCTTCTTCGCGACCCGTGAGAGCGTCCCGGTCGAACGGGCCGTGGGCCGGGTCAGCGCCGAGCTCGTCGCCCCCTACCCGCCGGGGATCCCGGTGCTCGCGCCGGGCGAGGAGGTGACCCTGGAGGCCGTCGACGCGCTGCGCGCCGCCCGTGCCGCCGGCAGCCGGATCGCCTACGCCGCCGACCCCACGGTCCGCACCCTCGACGTCGTCGCCGACTGACGACCGTGCAGGACGGCGGCAGCCCTGATTCCGTCTCGGGGACGAGACGCCCCCCGGCTCCCCGGCGGTCGCACCCCCCGCCCGGGTGGCTAGGCTCGGACGCGAGCACGAGGACGTGCTCCGCCGCACCTCGGTGACTCGCGACGAAGGAGTGCCACCGCACCATGTCGAAGGCCCAGTCCAGCAGCCGCGAGGACGTCCTCGCCCCGATCGCCACCGCGTTCGAGGAGGCAGCGCCGGACGGCGGGGGCCGTGACTTCATCGAGCGCTACCTGCGGCACGTACCCCTCGACGAGCTGGCCTCCCGCTCGCCCGAGATCTACGCCGGCGCCGCGAGCAGCCACCTGCGGCTGGCCGCGGAGCGGCTCCCGGGGGTCGCGAACGTGCGGGTCTACAACCCCACGACGGAGTCCGACGGCTGGTCGACGGCGCGCACCATCATCCAGGTCGTCACCGACGACATGCCCTTCCTCGTCGACTCCGTCACGGGGGCCCTCGTCTCCGCGGGCGTCGACATCCACCTCATCGTCCACCCCCAGCTGGTCGTGAGCCGCGACGCCCTCGGTCGCCTCGAGAAGGTCCTCCCGCGCGACGTGATCGGCCGTACGACCAAGGGTGACCTCGGAGAGCTCCCCGAGTCGTGGATGCTGCTCTCCGTCGACCGCGAGAGCGACGAGGGGCGCCGCGCCGAGATCGAGGCCACGGTGCGCCGCGTCCTCGAGGACGTCCGCCAGGCCGTCGAGGACTGGCCGAAGATGCGCAGCAAGTGCCTCGTCCTCGCCGCCGAGCTCGAGGGTGCGCCGCCGGCCGGGATCGAGGCCGCCGAGGTCGGGCGCGCGACGACGTTCCTGCGGTGGATGGCCGAGGACCACTTCACCTTCCTCGGCTACCGCGACTACGTCCTCGAGAGGTCCGCCCAGGGCGAGGTGCTGTCCCCGGTCACCGGGTCCGGGCTCGGCCTCCTGCGGTCCGACCCCCCGCAGGGCGAGAAGCCCGACGTCCTGTCGCCCGAGGCCTCGGCGAAGGCGCACGAGCCGAACATCCTCGTCCTCACCAAGGCCAACTCGCGCTCCACCGTGCACCGGGTCGCGCACCTGGACTACGTCGGGGTCAAGCGCTACGCCGACGACGGCACCGTCGTGGGGGAGCGGCGTTTCCTCGGCCTCTACGCCTCCACGGCGTACACCGAGTCGGTGCTGCGGGTGCCGCTCGTCGCCGAGAAGGTGCGTGCCGTCCTCGACCGCTCCGGGGTCGCCCCCGACAGCCACACCGGGAAGGACCTCCTCGAGGTCCTCGAGAGCTACCCGCGCGACGAGCTGTTCCAGGCGAGCATCGAGAACCTCTACGAGACGGCGATGGCGGTCACCCAGCTGCAGGAGCGCCGCCGCACCAAGCTGTTCATCCGCGAGGACGACTTCGGCCGCTTCGTGTCCTGCCTCGTCTACATCCCGCGCGACCGCTACAACACCGGGGTGCGTCTGCGGATGGCCGACATCCTCAAGGAGACCTTCGGCGGCGAGTCGGTCGAGTTCGCGGCCCGCGTGAGCGAGTCCGCCCTGTCCCGACTGCAGTTCGTCGTCCGGGTGCCGCGCGGGCGACGCGTCCGCACCCTCGACCGCGCCGAGGCCGACGCCCTCGAGCAGCGACTCGTCGAGGTCAGCCGCACCTGGTCCGACCGCCTCGGCGACGCGCTGCGGCACGAGCACGGGGAGGAGGAGGGCGACCGGCTCATGGACCGGTTCGGGCGGGCCTTCCCCGTCGGGTACGAGGAGACCTTCACGGTCAACCAGGGGCTCGCCGACCTCCAGCACCTCGACCGGCTCGGCACCGGGCAGGGCACGAGCGTGGCGCTGTACCGGCCGGCCGAAGGCTCCGACGACGTGCGGCGCTTCAAGCTGTTCCGGGTCGACCCGCTGTCGCTCACCGACATCCTCCCGATCTTCACCCACATGGGGGTCGAGGTCGTCGACGAGCAGCCCTACGAGGTCGAGCGTGCGGACGGCACGACCCTGCACGTGTACGACTTCGGCCTTCGGGTCCACGACGCGCGAGTGTGGGAGGCCTGTCCGCACGAGCAGCTCCGCGACCTGTTCGAGGGCGCCGTCTCGGCGGTGTGGGACGGGCGCGCCGAGTCCGACGGGTTCAACAAGCTCGTCCTCGCCGCCCAGCTCACGTGGCGACAGGTCGTCATCCTGCGCACCGTCGCCAAGTACCTGCGGCAGGCGCGCGCGACGTACTCGCAGGACTACCTCGAGGACGCCCTCGTCTCGCACCCGGCCATCGCCCGCGACCTGGTGTCGGTGTGGGAGAACCGGTTCGACCCGGACGCCGCCCCGGACGGTGGGCGTGACGCCGCCGAGGAGGCGATCGCCCAGCGCGTCGTCGACGCCCTCGACGGGGTGTCCTCGCTCGACCACGACCGGATCATCCGCGCCTTCCTCGGGGTGATGCGGGCGGGGCTGCGGACGAACTTCTACCAGGCCGGCGCCAACGGGGCGGCGCACAAGCCGTACGTCTCGCTCAAGCTCAACCCCAAGGCCGTGCCCGACCTCCCGGCCCCGCGGCCGCAGTTCGAGATCTGGGTCTACAGCCCTCGGGTCGAGGGCGTGCACCTGCGCTTCGGCCCGGTCGCCCGCGGCGGGCTGCGCTGGTCCGACCGGCGCGAGGACTTCCGCACCGAGGTCCTCGGTCTCGTCAAGGCGCAGATGGTGAAGAACGCCGTCATCGTGCCCACCGGCTCCAAGGGTGGCTTCTACCCCAAGCAGCTGCCCGACATGGCGGTCGACCGCGAGGCATGGCTCGAGGAGGGCAAGGCGGCGTACCGGATGTTCATCTCGGGCCTGCTCGACGTCACCGACAACCGCGTCGGAGGCGAGATCGTGCCGCCGGAGCGGGTGGTCCGCCACGACGGCGACGACCCCTACCTCGTCGTCGCCGCGGACAAGGGCACCGCGACCTTCTCCGACATCGCGAACGGCGTCTCGCAGTCGTACGGCTTCTGGCTCGACGACGCCTTCGCGTCGGGTGGCTCGGCGGGCTACGACCACAAGGCGATGGGCATCACGGCCCGCGGCGCCTGGGAGTCGGTCAAGCGCCACTTCCGTGAGATGGGCGTCGACACCCAGACGCAGGAGTTCACCGTCGTCGGGGTCGGCGACATGAGCGGCGACGTCTTCGGCAACGGGATGCTCCTGTCCGAGCACATCCGCCTGGTGGCGGCTTTCGACCACCGCCACGTCTTCGTCGACCCGAATCCCGTTGCGGCGCAGTCGTTCGCCGAGCGCAAGCGGCTCTTCGAGCTTCCGCGCTCGTCGTGGGACGACTACGACCGGTCGCTGGTGTCCGAGGGTGGCGGCGTGTTCGCCCGGTCGCTGAAGTCCATCCCGGTCACGCCGCAGATGGTCGAGGCGCTCGCCCTCCCGAAGAACACGACGGCGATGACGCCCGCCGAGCTGATCCACGCCATCCTCCTCGCGCCGGTCGACCTGCTCTGGAACGGCGGCATCGGCACCTACGTCAAGGCCTCGAGCGAGGACCACCTGTCCGTCGGCGACCGCGCCAACGACGCGATCCGCGTCAACGGCAACGAGCTGCGCGCCAAGGTGGTCGGCGAGGGTGGCAACCTCGGCCTCTCCCAGCTCGGCCGCATCGAGGCGGCCCTGTGCGGGGTCCGGGTCAACACCGACGCGATCGACAACTCCGCGGGCGTCGACACCTCCGACCACGAGGTCAACATCAAGATCCTCCTGGGCGAGGTCGTCCGCGCCGGAGGCCTCACCACCGAGGACCGCAACGAGCTCCTCGCGTCGATGACCGACGACGTCGCCGACCACGTGCTGCGCGACAACTACGAGCAGAACGTCCTGCTCGGCAACGCCCGGGCGCAGGAGCACTCGATGGCGAGCGTGCACCAGCGGCTCATCCACTGGCTCGAGGACCGCGGTGACCTCGACCGTGGGCTCGAGTTCCTCCCGACCGATGCCGAGATCGAGAAGCGGGCGCACGACGGGCTGGGGCTGAAGTCGCCCGAGTTCTCGGTGCTCGTCGCCTACGCCAAGCTCGCGCTCAAGGAGGACATCCTCGCGAGCTCGATCCCGGACGACCCGTACTTCGCGAGAACGCTCGCGGAGTACTTCCCGCCGGCGATCCAGGAGCGCTACGCCGGAGAGCTCGCCGACCACCCGCTCCGCCGCGAGATCGTCACGAACTCGGTCGTCAACTCGATGGTCAACCGCGGCGGCATCACCTTCGCGTTCCGGGCGCAGGAGGAGGCCGGCGCCACGCCCGAGCAGGTGACGCGCGCGTTCGTCGTCTGCCGGGAGGTGTTCGGCCTCGCCGGCTACGTGCGGGAGGTGGAGGCGCTCGACAACGTCGTGCCGACCGCGGCCCAGACCATGCTCTACCTCGAGTTCCGCCGGCTCCTCGACCGGGCGGTGCGCTGGTTCCTCACCTCACGCCCGGCACGCCTCGACATCAGCGCCGAGGTCGACCGGTTCGCCGGCGTCGTCAAGGAGCTCGGGCCCCAGGTGCCGGGGCTGCTGCGCGGCGACGAGAAGCGCCGCCTCGACAAGCGCACGAGCGAGCTCGTCAAGGCCGGCGTGCCCGACGCGCTGGCGGCCCGGGCCGCGATGCTGCTCGACTGGTTCAGCCTGCTCGACATCGTCGACATCGCCACCGACACCGGCCGCGCGCCCACCGAGGTCGCGCCGCTGTACTACCTGGTTTCCGAGCGGTTCGGCATCGACGCGATGCTCACCAAGGTCACCCGCCTGCCGCGTGACGACCGGTGGGACGCCCTCGCCCGTGGTGCCCTGCGCGACGACCTCTACGCCGTGCTCGAGTCGCTGACGCGCTCGGTCATCGAGGTCGGTGGGTCCGAGGACCCAGCAGCCGCCTGGGAGGCCTGGTCGAGCGCGAACAGCGAGTCGATCCAGCGCAGCAGGACCGCCCTCGCGGCGATCCGGCGGCTCGACCACCCGAACATCGCGGCCCTCTCGGTCGCCCTGCGGACCCTGCGCTCGGTGATCCGCGTGGGCGGCTCCTCCACCACCTGATCGGGAGTCCCAACTTTCCCGCCTGATGCCGGAACCTTCGGTGGGGCACCCCGAAGTTCGGGGTGCCCCACCGAAGGTTCCGATGCCTTGAATGCTCCGCGTGGCCGGACGTCTCCCGTGCCGGTCTGCCATCGGGTGCTCGAGAGGGGTCGCCTAGGCTCGTCGGCGTGAGCACGCTGGCCGAGATGCTGCGCGACACGACGACCCTCGAGGCGTCGGAGTCGGAGTGGCTGCACCTGCTGGTCGGCGACTGGCAGCTGATCGCCGACCTGTCGTTCGCCGACCTCGTCCTGTGGGTGCGCGGGGGGCTCGACGGATGGCGCGCCGTCGCCCACGTACGCCCCAACACCGGGCCGATGGTGTTCTACGACGACATCGTCGGGCGCAGCTCGAGCCGGTCACGCGCAGCCATGCTCGACCACGCGGCTCGCACCCAGCAGATGTTCGCCAAGCCCGAGCCGACCCAGCGCGAGGACATCTCGATCCGGGAGGACGCGGTGCCGGTCTGCCGGGAGGGGCGCGTCATCGCCGTCGTGACGCGCCACCAGAACCTCACCGGCGCCCGGACCCCGAGCCGTCTCGAGCTGACCTACCGCGACCTCGCCGACTCCCTCATGCGGATGGTGGCCAGTGGCGACTTCCCGTCGGTCTCGGCCCCGACCGGGATGCGCCGCGGCGCACCCCGCGTCGGCGACGGCGTCATCCACCTCGACGTCGACGGCATGGTCCGCTACGCCAGCCCGAACGCGGTCTCGGCGATCCACCGCATGGGGCACGTCGGCAACGTCACGGGCGAGGTCCTCGCGCAGGTCGTCGCCGACCAGGTGTCACGTGGGGGGATGGCCGTCGACGAGGCGCTGGCCGTGGTCGCGACGGGTCGTGCGTCCTGGCGGACCGAGGTCGAGACCGCCAGCGCGACCGTGACGATGCGCGCCATCCCGATCATCATCGGCGGGATGCGCTCGGGAGCCCTCCTGCTGCTCCGCGACGTCTCGGAGCTGCGGCGTCGCGAGCAGGAGCTGCTGACCAAGGACGCGACGATCCGCGAGATCCACCACCGGGTCAAGAACAACCTCCAGACCGTGGCGGCGCTGCTGCGCCTCCAGGCCCGCCGCGTCCCCGACGGCGACGCGCGCGGGGCGCTGGAGGAGGCGGTGCGGCGGGTGGGCACGATCGCGCTCGTCCACGAGACACTGAGCCAGGGGTTCGACGAGACCGTCGACTTCGACGAGATCGCCCGGCGCGGGCTGCGGGCCGTTGTCGAGGTCGCGATGCGCGAGCACCGGGTCGAGCACGGCTTCACGGGACGGTTCGGCCGGATGCGGGCGGAGGACGCCACCGCGCTCGCGATGATCGTCTCAGAGCTCGTGCAGAACGCCGTCGAGCACGGGCTCGCCGACCGCGACGGACGAGTCGACGTCGAGGTCGAACGGGTCACGCTGGAGACGGGGGAGGACCAGCTGACGGTCGTCATCACCGACGACGGGGTGGGGCTGCCAGCGGGTTTCCGCCCGGTGCTCGCCGGCCTGGGGACGCGGATCGTCACCTCGCTGGCGGCCGACCTGCGCGGTCGGATCCGCTGGGAGGCCAACCACCCGACGGGGACGCGCGTGGTGTTCGTCGCGCGGCTGCGTCCGCTCGGTCGCTGACCGCGGTCGGGTCACCGGCCCGGACACGGGTCGGCGCCCGGGGGAACCGGGCGCCGGGGTGCTGCGGTGCTGGAGGTCGGTGGACGAGTCCTGTCAGCCGGCGCGGCGGGCTCGGGCGTTGCGGCGCTTGAGGGCGCGGCGCTCGTCCTCGCTCATGCCGCCCCAGACGCCGGCGTCCTGGCCGGACTCGATGGCCCACTTCAGACAGGTGTCGATGACCTCGCAGCGGCGGCAGACGAGCTTGGCCTCCTCGATCTGAGCGATCGCCGGGCCGGTGTTCCCGATGGGGAAGAACAGCTCGGGGTCCTCGTCGAGGCAGGCAGCGCGGTCGCGCCAGTCCATGAAGGGTGCTCCTTGTCGCGGGGGTCATGCGGTCGTGTCGAGCGCCTGCGAGGGGGTGGCCGCAGGTACTCGCTGGTTGCGTCACTGCAGCCTGAACGGACGTCTCAAGCACAGACGTCCGTGCATCCACACTACCGGTGCCCACCCAATCCGTGAAGGACGCGGTCAGGGCGGTCCCGGCAGCCGGACCTGCGGCGGTGACGCCACCCCCGCTCAACGGTCGCGCCGGTCCCTTCTGTTCCCCGCGCGTCACCAGGTCCCTGACCTGCGACGACGCCGACCCCACGGGGTGCCGGGACGGCGTGCAGGCCGTCAGGCAGGATGGCCGGCCCGCGCTTGTCGGGTGCCGTTCGGACGCGGCGTGAGACGCGACACGCCGGGACGGTCGACATGGACCCGCCCGGTGCCCGACGACAGGCCCTCGCGGCGCTCCGACCTCCCCCGTCGTTAGGCTGACCGCGTGTCCGAGGAGATCTCACGCGGCCCCCGCCGCGTCGCCGCCGTCCTCGTCGGGGCTCAGGCGCTGACCCTCCTCGGGTTCGCAGCCTTCTACCTCTACGAGCTCGCCGTGGGGGAGGGCAGCGACCCGACCCGGGTCGCGATGTCGGCCCTCCTCATCGCCGCGTTCGGCGTCGCCCTCGGGGTGCTGGCCCGCGGCTGGCTGGGCGACGGTGCCTGGCCGAAGACCCCGACGATCGTGTGGAGTGTCCTGCTCTTCCCGGTCGGTGGCGGCATGATCCAGGGCGGGCTGCGCCTCCTGGGCTGGGGCCTCATCGCCCTCGCCCTGACGACCGCGCTCGTCGCGCTCTCCGCGAAGGGGGTCGCCGACCGGGGCCCCGAGGTCGACGGTGCCTGAGGCCACCGACCCGCGCGGCTGGTAGACCTGCACCTCCCTCGGAGGGGTTCCGCCCCCGACGACCAGCCCTCGGCCGGGAACCGGCAGCACGTCCGGCAGTCGTGGCTGACCGAGGGCCGCTCCGTCGCTCGCCGAGGGCATGAGCAGCAGGGCGAACCGGTGCCGCGCGACCTCGACGTCGAGGCCACGGAAGCGTGACGCGAGGCCGTCGCTGCTCGTGGCGACGACGAGCAGCCCGGGGTCGCGGCCGAGGAGCGTGGCGTGCTCGCGGAGCAGGGGGAGCAGGGGCGCGTCGTCGAGGAGCTCCGCGTCGTCGACGAGGACCGCGAGGTCGGGGTGGCCGCGGCGCAGCGCGACGAACTCCTCGACCTCGTCCGGAGTCACGACCCGGAGTCTCGCGGTCACGTCGTCGGCCTGCCCGCGCGTGGCGCGCGACACGAGGACGGCCGGGTGGCCGGAGTCGAGCACCGCCTCGGCGAGACTGCGGAGGGTCGTCGTCCGTCCGGACCGGGGAGGGCCGGCGACGAGGAGCCGGGGCCCGTCGCGCTCGGGCACCCACCGCCACGAGGCGGCGCCCCCGTCCGCAACGGCGCGCAGCCCGAGGCCGAGCGACCTGCCCGTGACGGCAGTGTCGCCGTTCCCCTCGCTGGACGGCCGACGGCGAGCCGGGCGGGTCACCGACTCGGGGAGCGGGAGGTACCGCCAGGGCGCCCGTCCGCCGGTGGTGTCCGCCTGGGCGGGCCGGGCTGCGGCGACCTGAGCGGTCGTGGCCGCGGTGGCGTGGGCGAAGTGGACCTGCCTGGAGTCGCCCACCCTCACGCCGCGTCCTCGCGGTGGGTCGACCGGGAGGGGGCCGGCACGGAGCCCGGTGAGGGCGGCGTCGAGGGGGTCGACCCGCCCCAGCACGACCGTCGTCGCCCCGAGGGCCGACCAGTTGGGCTGGAGGAGGGCGCGTCCTCCGGTGACGATGCCGCGGACCCCGACCGAGGCGCCGTCCCGCAGCACCGTGAGCAGGGCGTCGGCGTCGCTGTCGCCCCACGGCCCCGCCGTGGCCTCGACGAGCTGTTCCCAGCCGTCGACGAGGACGAACACCGTCGGCCCCCCGTGTCCGTTCGCGCCGTCGGGCGAGGCCGACGACCGGCGCCGCGCGACGAGGGTGGACAGGTACCCGATGAGTGCCCGCACGGCCCTCCGATCGGTCAGGGCCATCGCGCAGCCGCAGTGCGGGAGGCCCGCGAGGTCGGCGAGCGCGCCGCCGGCCGCGATGACGTGGAGGTGGAGGTCGGCCGGCGCGGCACGGGAGGCGGCGGCGAGGGCGAGTGCCCGGGTGGCGGTGGTTCGTCCGCTCCCCGGGCCGCCGGACAGGAGCCAGGTCACGGAGCCGTCCTCCGGGCCGAGGGACGTCGTCCGCTGCCGGTCCGGCTCGTCGACGAGCCCGGCGCGGACCGGCGGGCATCCGTCGGCACCGGACGGGGCATCGGGGTCATGGGGGTCGAAGACGTCGGGTAGTGGTGCGAGCCACGGGCTGCGGGGACGAGGCCGGCCCGTCGCCCGCGCCGCCTCGTCGAGGGCAGCGACGAGGCGGTCGAGGGCTGCGTCCCGGGACCCCTCCGTGGTCCGCGGTACCTCGACGTCGACGGTGCCGGGGCAGCCCCCGCTCGGGACGACTCGCAGGGACGGGAGCACCTCCTGACCGGGGTCGGCCACGAGAGCGGCCTGGAACGCGACGAGGATTCCGTCGCCCCCGCGGGCAACCGCCCGCCCCGGCACCCCCGGATGGATCGCCGCAGCGGCTGGGTCCTCGACGACGTCGACCGAGTCGGAACGGTCGCGGACACGGAAGGCGATGCGCAGGTTGACGTTCGCCTGCACCGCCGGCGACAGCGCGCCGGAGGGTCGCTGCGTAGCGAGGACGAGGTGGATGCCGAGGGACCGCCCGAGGGCCGCGAGTCGGACCAGCCCGTCGACGAAGCGAGGGACCTCGTCGACGAGGGCCTTGAGCTCGTCGACGACCACGACGAGCCGGGGCAGGGGTTCGGGTCGGCCGGACGCCCGACGGTAGGCCTCGAGGTCGGCGGCCCCCACGACGGCGAAGAGGCGCTCGCGGCGGCGGAGCTCGGCATCGAGGGAGGACAGGGCCCGCTCGACGAGGAGTGCGTCGAGGTCGGTGACGAGCCCGACGACGTGGGGCAGGTCCGCGCACGCGCCGAACGCGGCTCCGCCCTTGAAGTCGACGAGGACCAGCGCGAGGTCCTCGGGCGGAAGGGTCGCGGCGAGCGACACCACGAGGGTGCGGAGGAACTCGGACTTCCCGGAGCCGGTCGTCCCTCCGACGAGGACGTGCGGCCCGTCGGTGACGAGGTCGACGGAGAACGGGCCGTCGGCGGTGCGACCGACGACCGCCCGGGGGCGTCCGTCGGAACGGCTCCACCGCCCAGCGACGAGGTCCGGGCCCGGGTCGCTCCCGTCGAACGGCGCGGACAGCGCCACGCGCCCGGGGAGGGCGCGGTCGTCATCGGCCCGGTCCTCGACGAGCGGCGCGAGCGCCCTGGACACCCGCTCGGCCCACCACGGACCGACCCGGTCCACGACCAGGGGCCGGCGTCCGGCGCGGTCGCCGACCGTGCCCTGCTGGGCGTCGACGACGACCCCGACGGCGCCGACCAGCTCGGCATCCGCCGCCCCGAGGAGGACGACCCAGCCCGCCTCGGCTGCTGCGGACACCAGGTCGGTCGCGACCGGGCCCAGCGACGGCACCACGAGGACGCGGCGCACCTCGTCATCGGCCCCGGCGCCGAGCGGGTGGACGCCGGGTGGGGCCCCGGAGGGCCCCTCGGCCCCGCTCGCGGTACACCGGGACCCGGGCACCGGTGGCTGCCCGGCGTGCGGCAGGCGTGCGACCCACCGCCACGCCGGGTCCTCGTCGTCGGCGACGTCGAGCCGCAGCCGTGACGGCGGACACTGCACGGCGAGCTGCCCGACGACCGATGCGAGGACGCCACGCGTCATCTCAGGGGGCCCCACCACGGCCAGGCCACCGCTCACGTCGACGACGACGGGTCCGCGCCCTGCGCGCCCGCGTTCGCGTGTCGTCCCGTCGGTCCAGACCACCCGGGTCGCCACCTCCCCGTGCCCCACGCGGACGCGCAGGTCGGAGCGGGCCCACAGCCCCGGCAGGCGCAGCTCGGCACGCCGCAGCAGGGCCGCCGCATCAGGGCGGTCGTGGTCGAGCCGCACGACCTCCTCGGCCACGAGCCGGTCCAGCCGTCCGCGTGCCGCGGCCGTCGCCACCACGTGCTCGGCGACCGCCCGCCGGTGGCTGCGACCGGAGCCGAGCCGGTCACCGAGGGCGGTCCCCAGCATCAGCACCGGCCCGAGCAGCGCGAAGGCCAGCAGCTGCGGACCGAACACGACCGCCATCACCGCGGCGACGGGGACCGGGAGGAGCGCGGCGAGCCACGGGATGCGCGGACGGTGGCGCTCGCCTGGCGGGCGTGGCGCCTCGACCACGACCTCGGAGTCGTCCTCCGCCCGGCCGGCGACCGGCCGGAGGACGAGGCGACCGTCGCCCGTGACCGTCGTCGGCAGACCGGCGCCGGGTCGCCGCCGGAGGCGCAGGGTGGATGCGCCGAGGACGAGGGTCGACCCGGAGTCGACGGGGCTCGGCTCGACGAGGGGTCGCCCGTCGACGAGCACGCCGTTCGTCGAGCCGGCATCGGCCACGACGACGCCGGATGCGTCGACCCGCACCTCTGCGTGTCGGCGGCTGAGGGCGTCGTCGTCGAGGGAGAAGCCGTGCGGCACGGACCGGCCCACGACGAGACCGGGTGGGACGAGCTCGCGCGACCGGCCGGCATCCGGCCCGCCGACCGCGACGAGCTCGAGCACCGGACCGTCGGGCCGTGCCCCCGGGGGTGCGACCGAGGACGCGCCGGCGGCCCCGACCACGACCGACGAGCCGTGGAGGAGCGGTGGATGTCCGACCAGCGCGTCCGGCGGCACGGCCCGCCCGCCCGAGAGCAGGGTCGGCACGGGGTGACCGAGGTGCTCGCCCAGGGCGGTACCGAGCGCGGCCGCGGTCTGCGCACCCGCCCAGCGCACGACGACGTCGACCGGCAGGGCCCGGCGTCGCGGCACGTGGACGGTGAGGGTGAGCTCCATGGACCGACACCGTAGGGAGGTCCTGCGACACCACCGCGCGGTTTTCCACAGGGGCGGCGTGCACACCGCCTCGTCATCCACACCCGACCCAGTGGTCGCCGGTTGTCCACAGGTGCCGTGGCTCGACGTGCGCGCCGCGGCGAGCTGCGGTTCGCTGGGCACCAGAGCGACTGCGGCAGGGGGCCACGGTCGTCGGGGAGGAGGCATTCGTGGACGCCGTCCGCACGCTGGAGGGGGAGGTGCGCGAGCTCATCCGCCGCTCGGGGCTGGACCCGGC
This sequence comes from Oryzobacter faecalis, assembly GCF_046764005.1. NCBI lineage: Bacteria > Bacillati > Actinomycetota > Actinomycetes > Micrococcales > Intrasporangiaceae > Oryzobacter > Oryzobacter faecalis. Next base: position 45,812 of record NZ_JBKOFW010000008.1, on the reverse strand, counting down.
ACGCGACGAGGGGGCCGTGCGCGCCCTCGTCCGCGACGCCGTCACCGACTACGACGAGCGCTCGATGCACGGCGGGCTGCCTGTCCTGTCCGACCTCGATGCCGCCTCGCGCGCGGTGTGGGACACCGTCGCCGGGTTCGGGCCCCTGCAGCAGTACCTCGACGACCCGACGATCGAGGAGATCTGGGTCAACGAGCCGAGCCGTGTCTTCGTCGCCCGCAACGGGGTGGCCGAGCTCACCAACACCCTGCTCAGCCACGACGAGGTCCGCGACCTCGTCGAGCGCATGCTCAAGTCGTCGGGTCGTCGCGTCGACCTCAGCTCACCGTTCGTCGACGCCGTCCTCCCCGACGGCAGCCGCCTCCACGTCGTCATCCCCGACATCACCCGCGAGCACTGGTACGTCAACGTCCGCAAGTTCGTCGTGCGTGCCGACTCGATGGACGACCTCGTCCGGCTCGGCACCCTGACCCGCCAGGCCGGCCGCTTCCTCGAGGCGGCCGTCGCGGCAGGGCTGAACGTCCTCGTGGCCGGAGGGACCCAGGCGGGCAAGACGACCCTCCTCAATTGCCTCGCGGCATCGGTACCGCCCCGCGAGCGGATCGTCACCTGCGAGGAGGTCTTCGAGCTGCGCATCCCGCACCGCGACGTCGCCTCGCTGCAGTGCCGCCAGCCGTCGCTCGAGGGCACCGGTGAGGTTCCGCTCCGCCGCCTCGTCAAGGAGGCGCTGCGGATGCGCCCCAGCCGGATCATCGTGGGCGAGGTCCGCCAGGCCGAGAGCCTCGACCTCCTCATCGCGCTGAACTCCGGGCTGCCCGGGATGTGCACCATCCACGCGAACAGTGCGCGCGAGGCCGTGACGAAGATGTGCACGCTGCCGCTGCTCGCGGGTGAGAACGTGTCGGCTCGCTTCGTGGTCCCGACCGTGGCGGCGTCGATCGACCTCGTCGTGCACGCCTCCCTCGAACGCGACGGACGGCGGGTGGTCCGCGAGATCGCCGCCGTGCCCGGCCGGGTCGAGGGTGACGTCGTCGAGATCGCCGACCTCTTCGTCCGTCGTGAGGGGGAGCTGCGGCGTGCCGACGGGTTCCCCCCGCACGAGGATCGCTTCGTGCGAGCCGGTTTCGACCTGTCGGCGCTCCTCGCCCACGGGGGCGGGCCGTGACGGGCGTCGGTCTGGGGCTCACCCTCGGCACCGGCCTGTTCCTCCTGTGGTGGAGCTGCTGGGTCCCCACGCCGGCGGCGCAGGACCCGGCGCGCCGGGCCGGGCCGGTCGACCGCCTCAGGGACGAGCTGGTCCAGGCCGGGTTCGCGGGGCTGTCGGTGCGCTCCCTGCTCGTCCTCTGCGTCGTGTCCGTGCTGCTCGTCCTGGCGGTCGTCCAGGCGACGGTCGGGGTCCTCCCGATCGCGGCGTGCTTCGCGCTGATGGCCGGCGCGCTGCCGGTCGCGCTCGTCCGACGTCGGGCCAGACGGCGACGGGCGCTCCTGCGTGACCTCTGGCCCGACGCGGTCGACAACATCACGTCCGGGGTCCGTGCCGGCATGGCCCTCCCGGAGGCCCTCGCGCAGCTCGGCCTCCGCGGTCCGGAGGAGCTGCGCGAACCCTTCGTCGCCTTCGCCGACGACTACCGGCTCACGGGGCGCTTCCACGACTCGCTCGACCGGCTGAAGGAACGCCTCAGCGACCCGGTGGGCGACCGCCTCGTCGAGAGCCTGCGGATCGCCCGCGAGGTCGGCGGCACCGACCTCGGCCACCTCCTGCGGACCCTGTCCGGCTTCCTCCGCGAGGACGCCCGCACGCGAGCCGAGCTCGAGACCCGGCAGTCGTGGACGGTCAACGCGGCGCGGCTGGCGGTCGCGGCCCCCTGGGTCGTCCTTGCCATGCTCTCGACGAACCCCGAGTCGGTCAGGGCGTACTCGACGGGACCGGGCGTCGTCGTCCTCGCGGCGGGTGCCGCCGTGACCGCCGCGGCGTACTGGGCCATGGTGCGGATCGGGCGGCTGCCCGAGGACGAACGGGTCCTGCGATGACCTCGCTCGCCCGTCAGGGGGCGATCCTCGGCTTCGTCCTCGGTCTGGGGCTCGCGCTCGCCTGGGCCGGCCTGCCGCGCCACCGGCGCCAGCGCCTGGCCGGTCGGGTCCTGCCCTACCTGCGCGACACCCCGCGCCCGTCCCGGCTCCTCGAGGACGACCGCCCGGTCGGTGGGGCGATCGGGCTCCTCGCCGGGCCGGTGCTGCGCGACCTCGGGGCCGTGGTCGAGAGGGTCCTCGGTGGAGCCGACTCGGTCCGCCGCCGGCAGCTGCGCGCCGGGCTCCCCGCGGACGTCGACCGCTTCCGCGCCGAGCAGGTCGTGTGGGGCGTCGTCGGCGCGGTCGCCGGGGCCGCCGTCGGGACGGCGTCGGTGGTCCTCCGGGGAGCGGGGCCGTTCCCGGTCGTCGTCCTCACGGTCGTCGGCGCGGGGCTGGGGGTCACCGGCGCCGACTACCTCCTGTCCCGCCGCGCGGCTCGCCGGGAGGCGCGCATGCTCATCGAGTTCCCCACCATCGCCGAGCTGCTCGCTCTCGCCGTCGGTGCGGGGGAGGGAGCCGTCGGCGCCCTCGACCGGGTCTGCCGGCTGTCGAGGGGCGAGCTCGCTGGAGAGCTGCGCCGGTGCCTCGCCGACGCGCGCGCCGGTGCCAACCTCCCCACCGCTCTCTCCGGCCTCGCCGACCGCACCGGCCTGCCGAGCCTGCGGCGCTTCGTCGACGGGGTCGTCATCGCCGTCGAGCGCGGCACGCCCCTGGCCGACGTGCTCCGGGCCCAGGCGCAGGACGTCCGCGAGGAGGGGCGCCGGGCCCTCATGGAGGCGGGGGGCAGGAAGGAGATCGCGATGATGGTCCCGGTCGTGTTCCTCATCCTCCCCGTGACGATCCTCTTCGCCGTCTTCCCCGGTTTCACCTTCTTCCGCTTCACGCTCTGACATCGCAGGAAAGGACCGACCGATGACCACCCGACTCGCGCTCAGGCTCCATGCCGCCGTCCTCCGCCTCACCGGCGAGGGAGGACGGCGCCGGGAACGCGGGGACGTTCCCGGCTGGGTGCTCATCACCCTGATGACCGCGGGCCTGGTGTCCGTCCTGTGGGTGGTCGCCCAGGACCAGCTGGTGGCGCTGTTCCGCGAGGCACTCGCCTCCGTGCGCAACTGAGGCCCGCGTGTCGGGCCGGCGCGACGAGCGGGGGGCGGCCATCGCGGACTTCGCGATGGTGTCGGTCCTCGTCCTCGTGCTGTTCCTCATGGTCGTCCAGCTCGGGCTCGCCCTGCACGCACGCAACACCCTGATCTCGTGCGCGTCCGAGGGCGCCCGCCTCGGGGCCCGGGCCGATGCCCTTCCGGGACAGGCGGTCTCACGCACCCAGACGCTCGTCACCGAGTCGCTCTCGGCCCGCTACGCGCGGTCGGTGACGACGCGGGAGGCCCTCGTCGGCGGGGTCCGCGTCCTCGAGGTCCGGGTCGTCGCGCCCATCCCGGTCATCGGGCTCCTCGGTCCCGACGAGAGCCTCGACGTCGTCGGTCGGGCCTTCCTGGAGTCCCAGTGACCGGCCGCCCGGACCGCCTGACCCGCGACGAGTCCGGAAGCGCCCTCGTCGAGTTCGTCGTCCTCGGCGTCCTCATGCTCGTCCCGCTCGTCTACCTCGTGATGACGATGGCGCGGCTCCAGGCGGGGTCGTACGCCGTCAGCCACGCCGCACGAGAGGCGGGACGGGCCTTCGTCACGAGCGAGTCCGCGGAGAGGGCGCCCACCCGCGCCGAGGCGGCCGCCCGGGTCGCCTTCCTCGACCACGCGTTCGAGGACGTCGGAGCGCTGGACCTCGTCTGCGACGGGTCGCCCTGCCTGCGCCCTGACGGCCTGGTCGAGACGACGGCCACCGTCCGGGTCCCCCTGCCGCTGGTGCCCTCCTTCGTCCGTGACGTCGTCCCGCTGTCCATCCCCGTGTCCGCGAGCCACCTCTCGACGGTCGACCGGTTCAGGGGTGCCCCGTGAGGGCGGCCGACCGTCGACCCGTGGAAGGAGCGCCGGACGAGCGGGGGTCGATCAGCGTCCTCATCCTGGGGCTGACGATGGTTGCGGCCGTGCTCGTCGCCGGGACGATCGCCATCACGTCGGCCCACCTCGCGCGGATGCGGCTGCTCGACGTCGCCGACGGGGCGGCGCTCACCGCGGCGAACGCGCTCGACGCCTCCGCGTACCGCGAGGGGGTCGGGCAGTCGGTCCCGCTCAGCAACGACTCGGTCCGGGAGCGGGCGGCCGAGTACGTCGGCAGCCGCCCGCGTCCCGGCGGTGTGACCGCATGGCGGCTGGGCCCGGAGACGGGCACGCCCGACGGGGCCACGGCCGTCGTCGGGCTCACCGGCGAGGCTCGCCTGCCGCTCGTCGGAGGGGTGCTGCGCGCTCTCGGCGTCAGCGTCACGATCTCGGTGCGCTCCGAGGCCCGCGCCGACCTCGTCATCCCCTGAGCCGACCCCGAGGAGGCGAAGGGCGCTGCGGAAGTCCGAGGTTCAGCTGCCCGAGCCAGCCTCGCGCACGGCTGCGCTCGCCTCGTCGATGATCGCCGCCATCGCGGCCGTGGCCGCCGCGGCGTCGCCCGCGCCGATGGCCTGGGCGACCTCGGAGTGCAGGCGGATCGCCTCCGGGTTCGGCCGTGAGGGCATGAGGTCGTGGTGGGTCCGTCCCGCGAGCACCTCGCCCACGACGCCGGCCAGCGCCGCGAGCATCTCGTTGCCCGACGCCTCGAGCATCGTCGCGTGGAAGTCCTGGTCCGCCTCGAGGTAGGCCTCGAGGTCCCGGGCCTTGGCGTGGACCTGCATCTCCATGACCGCCGCGGCCATCCGGGCGCACTGCTCACGCGTCGCGCGCCCCGCGGCGAGCCCGGCGGCCACCGGCTCGAAGCCCTGCCGCAGCTCGCCGAGGGAGAGCAGCTGCTCCTCGCGTCCGGGGGAGTCCAGCCGCCACCGGATGATCCGCGGGTCGAACACGTGCCACTGCGCGCGCGGACGCACGAGGACGCCCACCCGGCGCCGCGTCTCGACCAGACCCATCGACGACAGGACCCGCACGGCCTCGCGGACCACCGAGCGCGACACCCCGAACCGTTCGTCGAGGCGGTCGATCCGCAGCACCGACCCCTCCGGGACGGCGCCGGACACGATCTCGGCCCCGAGCACGTCGAGGACCTCGCCGTGCCGGTCGGCAGCGGGGGAGGCCGCGCGCCTCCCGGCCCGGTCCGTGGTCGCCATGGGCCCAGCGTGCCAGATGCGGACGTATCGGGGCCCCAGCAGTCAATGATGAGACTTTCTTGTAACAAGGTCTTGATAAATCGGATTTAATGCTCCACTCTGGTCAGCGACCGACCTCTCGATGCCGAGACCGAAGCCGACAAAGGAGTCGCGCAGATGCCCACCACTGACCACCCGCCCCTCGTCGTGATGATGGGGGTGTCCGGATCCGGCAAGACCGCCGTGGGTGCTGCGCTCGCCCAGCGGCTCCGGGTCCCCTTCGCCGACGCCGACGACTTCCACCCGCCGGAGAACATCGCCAAGATGTCGGCCGGCGTCCCCCTCACCGACGACGACCGCGAGCCCTGGCTGCGGACCATCGCCACGTGGCTGGGCGAGCACGCCCGGCACGGGGGAGTCGTCGCCTGCTCGGCCCTCAAGCGCAGCTACCGCGACCTGCTCCGCGAGCACGCGACGCACACGGTCTTCCTCCACCTCCACGGGGACCGCGACACCCTCGCCGCGCGCGTCGCCGGCCGGCCCGGCCACTTCATGCCCGCGGCCCTCATCGACAGCCAGTTCGCCACGCTCGAGCACCTCCAGGCCGACGAGGAGGGCGCCGCCCTCGACGTCAGCGCCCCCGTCGACGACCTCGTCGAGCAGTCCCTCCAGATCCTCGTCACGAAGGGCGGTTCCCCCGCATGACCACTGACATCTCCTCGCTGCTGTTCCCGGCGCTCGGCGCCGCGGACGCGGAGATCCCCGACATCCCCGCGGCGCGCCTCATCCCCGCCGCCCTCCTCGGCATCGCCGTCATCGTCGTCCTCATCACGCGCTTCAAGATCCACCCCTTCCTCGGCCTCACCCTCGGCTCGCTGACCGTCGGTGCCGTCGCCGGCGTCGCGATGGGCGACGTCGTCGACTCGTTCACCAAGGGCTTCGGCTCGACCGCCGCCGGCGTCGGCACCCTCATCGCCCTCGGCGCGATGTTCGGCAAGCTCCTCGCCGACTCCGGTGGCGCCGACGAGATCGTCGACACCCTCATCGGCCGCTCCTCGGAGCGGACGCTGCCGTGGGCGATGGCCGTCGTCGGTGCGCTCATCGGACTGCCGATGTTCTTCGAGATCGGCCTCGTCCTGCTGATGCCGGTGATCTTCCTCGTCTCCCGCCGCAGCGGCATCTCCATCGTCAAGGTCGGCATCCCCGCCCTCGCCGGCCTCTCGGCGATGCACGGGCTGGTGCCCCCGCACCCCGGCCCGCTCGTCGCCATCGACGCCCTCAAGGCCAACCTCGGCATCACCCTCGGCCTCGGCGTCCTCGTCGCGCTGCCGACCATCGCGGTCTCGGGTCCCCTGTTCGCGAGGTTCGCGGGGCGCTGGGTCGACGTCCCCGCGCCCGAGCTGTTCTCCACCGACCTCGAGCACGGTGAGGCCCGCGCGCAGCGACCCTCGTTCGGCACCACCCTCTTCGCCGTCCTCACCCCCGTCGTCCTCATGATGGGCAAGGCGCTCGCCGACATCTTCCTGACCGAGGAGAACGCGGTCCGCACGGCGCTCGACTTCCTCGGCACCCCGCTCGTGGCCCTCCTCATCGCCGTCCTCGTCGGCATGGCGACCCTGGGCCGCGGCGCGGGCATGGGGATGAAGGAGCTCGCGAGGTCCCTCGAGACCTCGCTCCCGCCGATCGCCGGCATCCTCCTCATCGTGGCCGCGGGTGGCGGGTTCAAGCAGACCCTCGTCGACACCGGGATCGGCAGGCTCGTCGCCGACTGGGTGCAGAGCAGCGGCATCTCGGTGCTGCTCCTCGCGTGGATCGTCGCGGTGCTCATCCGGCTCGCCACCGGCTCGGCGACCGTCGCCACGGTCACCGCGTCGGGGATCCTCGCCCCGCTCGCCGCCGGGATGCCGGCCACCGAGGTCTCGCTCCTCGTGCTCGCGATCGGTGCGGGCTCGGTGTTCTTCAGCCACGTCAACGACGCCGGCTTCTGGCTCGTCAAGGAGTACTTCGGCCTCAGCGTCGGCCAGACGATCAAGTCCTGGTCGGTGATGGAGACCCTGCTCTCGGTCTCGGGGCTGGTGTTCGTCCTCCTCCTCGGCCTGGTCGTCTGAGCCCGACCGGCGAGCCGGGGCCGTCATCCGGCCGCCGTGGTCTCCCGGCTGTCCCGCGGCGGGATGAGGGCGAGGTCGTAGGCGGCGAGGACGGCCGAGAGGCGGTCACGGACCCCGAGCTTGGCGTAGATGCGTCCGAGGTGGACCTCCACCGTGCGCGGCGACGCCCCCACCGTCCGCGCGATCCGCGAGCAGGTGTACCCCCTGGCCAGCAGGGCGAGGACCTCGGTCTCGCGCACGGTGAGGTGCGGCCGTTCCTCCTGGCCGCGCGGGGCGGTGATGCCGGCGAGCATCACGAGGTCGGCGGCGACGGGCCGGATCGCGTCGAGGCGCCGGAGGTCGCCCTCGGTGAAGTCGGCACCGCGCCGGCCGAACATCGCCACGGCGATGTCGTCCCCACCGGCCACGGGCAAGGTGGCCACCTGGTCGACCCCGCACACCCGCAGGCAGGCCGCCCGGCGGCTCGAGGTCTCCCAGGCTCGCGCGCCGAACGCCCGGGACGCGGTCCGGGCGGACAGGTCGCCGTGGCCCACGGGGGCGAGCAGCGGGTCGCCCTGCCCCGTCAGCTCCATCTCGCGCCCCAGCGCCGCGTCGATGCCCTCCGGCAGCCGCGGCCCCACGACCCGGACCACACCGCTGCAGGAGTCGACGAGCAGGAGGAGGGCGAGCTCGGCGCCGACGGCCTCGCCGACCACCTCGAGCAGCGCGTCGACGCGCGCCATCGCCCCCTCCGCCCGTGCCATGCCGCGGAGGACGTCGACGACGAGCCCCATCACGTGGTCCCCTGACCCCATGGACCGACCGTAGAGAGGCGGCAGGCCTCTGGCCAGCGGTTTCGCCGAACCCGCCGGCTCCCTCCTCACGGAACTCTCAGGTGGGGAGGCGTCGGCCGTGACCCCCTGTCGCCGCGGCCGACGCCTAGCCTCACCCTCAGCAGTCGACCGACTCCGCGCCCTCGATCCACGTCATGACCATGTCGTCGGCGAGGGTCGAGCCGGCGCCGAAGTACTCGAGCCCGACGCCGTTCGCACCGTTGGGGTTCTGGCTGCCGCCGGACTCCTTGGGGTGGCCGATCGTCATCTTCTCGAAGATCTTGATGCCGACGGGCATGCCTGCGGCCCGCAGCGCCGCGTAGCCCGCGTCGACCGCCTCGTCGCACCCCGCCTCGTACCCGGCGACGATGGCCGCGCCGTCCTCGGCGCTGAAGACGAGCCAGTTGGCCGACGTCGGGCCGCCGAGCGAGTACATCGGCACGTAACAGTGGTGGGCCATCGCGGGGGCCGCGCCGAGCACGACGGCCCCGGCCGCCGCGACCCCGACGAACGCACCCCGTCGGATCCTGCTTCTCATGGACATCTGACTTCCTCCCTGCCGGAACATGGCCGGTCGGCCATCCCGACATGGAACCGGCCGACGTCCCACGTGGGCAGTCAGGACTTCCCCGTACGAACCCGCCCGCCCGGCCGGGCGGGCACCGATCCGCAGGGCCGCCGCGTGCGGTCGGGGCGGCCGCCGCGCTCGCGTAGGCTTGCCCCTCGTGGCTGTCGACTTCTCCCAGGAGATCAAGGACCTCCGCACGACCATGGCGTCCGTGCAGGAGGTCACCGACCTCGCCGCCCTCGAGGCGACCATCGCCGACTTCGAGCGGCAGGCGTCCGACCCGAACCTCTGGGACGACCAGGAGAAGGCGCAGGCCGTCACCTCCGGGCTCTCGCGCGCCAAGGCCGAGTACGACCGGGTCACCGGGATGACCGCGCGCGTCGACGACCTCGAGGTCCTCGTCGAGATGGGCCAGGAGGAGGACGACGCCGAGACCCTCGCCGAGGCCGAGCGCGAGCTCGCGGCGCTGAAGAAGGCCGTCGGTGAGCTGGAGGTCCGCACCCTGCTCTCCGGTGAGTACGACGAGCGGGCCGCGGTCGTGACGATCCGCGCCGGGGCCGGCGGGGTCGACGCCGCCGACTTCGCCGAGATGCTCCTGCGGATGTACCTGCGCTGGGCCGAGCGGCACGGGTACCCGACGCAGGTCATGGACACCTCGTACGCCGAGGAGGCCGGCCTGAAGTCGGCGACCTTCGAGGTCAACGTGCCCTACGCCTACGGCAACCTCTCCGTCGAGGGCGGGACGCACCGCCTCGTGCGGATCAGCCCGTTCGACAACCAGGGCCGTCGCCAGACGAGCTTCGCCGCGGTCGAGGTCATCCCCCTCATCGAGGGCACCGACTCGATCGAGATCCCCGAGAACGACCTCAAGATCGACGTGTTCCGCTCCAGCGGGCCCGGCGGCCAGTCGGTCAACACCACCGACTCCGCGGTCCGGATGACGCACATCCCCACCGGCACCGTCGTGTCGATGCAGAACGAGAAGAGCCAGATCCAGAACCGCGCGGCGGCCCTGCGCGTCATGCAGTCGCGGCTGCTCCTGCTCAAGCGCGCCGAGGAGGCCGCCGAGCGCAAGGAGCTCGCGGGCGACATCAAGGCGAGCTGGGGTGACCAGATGCGTTCCTACGTCCTCCAGCCCTACCAGATGGTCAAGGACCTGCGCACCGAGCACGAGGTCGGCAACCCCGACAAGGTCTTCGACGGCGACATCGACGACTTCATCGAGGCCGGCATCCGGTGGCGGATCGCCCAGGAGAAGGCGAACGCGGGGGGCTGAGACGTGTCCGCTGCCGACGCGACGCGCCTGGGCGCGGGGGACTGGGCCGACTGGCGCGAGCGACTGCTCGCCGCCCTCGCCGGGCTGACCGACGGCGGGTCTCTGACCCTCACCGCGCCCGACGCCGCCGTCCGCCCGGCCCGGCTGCGCAGGCCGCGCCTGCGGGGGCTGGTCCCCGGGCGCTACGAGGACGTCGCGCCGTGGGTGCGGCTCAGACGCTCGGAGCACCACCTTCGCGGGTTCTGCATCGGGTCCGACGTGGTCGGGGGGACCTTTCCCCTCTCGCGCCAGGAGCACGACGCGCTCCTCGGGCTCGGCTGGCGTGCTCCCGCCCCCCTCGAGGGCCACGACTACACGCACTGGTGGCCGGACGACGTCCCCCTGGCGCCGTTCCTCCCCGAGGACGAGGCACGCCGCGCCGTGCTGATGGTCGAGGAGACGTTCCGCACCGTCCTCGCCGCGCCGTCGGAGGACGACCGGTCGCCCGGGCTGCCCACCGTCACCACCGGCTGACCCCCGAGCCGCCGCCCGCCCGGTACGGCAGCGTCCCCGAGGGACGAACGGCGGCGCGCCATCGGCCGAGTGTGCAGACCCGGCCGGTGACCCGCCGAAAGTCCGGGGGCTGACCACGACCCGGAGGTCGGCGACCTATCCTCGAACGGATGCCGTGCCCCACCGGGTGCGGTCCGCGTCCGCTCCCGACCCGTGAGGGCTCCTCCCGCGCATGATCCGCTTCGAGAACGTCACCAAGGTCTACCCCCGGTCGACACGCCCTGCCGTCGACGGCGTCAGCGTCTCGATCGAGCGAGGGGAGTTCGTCTTCGTCGTCGGGCCGTCCGGGTCCGGCAAGTCGACGATCCTGCGGCTCGCGCTGCGCGAGGAGGCCGCCACCGAGGGCAGCGTCCTCGTCGGCGGTCACGACCTGCAGAAGATGCCGATGCGCCAGGTCCCGCGGCTGCGGCGCGAGATGGGCGCGGTCTTCCAGGACTTCCGGCTGCTGCCGAACAAGACCGTCCACGAGAACGTCGCCTACGCCCTCCAGGTCATCGGCAAGCCGCGCCACGCCATCCGCCAGCTCGTGCCCGAGACGCTCGAGATGGTCGGCCTCGGCGGCAAGGAGAAGCGCTTCCCCCACCAGCTCTCCGGTGGTGAGCAGCAGCGCGTCGCGATCGCGCGCGCGGTCGTCAACCGGCCCCAGATCCTGCTGTGCGACGAGCCGACCGGAAACCTGGACCAGGCGATCAGCCTCGACATCGTCCGGCTCCTCGAGCGGATCAACCGCACCGGCACGACGATCGTCATGGCGACGCACGACCACGACATCGTCAACGCGCTCCGGCGCCGCGTCATCCAGCTGAGCGACGGACACGTCGTCCGGGACGCGGAGGACGCCGCCTACCACCCCGACACGGAGGACTGACCCGTGCAGCCCCGCTTCCTGGCGTCCGAGGTCGGCTCCGGCCTGCGCCGCAACGTCTCGATGGCCGTCTCGGTCGTCCTCGTGACGATGGTGTCGATGTTCCTCCTCGGCCTCGGGCTGCTCGCCCAGCGGCAGGCCGACACGATGAAGGGCTACTGGTACGACCGCATCCAGGTCTCCATCTACCTGTGCACCGCGAACTCCCTCCAGCCCAACTGCGAGAACCGGGCGGCCACCGAGGGCGAGAAGGAGTCGCTGGAGCGCCAGCTCGAGGCGCTGCCCGAGGTCAAGGCCGTGTTCTTCGAGTCCGAGCAGGAGGCCTACGACCGCTTCAAGGAGCAGTTCCGCAACAGCCCGATCAGCGGCAACGTCCAGGTCGGCGACATCCCCCAGAGCCTGCGGGTGCAGCTGAACGACCCGACGAAGTACGCCGTGGTCACCGACCAGTTCGAGGGTGCTCCGGGCGTCGCGACCGTGCAGGACCAGGAGAAGGTCCTCAGCAAGTTCTTCTCGATCATCCGGTGGATCACCCTGTTCGCCGTCTTCCTCGCGGCCCTCATGGCGGCCTGTGCCGCCCTGCTCATGGCGACGACGATCCGGCAGGCGGCCTTCATCAGACGCCGGGAGATCGGCATCATGCGCCTCGTCGGGGCGTCGAACTGGACCATCCGGATGCCGTTCATCCTGGAGATGGTCATCGTCTCCGGCCTCGGGGTGGGCCTCGCCGTCGGGCTGCTCGTCGCCCTCACGCGGTACGTCTTCAACGAGGGGTTCATCCAGATCGCGCTGAGCCAGGCGTTCATCGGGACCTCGGACGTGTGGGTCATCGCCCCGTGGATGTTCCTCGGGGTCCTCTCGATCGCCGTGCTGACCAGCCTGGTCACCCTGCGCCGGTACCTGCGGGTCTGACCTCCCGCCCGCACGCGCGGCGAGCAGAACCTGTGAACCGCCTGACACCGGTCTGCCGTCCTGCGACACTCGAATCCGCCCGTCGAGTACCCGAACGGGTGTGAAACGTGTTACCAATGGTGACCATGGGACGACCTGACCGTGCGCCCACGCGCACCTCTCGCCGGGCGATCGCCCTCGGGACCGCGGTGCTCGCCGCCGCGGCCCTCGCCTCGACGTCCGCGCAGGCGCTGCCCACGGGGTCCGACCCGGGCAAGGACAAGAAGAAGGTCGACGCGCAGATCGACAAGGTGCGCGAGCAGCTCGAGGACACCAGCTCCGACCTCGCCGCCGCCTACGTCGCCCTGCAGAAGACCCGCGCCGCCCTCCCCGGTGCGCAGGCCGGCCTCGCCAAGGCCGAAGGCGCCGCTGCCGCCGCGGACCGTGCCAACGCCGTCGCCGCGCAGGAGCTCGCCGCCGCGGTCGCGAGCGAGAAGAAGACCGAGGCCGAGCTGACCGAGACGACGACCGAGGTCACCGAGAGCCGCACCCGGGTCGCCCAGTTCGCCGCGCAGATCTACCAGGAGCAGGGCTTCGGGCAGCTCGACATGGCCCTGACGAGCTCCGACCCGCAGCAGTTCGCCGACCGGATCGCCCTCGTCGACACGGTCATGGACGTCCAGAGCGAGGCGATGGAGCGGCTCGCGAGCGAGCGGGCCAGCCTCGCCGCCCTCGAGGAGCACCTCTCCGCGCTGCGGGCCGACTCGGCGGCGAAGAAGAAGCAGGCCGAGGTCGCCCTCGCCAAGGCGAAGAAGGCCCGCGACGCCGCGGCCCGCGCCAAGGCTTCCCTCGACGCCCTGGCCGCCAGGCAGGCCAGCCAGGCCAAGACCGTCGAGTCCAAGCTCGCCCGCGACAAGGCCAAGCTCAAGGGGCTGCAGTCCGAGCAGGCCCGGCTCAAGGCGATCCTCGCCAAGCGCGCCGCCGAGGCGAAGAAGAAGGCCGCCGCGGCCGCCGCCAAGAAGAGGAAGAAGGGCCAGTCCTCCGGCGGCGGTGGCGGAGGCGGGGGTGGGGGAGGCGACGGCTACCTGAGCCGGCCCAGCCCGTACCGCGTCAGCTCCGAGTACGGCATGCGCTTCCACCCGGTCTACCACTACTGGAAGCTGCACTCGGGTCGCGACTACGCCGCTCCGTGCGGCACCGCCGTCCGCGCGGCGGCCAGCGGCACCGTCATCATGTCCGGCGGCGCCGGCGGCTACGGCAACCGCGTCGTCATCGACCACGGCATCGTCAGCGGCGACAGCCTCGCGACCACCTACAACCACCTCCAGAGCATCCGGAAGTGGAGTGGGCACGTCTCGCGCGGGCAGGTCGTGGGCTACGTCGGCACCACCGGGACCTCCACCGGCTGCCACCTGCACTTCGAGACGCTGGAGGACGGAGACTTCGTCGACCCGCGGAAGTGGCTCTGAGCCGCACCGCCCCGACGGGTAGCCTCCTCCTCGTGGCCAAGGAGACCGGACGAAAGCTCGTCGCGAGCAACCGCAAGGCCCGTCACGACTACCTCATCGAGGACACGTTCGAGGCGGGGCTCGTCCTGACGGGGACCGAGGTGAAGGCCCTGCGCATGGGCAGGGCCTCCCTCGTCGACGGCTGGGCCGGCTTCGACGGCGACGAGCTCTACCTCGAGGGCGTCCACATCCCCGAGTACTCCAACGGCACCTGGACCAACCACGCGCCGCGCCGCAAGCGCAAGCTCCTGCTGCACCGCAAGGAGCTGACGAAGATCTCGCACCTGACCCGCGAGAGCGGCCACACCATCGTCCCCCTGTCGCTGTACTTCAAGGACGGGCGGGCCAAGGTCGAGATCGCCATCGCCAAGGGCAAGAAGGCCTACGACAAGCGCCACGCGCTGCGCGAGCGGCAGGACAACCGCGAGGCCGAGCGCGCGATGTCGGCCCGCCGCCGCGGCGAGGACTGAGTGACCGGCCCCGTCCGGCGCGCCCCCCGCCTCGTCGCCCGGTCCCGGACGACGCTGCTCGCCCTCGCCCTCCTCACCACCCTGGCGGTCGCCGCCCCCGCGCCCGTGTCCGCCTCCGCGGCCTCCCCGACGAGCGGGAGCGACGCCGTCCCGGCCCTCGCGACCTGGGCCGCCCCCGGCGCCGCCGTCCCCGCGCAGGAGGAGGCCGAGCGGCTCTCGACGACCTTCCAGGTCCAGCAGGACGGCTCGGTCATCGTCACCGAGACCATCCGCTGGCGCTTCCCGGACGGTGAGGAGCGCCACGGCATCCTGCGCAACGTCCAGGTTCGAGCCGGCTACCAGGACCGCAAGGACGTCTACCGGTACTACGAGCTGACCGGCGTCGAGGCGACCTCGCCGTCCGGGGCGCCCACGGACATCGCGGTGCAGGACTTCGGGGCGTTCCGCCGCATCCGGATCGGCAGCCCGTCGCAGACCGTCGGCGCCGTCGAGGACTACGTCGTCCGGTTCCGACTCGCGAAGGTCGTCAACGACATCGGTGACGGCACGGCCGAGTTCTACTACGACCTCGTCGACACCTCGAACGCCTTCCCCCAGCGGCAGGTGTCGGCGAGCGTCACGGCCGGTGTGCCGGCCACGAAGGCGGCCTGCTTCTACGGCGAGCTCGGGTCGACGACGCCGTGCGAGGCACAGGCCGGCCTCACCTCGACCTTCGCCGTGCCCGACCTCGGGCCGGAGGAGGGGGCGAGCGTCATCACCTCCTACCCCCGCGAGGCGTTCGGCGACCTCACGCCGGACCTGCGCGAGGGGGCCGCGGACGCCGAGATCGGCAGCGCGCTCAGTCCCGGCCAGGCCCGCGCGCTCGGCTGGCTGGCCATCGGCGGCGGCATCCTCCTCCCACTCCTCGCCGGCTCGCTCATGGGCCTGCTCGTGTGGAACCGCGGCCGCGACGAGCAGTACGCCGGCCTGACCCCCGGCCTCCGGCCCGGGCTGGGGCAGGACACCCCGGTCGTCGTCGGGGGCCCGGCCCCCACGGTGGCCGTCCAGTTCACGCCGCCGGCCGGGGTGCAGCCCGGGATGGTCGGAACGATCGTCGACGAGGAGGTCAACCTCGTCGACGTCACCGCGACCCTCGTCGACCTCGCGGTCCGCGGACACCTGACGATCTCGCGCGACGACCAGGGCTTCTTCCGCCCCGACGACTGGGTGCTGACCCGCACCGCACCGCCCGCCGGCGCCGCCGCCCTCGCACCCTACGAGCAGACGCTCCTCGACTCCGTCTTCGCGGTGGGCGACCGGGTCGCCCTCTCGCAGCTGAAGAACCGGTTCAAGCCGACCCTCGACGCCGTCGAGCGGCTCATGTACGAGGAGGTCGTCCAGCGCGGCTGGTTCCGCCGCAGCCCCGAGCGGCAGCGCTCCGGCTGGGTCGCCCTCGGCACGGTCATGGTCGTCGGTGCCGCCGTCCTCGCCTTCGTCGGCGGCGGTGGGCTCTCCGGACTGTTCGGCGACGCGAGCTTCCCGCTCTCACCCGTGTGGGTCCTCGCCGGCGGGGTGGCCGTCGCGGGCCTCCTCGTCCGCTCGCTCGGGCGCCGGATGGCGGCGCGCACCGCGGTCGGGTCGGCCGTCCTCGCGCAGTCCAGGGGTTTCGAGCGGTACATCGCGACCGCCGAGGCGAACCAGATCCGGTGGGAGGAGGCCCAGGACGTCTTCAGCCGCTTCCTCCCGTACGCCATCGTCTTCGGCCTCGCCGACCGGTGGGCACAGACCTTCGAGGAGGTGGCGGCCGCGGCCGCCGCGGCGGGCCACACCGTCGCGAGCCCGGTCTGGTACGTCGGCGGCTGGGGGTCGGGCGGCTTCTCCGACGTCGCGTCGAGCATGGACTCCTTCTCCACCGTGGCCGCGGGCACCTTCGTCTCCACCCCCGGCTCGTCCGGGTCGAGCGGGTTCAGCGGTGGCGGTGGGTTCAGCGGTGGCGGCGGCGGAGGGTCCTCGGGCGGCAGCTGGTAGGGCCGCCCCCGCCGGACGTGGGACGGGCCGTCCCGCGTGGTGCGGAACGGCCCGTCCGGACCGGGGCAGGGAGCCCGGATCCTCGGAGGTTCAGTGCTTGAAGGCGTCCTTGACCTTCTCGCCGGCCTGGTCGAGGTCGGCCTCGGCCTGCTCGACGCGGCCCTCGGCCTCGAGGCGCTCGTTGTCGGTGGCCTTCCCGGTGGCTTCCTTGCCCTTGCCCACCAGGTCGTCCTTGGCGTTCTCGATCTTGTCGTCGAATCCCATGTCGCTCTCCTTCTCGCGGGGTGGAGCACCAAGCCACGTCTCGACCGGATGCGAGGAGCTCCCCACGCTAGGCCCGTGCCGGGCGGGGCGGGGCTTTCGTGACGGAGCAGGTCCCGACGACGGGTGGGCGGCCGGGTCAGGCGGGGGAGACGACGAGGATGAGGTCGCCGCCCTCCACCTGCTGGTGCCCGCTGATGGCGAGTCGTTCGACGGTGCCCCCGATCGGGCTGGTGATGTTGGCCTCCATCTTCATCGCCTCGATCGTCGCGACGACGCCGCCGGCCTCGACCGTCTCGCCCTCGGCCACCGTCGGTGTCACGACCCCCGCGAACGGTGCCGGGACGTGCCCGGTGTTCGACGGGTCGGCCTTCTCCGCGGCCTTGACGTCGGCCGCGACGGAGCGGTCGCGCACCTGGATGGGGCGGAACTGGCCGTTGAGGGTGCACATGACGGTGCGCATGCCCTGCCGGTCGGCCTCCCCGACCGAGGTGATCCCGAGGAGCAGCCGCTTGCCGGCCTCGATCTCGGCCTCGTACTCGCTGCCCTGCCGGAGCCCGTGGAGGAACTCGACGGTGCTGAGGACCGACAGGTTGCCGTAGCGCTCGCGGCTCGTCTCGAACTCGCTCGTCGGGCCGGGGAACAGCAGCCGGTTGAGGGTGCGCCGCGGGTCGGTGGCCAGCGCCTCCTCCTGCTCGGGCGTCAGCTCGGTCGTGCGCGGGCGGGCCTTGCGTCCCTGGAGTGCCTTGGTCCGGAACGGCTCGGGCCAGCCGCCGGGCGGGTCGCCGAGCTCGCCCTCGAGGAAGCCGATGACCGAGTCGGGGATGTCGTACTTCGTGGGGTTCGCCTCGAAGTCGGCCGGGTCGGCGCCGGCGCCCACGAGGGCGAGGGCGAGGTCCCCGACGACCTTGCTCGACGGGGTCACCTTGACGACGTTGCCGAGGATCTTGTTCGCCGCGGCGTACATGTCCTCGATGTCCTCGAACCGGTCGCCGAGGCCGAGGGCGATGGCCTGCTGGCGCAGGTTCGACAGCTGGCCGCCGGGGATCTCGTGGAAGTACACCCGCCCGGTGGGCGAGGCCAGCCCGGACTCGAACGGCTTGTAGATCTGGCGCACGGCCTCCCAGTACGGCTCGAGCGAGAAGACGGCGTCGATGTCGAGGCCGGTCTCGCGCTCGGTGCCGTCGGTGGCGGCGACGAGGGCCGACAGGCTGGGCTGGCTCGTCGTGCCGGCCATCGAGGAGGTCGCGGCGTCGACGGCGTCGACGCCGGCGTCGATCGCGGCGAGCAGGGTGCCGATCTGGCCGCCCGCGGTGTCGTGCGTGTGCAGGTGGACCGGGAGGTCGAAGTTCTGCCGCAGGGCGGTGACCAGACGCGTCGCCGCCGGTGCCCGCAGGAGCCCGGCCATGTCCTTGATGGCGAGGACGTGGGCGCCGGTGCCGACGATCTGCTCGGCGAGGCGCAGGTAGTAGTCGAGCGTGTAGAGCTCCTCGCGCGGGTCGAGGAGGTTGCCGGTGTAGCACAGGGCGACCTCGGCGACGGCCGTGCCGGTGTCGAGGACGGCGTCGACGGCCGGCCGCATCTGCTCGACGTCGTTGAGCGAGTCGAAGATCCGGAAGATGTCGAGCCCGGTGCGGGCGGCCTCGTGGACGAAGGCGTCGGTGACCTTCGTCGGGTAGGGCGTGTAGCCGACGGTGTTGCGCCCGCGCAGCAGCATCTGGAGCGGGATGTTGGGCATCGCCTCGCGCAGGAGGGCCAGCCGCTCCCACGGGTCCTCGCTGAGGAAGCGGAGCGCGACGTCGTACGTGGCGCCGCCCCACGCCTCCATCGACAGCAGCTGGGGCGTGAGGCGCGAGACGTGCCCGGCGACGTGCAGCAGGTCGCGGGTGCGCATCCGGGTGGCGAGCAGGCTCTGGTGGGCGTCGCGGAACGTCGTGTCGGTGACGGGCACGTCGGTGCGTTCGCGCAGCTGCCGGGCGAACTCGGCCGGGCCGACGCGCAGGAGGAGGTCGCGGCTGCCCGGCGGCACGGGGGCGTCGCGGTCGATCGGGGGGAGCTTGGTGCGGGGCTTGAGGAACGTCGTGGCCGGGCCGTGCGGCTGGTTGACCGTGACGTCGGCGAGGTAGGTGAGCAGCTTGGTGCCGCGGTCTCCCCCCATCCGCGCCTCGAGGAGCTCGGGGCGCTCGTCGATGAAGCTCGTCGTCGCCTCACCGCGCTGGAACACCGGGTCGGCGAGCACCGCCTCGAGGAACGGGATGTTCGTGGAGACGCCACGGATCCGGAACTCCGCCAACGCCCGTCGCGCGCGCCGCACGGCCATGGGGAAGGTGCGGCCGCGACAGGTCAGCTTGACGAGCATCGAGTCGAAGTGGGGGCTCACCTGGGCGCCGACGAAGACGGTGCCCCCGTCGAGGCGGACGCCGCCGCCTCCGGCCGAGCGGTAGACGGTGATCAGGCCGGCGTCCGGGCGGAACCCGTTCGCGGGGTCCTCGGTGGTGATCCGGCACTGGAGGGCGGCGCCGCGCAGGTAGATGTCCTCCTGCCGCATACCGAGGTCCTCGAAGGTCTCACCGGCGGCGATCCGCATCTGGGAGATGACGAGGTCGACGTCGGTGACCTCCTCGGTGACGGTGTGCTCGACCTGGATCCGCGGGTTCATCTCGATGAAGACGTAGCGGCCGTCCTCACCGAGGAGGAACTCGACGGTGCCGGCGTTGACGTACCCGATCGACTCGGCGAAGCGGACGGCGTCGGCGCACATGCGGTCGCGGATCGCGGGGTCGAGGTTCGGGGCCGGGGCGATCTCGACGACCTTCTGGTGGCGGCGCTGCACCGAGCAGTCACGCTCGAAGAGGTGCAGCACGGTGCCGGTGCCGTCGGCGAGGACCTGGACCTCGATGTGGCGGGGCCGCACGACGGCCTGCTCGAGGTAGAGGGTGGGGTCGCCGAACGCCGCGTCGGCCTCGCGCTGGGCGGCCTCGAGGGAGTCGCGCAGGGTGGAGGGGTCGTCGACCCGGCGCATGCCGCGCCCGCCGCCGCCGGAGACCGCCTTGACGAAGACCGGGAAGCCGATCTCCTCGGCGGCCGCCGCGAGGGCGTCGAGGTCGGTCGTGGGCTCGGCGCTGTCCAGGGTGGGCAGCCCGGCCGCGCGAGCCGCGGCGATGGCGCGCGCCTTGTTGCCGGCGAGGTGGAGGGCGGACGCCGGCGGGCCGATGAAGGTGATGCCGTTGGCCTGGCACGCCTCGGCGAGGTCCGGGTTCTCGGAGAGGAAGCCGTAGCCGGGGTACACGGCGTCGGCGCCGCACTCGACGGCCACCCGGACGATGTTCGCGTGGTCGAGGTAGGCCCGGACCGGGTGCCCCTTCTCGCCGATCTCGTACGACTCGTCGGCCTTGAGCCGGTGCTCGCTCGTGCGGTCCTCGTGCGGGAACACGGCGACCGTCTTGGCGCCGAGCTCGGTGGCGGCGCGGAACGCCCGGACGGCGATCTCCCCGCGGTTGGCGACGAGGATCTTCGAGAACACGTGGGACCTCCCGGTCGAGGTGGGGCACGGCGCTCCGGCGGTCGAGCCGGCTGCGGGCCAGCCTAGTGAGGACCGTCACGACGACGTCCTGCCGTTCCTGCCCGTGGACCGGAGGCCGATCGGGTCATCCGGCGTCGGACCGTACGGGAGCGGTCTCGTCCGCGGCGGCCTGTCCCTGGTGCCTCGACGTGGAGTGCTCGAGCCGGCTGAGGCCGTGCCCGACGAGGACCCAGGCGAGGTACGCGCCGACGAGGGCGATGTCGTGGAACGGGTCGGGCTCGACGAGCACGGCGAGGGTGCCGAGGACCGCCACGCTGAGCAGGCCGGTCACGGCGGCGCGGGCGCCGGGGAGGCGCCGGAGCCGCCCGGCCCACAGTGGTCCGCCGACGAGGAGGGCGACGAACCCGAGGAGGAAGAAGACGAACACGCCCTCGAACGGCTCGCCGTCGAGCGCCGTCGCCCCGTACGCCAGGCCGAAGAGCACCTGGAGCGCGCACGCGGCGAGGACGACGCGCCGCCCTCGCGGCGACGCCACCCGCGCCGCGTCCGGGGCGTCGGCGACGACGGAGGCGAGCAGCCCCCAGCCGAGCACCTGCGATGCGGCGCCCACCAGGTGACCTGCGACGGAGCCGAAGAGATCGGGGCGGGCGACCTCGGCGACCACGGGCACGGCGAGGACGAGGGCGGCGACGGCGGAACGGGCTGTGCGGGACATGGGGTCCTCCTTCTGGGTCGGTTCCGACGACGCTAGGGAGCAGGACGGGGCGCCGTCGTCCGGCCCGGGACATCTGTCGCAGGAGGGACGCGCAGGGAGCGCGGCCTCCCTACAGTGGGCCCATGGCTCGCCCCGGGCTCGCCCGCGCCGCCCTCGCGGTCATGGTCCTCGCCCTCGCCGTGCTGGCCCAGGCACAGATCTGGACCGCGCCACCGGCCTACCCGGTCGGTGGGCGCGGGCTCAACGCGCTGCTCGCCCTCGCCGCCACGCTGCCGCTGCTCCTCGCCCGTCGTCAGCCACTGCCCGTGACGGTGGCCGTCCTCGCGGCGGTGGTCGCCGACCACGTCCTGGGCGGTGAGGGTGGCTACCAGTGGTTCGCCGTCGTCGTCGTCGTGTTCTCCCTCGGGCGGCACGCGGGTGCCCGGACCGCCGCGGCGGGCGTCCTGCTCGTCGCCGTTCTCGTCGCGGCCGTCGACGTCCCGCGGCTCCGGGCGGGAGCACCCCTCGACGAGGTGCTCCCGGCGTGGGCCATCCTCGCCGGCGTCCTCGGCCTGGGGCGGTGGCTGCGGTCCCGGCGCCGGGAGGTCGACGACCTCGAGGGTCGGGCCGAGGCGCTCCAGCGCGACCAGCAGGCCGCGGCGCGTGAGGCGGTCGTCCACGAGCGGGCCGCCATCGCCCGTGAGCTCCACGACCTCGTGGCGCACAGCATGGCCGTCATCGTCCTCCAGGCCCAGGCAGGCCGACGGGTCCTCGCGACCGACCCGGCCGCGGCGGAGGGAGCGCTCGCCGCGATCGAGGCCACGGGCCGCGAGGGGATGACCGAGCTCCGCCGCCTCCTCGACGTCCTCCACGTCGAGGAGGCGCGCGACGACCTCGACCCGAGGCCCGGGCTGGCGCAGCTGCCCGCGCTCGTCGACCGGGTGGGCCGGGCCGGCCTCCCCGTCGAGCTGGCCGTCGACGGCCCCGAGCGTCCGCTGCCGGCCGCGGTCGACCTGTCCCTCTACCGCGTCGCCCAGGAGGCGCTGACCAACGCGCTGCGGCACGCCGGTCGGGCCCGCGCCCGTGTGGGCGTGACCTACCGGGCCGGCGAGGTCGAGGTGCGCGTCGTCGACGACGGCGACGGCTCCGCCCCCGCCGGCGGGACGGGCCACGGGCTCGACGGGATGCGCGAGCGGGTGCGGCTCTTCGGCGGCACCCTCGAGGCCGGCCCGATGCCGGCGGGAGGCTTCTCCGTGCGCGCGGTGCTGCCGACGGAGCGGCCATGATCCGCGTGCTGCTCGTCGACGACGAGGAGCTCGTCCGCACCGGTCTGCGCCTCATCCTCGCCGGCGAGGCCGACGTGCAGGTCGTCGGCGAGGCGGCCGACGGGGGCCGTGCCCTCGACCTGGTGCGGTCCACGGACCCCGACGTCGTCCTCCTCGACCTCCGCATGCCCGTGCTCGACGGTCTCGGCGTGCTCCGTGCCCTCGCCGGCTCGCGGTCGGCGGTCGTCGTCCTCACGACCTTCGACACCGACGCCAACGTCCGCGAGGCGCTCGCCCGGGGGGCCGCGGGCTTCCTCCTCAAGGACGCCCCGGCCGAGCGCCTCGTCGGGGCCGTGCGCGCCGCGGCCGCTGGTGACGCCGTCCTCGCCCGGTCGGTGGCCCGGCGGGTCGCCGTCGAGCTCGCTGCCCGCCCGGCGCCCTCGTCACCGGGCCCCGTGGCCGACCTGACGGCCCGCGAGCGCGAGGTCCTCGGGCTGATGGCGGAGGGGTGCTCGAACGCGGAGATCGCCACCGCCCTGTTCATCGTCGAGGGCACCGTGAAGACCCACGTCGCCCGCATCCTCATGAAGCTCGGCGTTCGTGACCGCCTCCAGGCCGTGGTGGCCGCCTACCGCTCCGGGCTCGTCGGCTGAGTCCGGGCCGTCCCGATGCCGGGTGCTACGGCGCCCGGTCCTCGCCGCGCTCGGCGAGGCGCTCGGTCGCGTCGTACCCCTCGGACTCCGGGTGCCCGTGCAGGCCGTGCGTCATCGCGAACTCCTCCTCGGGTGAGAACACCAGGCGGTGCCGCCCGTAGAGCGCGAAGTACAGCAGGCCGATGGCGAAGAAGATGGCGACGCCGACGACCACCGACCGGTAGGCCTCGTTGAACGGGAGGATGAGGAGGGTGAGCGCGGAGATGACCGCGGCCACGACGGCGCCGCCGACGCCCACCGGGCTGCGGTAGGGGCGGGTGACGTCGGCGTACTTCCGCCGCAGCATGAGGAAGGCCACCATCTGCAGCACGTAGGCGATGACGGCCCCGAAGACCGCGACGTTGAGCAGCTGTCCGGCGACGACGACCGAGGCGTCCGTCGCGGACTCGCCGGGCTCGTTGCGGATGGCTCCCAGACCGAACACGAGCACCACCCCGATGACCGCGCTCGTGAGCAGCGCGACCCACGGCACCTTCCGGCTCCCCGTGAGCGAGAGGACCTTCGGGTAGTACCCGGCGCGGGACAGGGAGTACATGTTCCGCCCGGCGGCGAACATGATGCCCTGGAACGAGGCCACGAGTCCGGCGAGCGCGAAGAGGGCCAGCAGCGAGGCGATGCTGCTGTTCGGGAAGATCGCGCGGAAGCCGTCGAGGATGGGCTCGCCGCTGTCGGAGATCTCCTCCGCACCGATGACGCCGGGGTTGAGGACGAGCACGAGGAACGCGGTGACGAGCAGGGTCCACATGCCCATGAGCGAGCCCCGCGGGATGTCCTCCTGCGGGGTGTGCGTCTCCTCGGCGGCGAGCGGCAGCTCCTCGATGCCGAGGAAGAACCAGATGGCGAACGGCAGCGCGGCGAGCACGCCGCCGATCCCGAACGGCAGGAAGGTGCTGTTGCCGCCCTCGGGGGCGATGTTCCACAGGTTGTCCCACGAGAAGCGGCCGGAGAAGATCGCGAGGACGAAGAAGACGCCGAGGACCGCGAGCGAGATCACGGCGATGGCCACCGCGAACCGGAACGAGGCCGCGGCCCCGGCGGAGTTCAGGCCGACGAAGATCACGTAGAAGACGACGACCCACAACCACAGCGGCATCGTGAAGCCGAACAGGTCGTCGGTGATGGCGTCGGCGTACAGGCCGGCGAACGTCCCGACGACGGCCGTCGTGATGACGTACTCGATCGTCTCGGCGAGTCCGGTGACGTACCCGCCCCACGGGCCCATCGCCGATCGGGCGAAGGAGTAGGCCCCACCGGTGTGGGGCATGAGCGCGGACATCTCGGCGATGCTGTAGATCATCAGCAGGTACATGAGGCCGATGACGACCGTGGCGACGAACATGCCGCCCCAGCCGGCCTCGCCGATGCCCAGGTTCCAGCCACTGAAGTCGCCGCTGATGACGGCCGCGACGCCCAGGGCCCAGAGAGACCAGGCGCCGGCGTGGCGGGCGAGCCCGCGCTTCTCGAAGTAGCTGGCGTCGGCGTGCTCGTAGCTGACGCCGGCGGCTCGGCGTCCAGCGGGGGAGGCGGATCGGGACTCGCTCATCGTGCTCCTCACGGGGCCGGGGTGCGTCGCACCCTCGAACAATGGCCTGAGATTAGACCTTTGCGGTTCGGGGCGTAAAGCATTCGGGCCGGGGTGCCGCGAACGGGAATCCGTTTGGGTCCCCTGGACGTTGACGGGCATACTGGCAGCGCCGACGGACTCGTCCGCGGGAACCGCCGGTGAGCACAACTGAACAGCGTGGGAGTGAGCCCCCTCAGGGGGGTGATCGGTTTCGACATTGGTCGGCTGACCATGGGGAAGCGGGTCGAGGACGCACGGTCATCTCGTCAACGCTCCGTGCAAACCAACAGGTGCCGATTCCAAGCGCACCGACTTCGCCCTCGCCGCCTGAGCGAGCCCGAAGTCCGTTGGCCCGGGTCTGATCTCGCCCCGGTAGCCAGCGTCATCCAGAGATCTTGCTGCGTCGTCATGTCGGGGGACGGCGCGGGACTCTCACTCGACTGGGCCTGTCAGCGGACGTGTGCGCGCGAGCGCTGGGGCCGAGAAAATCCGTAGCGCACTGCACCCGGAGAAGCCCTGGTTTCCCGTCAGTGGACGCGGGTTCGATTCCCGCCACCTCCACCAACGGACTCACCCCCACGATCACGACGGCCCGGGTCCTGCCTCAGGCAGGCCCGGGCCGTCGTGCGTCCGCCCGCGGCCTCGACCGGCCCGCTCCCGCAGCACCGTGGCGCGCCCGGCCTCCAGCCGCGCGACGGGCACCCGGAACGGCGAGCACGAGACGTAGTCCAGGCCGCACTCGTCGAACCAGCAGACCGACTCGGGGTCCCCGCCGTGCTCGCCGCAGACGCCGACCTCCAGGTCCGGGCGGGTGCGGCGTCCCTCCTCGGTCCCGATCCGCACGAGGCGCCCGACGCCGTCGCGGTCGATCGTCTCGAACGGCGACACCCCGAGGATGCCGGCCTCCATGTACCGCGAGAAGAAGCTCGACTCGACGTCGTCGCGCGAGAAGCCCCACGTCGTCTGGGTGAGGTCGTTGGTGCCGAAGGAGAAGAAGTCCGCCGCCTCGGCGATGGCTCCGGCGGTGAGGGCGGCCCGCGGGAGCTCGATCATGGTCCCGACGCGGTGGTCGAGGTGGACGCCGTGCGCGACCCGGGCCTCGTGGGCGGCGGCGTCGATCTCGGAGCGGATCGCGCGCAGCTCCTCGACGGCCCCGACGAGCGGGACCATGATCTGGGGCAGGGCGGCCCCACCGCGGCCGGTGACGACCGCCGCCGCCTCGAGGATCGCCCTTGCCTGCATCTGGAACAGGCCGGGGATGGCGATCCCGAGCCGCACCCCGCGCAGGCCGAGCATCGGGTTCTGCTCGTGCAGCCGCTGCACCGCGAGGAGGAGGCGCGACTCCTTGTCGTGCGGCTGCCCGGTGGCCTCGGCGACGGCCACCCTGACCGACAGGTCGGTGAGGTCGGGGAGGAACTCGTGGAGCGGTGGGTCGAGCAGCCGCACGGTCACGGGCAGGCCGTCCATCGCCGTGAGGATCTCGACGAAGTCGGCCCGTTGGAGGGGGAGCAGCTCGTCGAACACCTCCTGCCGCTCCTCCGGGGTGTCGGTGAGGATGAGCCGCTCGACGAGCTCTCGGCGCTCACCGAGGAACATGTGCTCGGTGCGACACAGCCCGATGCCCTCGGCGCCGAACCGGCGAGCGCGCGCGGCGTCGGCCGCGTTGTCGGCGTTGGCGCGCACCGACATCCGGCGATGGCGGTCGGCGACCCGCATCAGCCGGTCCACCGCCGCGACGACGGGGCCGCCGTCCTCGGCGGCTGTCGTCCCCTCGAACCAGCGGACGATGGGGGAGGGCCGTACCGGCACCTCGCCCGCGAACACCTCGCCGGTCGAGCCGTCGATCGAGAGGACGTCGCCCTCCTCGATGACCGTCCCGTCGTGGGTCGTGAACCGGCGGGCGCGCACGTCGACCTCGAGGGTCTCGGCGCCGCAGACGCAGGTCCGCCCCATGCCGCGGGCGACGACGGCCGCGTGCGAGGTCTTGCCACCCCGGCTCGTGAGAATGCCGGCCGCGGCGACCATCCCGTGCAGGTCGTCGGGGGTCGTCTCCCGGCGCACGAGGATGACGGGGCGGCCCGCCGCCGCTCGCGAGACCGCCGTCCCGGAGTCGAACACGGCCTCGCCGACCGCCGCGCCGGGTGAGGCGCTCATGCCGGTGGCCAGGAGGGTGCGGTCGGCGTGGAGGTCGAAGTGGGGGAACATCAGCTGGGCGAGCTGGTCGCCGGTGACGCGGCCGAGGGCCTCCTCCTCGGAGATGACGCCCTCGTCGACGAGGTCGGTGGCGATGCGGAACGCGGCCTCCGCCGTGCGCTTGCCGACGCGGGTCTGGAGCATCCACAGCCGACCCTGTTCGACGGTGAACTCGATGTCGCACATGTCGCGGTAGTGCGACTCGAGGCGCCGCATGATGTCGAGCAGCTCGGCGTGCGGGCCGGGGTGGAGCCGCTCGAGCTCGTCGAGGGACAGCGTGTTGCGCACCCCGGCGACGACGTCCTCGCCCTGCGCGTCGGCGAGGTAGTCGCCGTAGCCGCCGGCCGCCCCGGTGGCAGGGTCACGCGTGAACGCGACGCCCGACCCGCTGTCCGGCCCGCGGTTGCCGAAGACCATCACCTGGACGTTGACCGCCGTGCCGAGGTCGGCGGGGATGCGCTCCCGGCGTCGGTAGAGGGCGGCACGGTCGGAGTTCCACGAGTCGAAGACGGCGACGACGGCCCCGCGCAGCTGCTCGCGCGGGTCCTGGGGGAACGGGCGTCCGGCGTCCTCCTCGACGACGGCCCTGAAGCCGGCGACGAGGTTGCGCAGGTCGTCCGCGTCGAGGTCGACGTCGGCCGCGACCCCCTTGGCGCGCTTGGCGGCCTCGATGGCGTCCTCGAACCGGTCGCCCTCGACGCCGAGCACGGTCCTGCCGTACATCTGGACGAGGCGCCGGTAGGAGTCCCACGCGAAGCGCGGGGAGCCCGTGTGGCGCGCCAGGCCCTCGACGGAGGCGTCGCCGAGGCCGATGTCGAGGACGGTCTCCATCATCCCGGGCATCGAGAACTTCGCGCCGGACCGCACCGAGACGAGCAGCGGGTCGTCGGGGTCGCCGAGCCGGCGCCCCACTCGCTCCTCGAGGCGGGCGAGGTGGGCGTCGACCTCGGCGAAGAGCCCGTCCGGCACCGATCCGGTCGCCAGGTAGGCGCGGCAGGCGTCGGTCGTGATCGTGAAGCCGGGCGGCACGGGCAGCCCGAGCCGCGTCATCTCCGCGAGGTTGGCACCCTTCCCGCCGAGCAGGTCCTTCTGCTCCATCCCACCGGTCTCGAAGTCGTGCACCAGCTGGGTCATCGGGGCCTCCTCACGCGGATACTACGTAGCGTAGTACGTTGCGGGAGGAGTGGGGAGGGGCCGCCCTCGGCCCCGGGAGGGCCCGGGTGGCTCAGGCCAGCTCGAGGGTGAAGTGGTCGCCGGTGCGGGTGAAGCCCAGCCGGTCGTAGTAGGGCGCGACCATGCCGGGCGCGGTGACCACGCGTCGGAAGCCGGCGTCGGTGAACAGGCCCGAGCGGCGGAAGACGAACTCCCCGGGAGCGAAGTCGCGAAACCGCGGCGTCACGTAGTCGAGGTCGACCTGGGCCGTGCCGTCGCCGGCGTCGTGGACGACGATGACGCCGGCCGTCTCGTCGCCGTGCTGGACGAGGTAGGCCGAGCGTGCGGCGCCCTGCGCGCCCGAGAACCCGGGGAAGAACCGGGCGATGTCGGCGCGGTGGACACCGAGGAAGTGCTGGAGGTAGGCGTCGTCGGCGCCGACCGGCAGCACGGTGTAGGCCCGCTCGTCGCCGCGCTCGCGGAGCATCCGCGCGATGAACCACAGGTTGATGGCGGCGAGCACGACGTTCATCGCGACCATCGGCCAGACGTCGAGCACCGCGTTGAAGACGACGAGGATGACGCAGGCGACCGTGTTGAGGACGCGCAGGCGCAGGATGCGGGCCTGGAGGAGGGAGAAGACGAGCAGCGCCGACCCGAACCAGCCCAGGGCGTCGACCCAGCCCATGTCAGGCCAGCCCGAAGCGGACGGTGACCGAGGCGGTCACGCTCGACTCGCCGGCCTCGACGGGCATCCCGCCCGTGGAGTCCAGCGCGGCCCGGGCGAAGCGGGGGACCGGTGGCTCGAGGCCGCCGCCCTCGCGCACCCGCAGCACCGGTCCCAGCCGGCGTCCGGCGAGCTCGGCGTACTGGGTCGCGCGGGCCCGGGCGTCCTCGAAGGCCGCCTCGCGCGCGAGGACCTGGAGCGGACCGCGGTCGGACACCTCGAGGGTGACGCCGTCGAGCCCGAAGGCGTCACCGGCGGCACCGGCGAGGGCGCCGAGGAGGTCGCCGACGCGGTCCCGGTCGCGGACGACGAGGCGCAGCGCCTGGAAAGCGGTGTAGCCGACGACGCCCTGTCCCTGCGGGTCCCACCGGGGGTTGACGCCGATGCCCCGGGTGCTGCGGTCGTGGCCGGCGACCCCGTGGTCGGCGGCCGCCTGCAGGGCCCGCGAGACGCGCCCGGAGGCGTCGGCGAGGGCCGTCGCGACGTCGTCCGCGTGCGCCTGGATGCGGGCGTCGACGACGACGACGTCGGGCACGGCACTCGCGGCGCCACCGCCGGTGACTTCCACGTGGTCGGACATGCGCGTCACGGTAGCGGCCCGCGTCGCGGCGCCACAGGGGTGGTGTCCACGGCGGTGCCGCCGGTTCGGTCTACGCGCCGGTAGCCGGTTGAATCGACCCCATGCCGTCCGCTCCGTCGATCGCCAACTCCGTCACCGTCCGCCTCATCATCCCCGCGCGCGCGACCGCGGTGAGCGAGCTGACGGGCGTCATCGAGGCCGCCGGGGGAGTCGTCACCGGGCTCGACGTCACCGCCTCCGGCGCGACGAAGGTCCGCATCGACCTCACGATGCTCACCCGCGACGTCGACCACGCGAACGAGATCGTCGAGGCGATGCGCCAGGTCGAGGGCGCCGAGATCGGCCGGGTCTCGGACCGCACCTTCCTCATGCACCTCGGCGGCAAGCTGCGCGTCGAGTCCAAGGTGCCGATCCGCACCCGTGACGACCTCTCGCTCATCTACACGCCGGGTGTCGCGCGGGTCTGCATGGCGATCGCGGAGAACCCGGAGGACGCCCGCCGGCTGACGATCAAGCGCAACACCGTCGCGGTCGTCACGGACGGGACGGCGGTGCTCGGCCTGGGTGACATCGGCCCGCTCGCGGCGCTCCCGGTGATGGAGGGCAAGGCGGCGCTGTTCAAGCGGTTCGCCGACATCGACGCGTTCCCGATCTGCCTCGACACCACCGACACCGAGGAGATCATCCGCACCGTCAAGGCGATCTCCCCGGTCTTCGCCGGCATCAACCTCGAGGACATCTCGGCACCCCGGTGCTTCGAGATCGAGGCCCGCCTGCGCGAGGAGCTCGACATCCCGGTCTTCCACGACGACCAGCACGGCACGGCCATCGTCGCGCTCGCCGCCCTGCGCAACGCCCTCAAGGTCGTCGGCAAGCGTCTCGAGGACGTCCGCCTCGTCATGAGCGGGGCCGGCGCCGCGGGCACCGCCATCCTCAAGCTCTTCCTCCACGCGGGCGCCCAGCA
Source organism: Oryzobacter faecalis (assembly GCF_046764005.1). Taxonomy (NCBI): domain Bacteria; kingdom Bacillati; phylum Actinomycetota; class Actinomycetes; order Micrococcales; family Intrasporangiaceae; genus Oryzobacter; species Oryzobacter faecalis. The sequence continues at coordinate 15,864 of NZ_JBKOFW010000008.1, read as the reverse complement.
CGTCGTCGTCACCGACGTCGACGGCATCGTCCACCGGGGCCGCGCCGACGTCCTCTCCGGCGACCACCCGAACCACGCGTGGATCGCGGCGCACACCAACCCCGACGACATCAGCGGCACGCTGGCCGAGGCGATGGTCGGCGCCGACGTCTTCCTCGGCGTCTCGGCCCCGCACATCCTCAGCGAGGAGGCCGTGGCGTCGATGGCGCCGGACAGCGTCGTCTTCGCGATGGCGAACCCGACGCCCGAGATCGACCCCGACGTCGCCGCGCGGCACGCGGCGGTCGTCGCGACCGGCCGGTCCGACTTCGCGAACCAGATCAACAACGTCCTCGTGTTCCCCGGGGTGTTCCGCGGGCTCATCGACTCCGGGGTGGCGCACATCACGCTCGACGTCATGCTCGCCGCCGCCGACGCCCTCGCCGGGGTCGTCAAGGACGACGAGCGCAACGCGACCTACATCATCCCGAGCGTGTTCCACCCCGACGTCACGACCGTCGTCTCGGAGGCGGTCAAGGCAGCGGTCGCCCAGCGCGTGGAGGCGTGACCGAGGCCGGGTCGGGGTCGCCCCGCACGACGCGGGCGACTCGAGGGACCCGGGTCGCGCTCGCGGTCGCGGTCCTCGTCCAGCTCGTCGTCCTCTACGCCCCCGCGGGGGCGGGCGCGGCACCGTTCCCGCACTCGGACAAGGCTGCCCACGTCCTCGTCTTTCTCGTGCCCGTCGCGCTCGCGGTGCTCGTCACGGGCCGCCCGTCGCTCGTCGCCGGGGCCTTCCTCGCCCACGCGGGCCTCAGCGAGGTCGTCCAGGGGACGCTGCTGCCCCTGCGGTCCGGTGACCCGTTCGACGCCGCGGCCGACGCGCTCGGGGTGGCGCTCGGCGTCCTCGTCGCGACCGGGATCCTGCGCCGGAGCCCGCCGCGGTCGAGGTATTCGACCGGTCCCTGAAGCCGCCGGAACACCTCGACCGAGGGAAGGGGCGTGGTCGGGAGGAGGTCGGCCCGCTGGTAGACTCGGGATCCCACGAGGTGGCGGGTGCATGGCCGCGCCCCATCCGGCCGCAGAGCGCGGCCCCGATCGACCTCCCACCTCGTCGCGCCGGTGACACACCCGTCGAACCGGCCCACACGGACCATCAGGGTCCGAGGCTCGTCTTGCTCGCTGTTTCGCCACCGGCCGGAGACGTGTCTGTCTCTCGACCGATCGATGACGAAACGTAAGGTGAACCTCCCCATGCCCAAGAAGGCATCCGGGCCGAAGGCCCGTTGGACCGCTGCCCAGAAGTCGGACGCCCGCAAGGGTCCCAAGAAGACCCACCGCGGCCAGCCCGACGGCCCCCGCAGCGCCCCGAAGCGCGCCGCCCGCGGCGACTCCCGCGACGGCGAGGGCTACGCCAAGCGCCCCCGTGCCGAGCGCTCGCCGCGCTGGGACCGCGAGGACCCGCGCCGCGGCGACCGCCCCGCACGCGAGGACCGCCGCGAGGACGCACGCCGCGACGACTCCCGCACGGAGCGCCCGAAGCGCTGGGTCTCCGACCGCGACGACCGCCACGTCCACCGCCCCCACGACGAGCGCCCGCGCCGCGAGCGAGGCGAGCGCCCCGTCCGCGACCGTGCACCGCGCGTGGCCGACCCGGTCCGCCGCGACCGTCACGAGGGCCGGCACACCGACCGCGGGTTCGACCGCGGCGGCTACCAGCAGCGCGACGACCGTGGCGGGTTCCCGCCCCGTGAGGACCGTGGTGGGTACCAGCGTCGTGACGACCGTGGCTCGGACCGTGGCGGCTACCAGCGTCGCGACGACCGTGGCTCGGACCGTGGCGGCTACCAGCGTCGCGACGACCGTGGCGGGTTCCCGCCCCGTGAGGACCGTGGTGGGTACCAGCGTCGTGACGACCGTGGCTCGGACCGTGGCGGCTACCAGCGTCGCGACGACCGTGGCTCGGACCGTGGCGGTTACCAGCGTCGCGACGACCGTGGCGGCTACCAGCGTCGCGACGACCGCGGGTTCGACCGCCGCGACGACCGCTTCTCGCGTCCCGCCGACGACGAGCGACCCCTGACCTTCGAGGAGGCCGAGGCGCAGCGTGCCGAGGCCGACACCTGGACCACGTACACCTCGACCGCCGGTGACGCCAAGGAGGTCACCGCGGACAACGGCTTCGCCGCCCTGGGCCTGCCCCAGGTCCTCGTCGAGCGGCTCGCCCGCGACGGCATCGCCGACCCGTTCCCGATCCAGGCCGCGACGATCCCCGACGCCCTCGCCGGGCGCGACGTCCTGGGCCGGGGCCGTACCGGCTCGGGCAAGACCCTCGCCTTCGGCCTGTCGATGATCGCCAACCTCAGCGGTGGCCCGCGCCCGGAGAGCAAGCGCCCGCGCTCGCTCGTCCTCGTGCCGACCCGTGAGCTCGCGATGCAGGTGAGCGACGCCCTCGAGCCGTTCGTCCACGTCTCCGGCCTGCGCCACAAGCTCGTCGCCGGCGGCCTGTCCTACGAACCGCAGATCAAGGCGCTCGCCAAGGGCCTCGACATCCTCGTCGCGACCCCGGGCCGCCTCGCGGACCTCATGGAGCGCGGCGCGGTCGAGCTCGGCGGCGTGGAGATCGCCGTCCTCGACGAGGCCGACCACATGGCCGACATGGGCTTCCTCCCCGAGGTCACCGCGATCCTCGACGAGGTCCCCGCCGGCGGCCAGCGCCTGCTGTTCTCGGCGACCCTCGACAAGGGCATCGACACCCTCGTCGAGCGCTACCTCGTCGACCCGGTCACCCACTCCACCGACGAGGCCCAGGCCGCCGTCACGACGATGAGCCACCACGTGCTCCTCATCGACCCGCAGGACAAGAAGGCCATGACGGCCGAGCTCGCCGGCCGCGGCGGCCGCGTCATCGTCTTCGCGCGGACCCAGCTCGGCTCGGACCGCATCGCCGGGGAGCTGCGTGACCGCGGCGTCCTCGCCGCGTCGCTGCACGGTGGGCTCTCGCAGGCCGTGCGCAACCGCGTGCTCGGCGCGTTCCGCGACGGGTCGATGAACGTCCTCGTCGCCACCGACGTCGCGGCCCGCGGCATCCACGTCGACGACGTCGGCATGGTCGTCCAGGTCGACCCGCCGACCGACCACAAGGACTACCTCCATCGAGCCGGGCGCACCGCGCGCGCCGGTGAGGAGGGTGCGGTCGTCATGCTCGCGCTGCCGCACCAGCGCAAGATGGTGACCCGCATCATCGAGGGCGCCGGCGCCGAGGCGCAGACCGCCAAGGTCACGCCGGGCGACGCCACGGTGCAGGCCATGGGTGGCCGTGCACCGAGCGGCATCCCGGTCGCCGACGAGGTCTGGCGCCCGATCCTCGAGGGCAACCCGAAGCGCCGCGGTGGCGGTCGTCCGGGTGGTCCGCGCGGGGGTCGTCCCGGTGGCAGGTTCGGCCGCCCGGCGGGCGCTGCGCGCCGCGAGGGACGTGACTCAGGTGCCGGACGCGCCGGTGACCGCCGGGGCAGAATGGAGGGGTGAGCGAGACCCACACCGGTCGCCTCCTCGTCGCGACGCCGCAGATCGAGGAGGGCGTCTTCCGGCGCTCGGTCGTCCTCGTGCTGCACCACGACGACGACGGCGCCCAGGGTCTCGTCCTCAACCGTCCCATCGACGCCGACGTCGACTCCGTCCTGCCCGGATGGGAGGAGCACGCCACCGCGCCGGCGAAGGTCTTCCAGGGCGGCCCCGTCCAGCTCGACTCCGCCCTCGGCCTCGTCGCGGTGCCCGGTGACTCGCCGGAGCCGACGGGGGTGCGCCGGCTCTTCGGGTCGGTCGCCCTCGTCGACCTCGACACCCCGCCGCTGCTCGTCGTCCCCGAGGTCGCGGGTCTGCGGATCTTCGCCGGGTACGCGGGGTGGTCGCCGGGCCAGCTCGAGGACGAGGTGCGCACCGGCTCCTGGTACGTCGTCGACTCCGAGAGCGCCGACGCGTTCACCGGCGCGCCGGACGACCTGTGGCGCTCGGTGCTCCGGCGCCAGGGCGACCCGCTGCGCTGGGTCGCGTGGTTCCCCAGCGACCCCGCGATGAACTGACCCCGACGGGCCACGGTCCGTCGTGGGGAGCCCGGCCCGTGCCATCACCCCGACGGCACTCCCCGCCGACCCCCGGCGCGGCGCGCCTAGACTCGGGGGATGAGCGAGCCGATGCCCCCGCTGGACGACCCCAACGCCCCCGGCGGGCAGCCGCAGACGCAGACGGCCGTCCTCGAGCGCACCGAGACGGTGCCCCAGGTCGCCGAGCCGGGCGACCACGAGCGGTTCGCCCACTACGTGCGCAAGGAGAAGATCCTCGAGAGCGCACTCTCCGGCGAGCCGGTGACGGCGCTCTGCGGAAAGGTCTGGGTCCCCGGGCGCGACCCGAACCGCTTCCCGGTGTGCCCGACCTGCAAGGAGATCTACGAGGGCCTGCGCCCGCCGGAGGACGGCGGCGAGTGAGGTCGGTCCGGTTGCCCCCGAACGGCTGACCGTGGGCCGTGGGGGGCCGTAGAGTTGGCTCCTGCACGTCTCGTCCGATGCGAGCCCTCGCCGGGGGCCAAGGGTTCAGGGGGTTCTCTCATGTCCGTGCGTCTGTCGGCGTCGTTCGCCGCACTCGTCGTCGGCACGCTCGCCGTGCCGTTCGCGGCACCGGTGTCGGCCCTCGCGCCGACCGCGGCAGCGGTGTCCCTGGACGCCGACCACGCCGAGCACTCCGCGGGGGAGCAGGAGTGCGAGGACCCCGAGGTCGGTGCCCGCACCACGCGCGGTCGGGGCTGGCACAAGGACCCGAGCACCCTCACGGCCCGGCAGGCCCGCCTGCGCGAGACCCAGCTCACCCAGGCGGTGGCCCGTGCCGACCTCACCGCCGCGGAGCGGGCCTGGGTCGCCGGGCCGCACCAGCGCAAGATCGGGGTCGGCCGGCTCCCGGTCGCCACGATCGACGTCTACTTCCACGTCATCTCCGACGGCACCAACGGCCAGCTGACCCAGCAGCAGGTGGTCGACCAGGTCGACGTCCTCGACGACGCGTTCGCCTCGAGCGGGTTCCGGTTCACGCTCAAGGCCGTGACCCGCACGACCAGCTCCGCCTGGTACACCGCCCTCGCCCGCGGTTCGCAGGAGGAGCAGGACATGAAGGTCGCGCTGCGCCAGGGCGACATGGGCGACCTCAACATCTACAGCGCCGACCTCTCGGCCGGGCTGCTCGGCTGGGCGACCTTCCCGACCTCGAGCTACAACGTCAACGACGGCGTCGTCCTGCGCGACACCTCGGTGCCCGGCGGCAGCCTGGCGAACTACAACAAGGGCGACACCGGCACGCACGAGGTCGGGCACTGGCTGAACCTCTATCACACGTTCCAGGGCGGGTGCTCCGCCCCCGGCGACTACGTCGACGACACCCCGGCCGAGGCCTCGCCCGCGTACCAGTGCCCCACGGGCCGGGACAGCTGCGCTGCCGCAGGGCTGGACCCCATCAGGAACTTCATGGACTACACGTACGACACGTGCATGGACCACTTCACGCGCGGTCAGGGCTCGCGGATGAGGCTGGCCTGGCTGGCCTACCGGGCCTGAGCCGGGCGCGCTGACCGACCTTTTACCCGAACCAGACCCGCGCCCGACCGCCGCGGGCCTAGGGTGCCGGAAGCCCGCACCACAGGGGATGCGGCCCACCGGAGGGTCACCATGACTGCACGAACACTGGCCGCCGTCGCCGCACTCGTCCTCGGCGCCGCGACGATTCCCGCCACCTCCGCCTCGGCCCGGCCGATGGCCGGGGAGGCGTCGGTCGAGGCCGAGTGCGTCTCCCACGAGGGAGCCCGCGGGACCGGTCAGGCCAAGGACACCAACGACCTCACCGCCGAGCAGGTCAAGGCCAACGAGGCCGCGCTGACCCGCGCGCTCGCCGCCAAGGGCCTGACGAGGAACGCGAAGGGCCAGGCCGTCGACGCGACGACCGGGGCCGCCGCGGCCACGGCCTTCGCCGTCCAGGTGCCGGTGTACTTCCACGTCATCACCGACGGCACGAACGGCAAGGTCTCGGCGACGCAGATCAACCAGCAGATCGCCGTGCTCGACGCCGCCTTCGCCCCGGCCGGCTTCGACTTCTACCTCGCCGGCACCGAGACCACGGTCAACTCGCGCTGGTACACCAACCTGCGCTCGGGCTCGAAGAACGAGCGCGACATGAAGAGGGCGCTGCGCCAGGGCGACATGGGCGCCCTGAACATCTACACGGCCAAGCTGTCGAACAGCCTGCTCGGCTGGGCGACCTTCCCCAAGGCCAGCTACGACAGCTACGACGGCGTCGTGCTCCTCGACGCCTCCCTGCCCGGCGGCTCGGCGACGAACTACAACCAGGGCGACACGGGGACCCACGAGGTCGGGCACTGGCTGAACCTCTACCACACGTTCCAGGGCGGCTGCACCGGCTCCGGTGACGAGGTGGCCGACACCGCGCCCGAGGCCTCGCCCGCCTACCAGTGCCCCGTCGGGCGCGACAGCTGCGCGGGCGGTGGGCTCGACCCGATCCGCAACTTCATGGACTACACCTACGACTCCTGCATGGACCACTTCACCGCCGGACAGAACGCCCGCATGCAGACCGCCTGGACGGCGTACCGCGCCTGACCAGTTCCGTTGCGGGGCAGCAGGATCACTGTCCCGGATAGCACACCGAGGGCCCCGGCGCGGAAACGCCGGGGCCTTCGGTGTGTCGCCTCCGGCGGAGGTTAGGGTGGCCGTCGCCCATGAGTACCTCTGCAGCCGAGCACCTCTCTCCCGCCTTCCCCGAGCGCGCCGCCTGGGGCACCGCCGGGAAGCTCCGTGCGTGGCAGGAGCAGGCCCTGGCGCTGTACCTGCACAAGGACGCCAAGGACTTCCTCGCCGTGGCGACCCCGGGCGCCGGCAAGACGACCTACGCCCTGCGCATCGCCACCGAGCTGCTCGACCGCGGCGTGGTCCGCGCCGTCACGGTCGTGGCGCCCACCGAGCACCTCAAGACCCAGTGGGCCGATGCCGCCGCACGGGTCGGCATCCACCTCAACCCCTCGTTCTCGAACTCGGTCGGCGTGCAGTCCTCCGAGTACGACGGCGTGGCCCTCACCTACGCCCAGGTCGGCGTCAACCCCGGGCTGCACCGCCGTCGCACCGAGGGCGAACCGACGCTCGTCATCCTCGACGAGATCCACCACGGCGGTGACGCGAAGTCCTGGGGCGACGGCATCCGCGAGGCCTTCGAGCCCGCGACGCGCCGCCTGTCCCTGACCGGGACGCCCTTCCGCTCCGACGCCAACCCCATCCCGTTCGTCCGCTACGAGATGGGCCACGACGGCATCCTGCGCTCGGCCTCCGACTACTCCTACGGGTACGCACCCGCCCTGCGTGACGGGGTGGTGCGGCCCGTCATCTTCCTCGCCTACGGCGGTGCGATGCGCTGGCGCACCAAGGCCGGTGACGAGATCGCCGCCCGCCTCGGCGAGCCGATGACGAAGGACCAGACCGCCCACGCCTGGCGCACCGCACTGGACCCCAGGGGCGAGTGGGTGCCCTCGGTGCTCGCGGCCGCCGACGTGCGCCTCACCGAGGTGCGCCGGCACGTGCCGGACGCCGGCGGCCTCGTCATCGCGTCGAACCAGAACAGCGCCCGCGCGTACGCGAGGATCCTGCGCGAGATCACCGGCGAGGCGACGACGGTCGTCCTCTCCGACGACGCCGGGGCCAGCGAGCGCATCGAGGAGTTCGCGACCGGGACCCAGCGCTGGATGGTCGCGGTCCGGATGGTCTCCGAGGGCGTCGACGTGCCGCGCCTGTGCGTCGGCGTCTACGCGACCTCCACCTCGACGCCGCTGTTCTTCGCACAGGCCGTCGGACGGTTCGTGCGGGCCCGCAGGCGCGGCGAGACGGCGTCGGTCTTCCTCCCGTCGGTTCCCGTCATCCTCACCCACGCCGCGACGATGGAGGAGGAGCGCGACCACGCGCTGAACCGCCCGACCTCCGACGAGTCCGAGGCCTCGCTGTGGGCCGAGGAGGAGGGGATGATCGCCGCCGCCAACCGCGCCGACCCGACGGTGGGGCTGGAGGAGACGGGCTTCGAGGCGCTGGAGTCGGACGCGCACTTCGACCACGTGCTGTTCGACAAGACCCAGTTCGGGCTCCACGCCGAGGTCGGGTCCGAGGAGGAGCAGGACTACCTGGGCCTCCCCGGCCTGCTCGAGCCCGACCAGGTCGCCACGCTGCTGCGCGAGCGGCAGGCCAGGCAGGCGAGGTCCGGAGGGCGCCCGGCGCCCGCGACGTCGGGACCGACCCCGGTCGCCGCCCACCGCGCGCTCGCCGCCCAGCGCAAGGAGCTGAACAAGCTCGTCGCGGCCTACTCGGCCAAGACCGGCAGCCCGCACGCGAGCATCCACCTCGACCTCCGCCGCGCCTGCGGCGGACCCGAGCTCGCGACCGCGACGAGCGACCAGGTCACCGAGCGCGTCGCGAAGATCCGGCAGTGGTTCGTGGGGCGTCGCTGATCGGCAGGCCCCTCCCCGGATAGGCTGGCCGTCCGCGGCGGGGAGCGCTCCCCATCGCGCGGTGGCCGGGGGAGTCGGCAGGATCGGACGACACACGAGGGGAGAACGATGACCGACATCGAGGTCAACTACGCCGGCATGGGCGCGCTCGCGCGCGCCGTCGACCGGCAGGAGGAGTTCGTCAGCAGCGCCCGCTCGCTCGTCGCCGAGGGCTGTGGCGACTTCGGCGCCTTCTGCGGCTTCATGGAGGTCTTCCAGGGCACGTACGAGGAGGCCCACGGGCACGTCCTCGCCGGCCTCGAGGACGCGCGCCTGTGTGCCGCGTCGGTCGCCGAGACGATCCGCGCCAACCGCGACACCTACCGCGACCGCGACCTCGAGGCCTCCACGCGCCTGTCGGGCATCGACGTCACCGTCAACATGGCCCCGACGGCCTCGATGGGCCCGGGCGGTGGGCTGCAGACCCCCGGCGGCCCGCCCATCACCACCGAGGACAAGAACGTCGCCGGCCTCGCCGGGCTGGCCGACGACATCGCCGACCAGGCCGACGTCGACCTCCCCGGCTCCACCCCCGGCCACATGCACGGGCTCACCGCGAACCCCACGGCGCCGGTCGCGCTCGCCGGTGAGTTCCAGGACACCTACCAGGCCGGCCAGGACGCGTCCGACGCGAGCGAGGACATCGACGACTACGAGGAGTTCGAGAGGCGGTACGGCAAGTGAGCGCCATCGCGATCCAGGACCCCAGCGCGTTCCTCAGGGCGTCGGAGGGCAGCGACGCCTACGGGCGGATGATCGACGAGATCAAGGGCAACTGCGGCCTGATCCTCCAGGGCATCGAGTGGATGTGCGAGAAGCTCGGCTTCTCCCTCCTCGAGCTGATCATGAAACCCATCGCCGGCGACTTCAACTCGATCGACGACATGAAGAACACGTGGGGCCGGCTCGCCAGCGGCATCGACGTCATCGCCGAGAACTACCGCACGCTCAAGGGCTCGGTCGCCTCGACGTGGGTCGCCCCGGCCGCCACCCGCGCCGAGGACAAGCTCGGCGAGATGGCCCGCGGTCACGCCAAGCAGGCGCAGGCGCTGCGGCTCATGGAGCGCCAGCTCGGCAACATGCTCGCGGCGACCAAGTCGATCGTCGCGGCCGTGGCGTCGGCACTGTCGATCGTCGAGGAGATCCTGCTGTCGATGACGGTCGCCAAGTTCCTCAAGGAGCTCATCACCCTCGGCGGTGGCCTGCGCAAGGCGGTCGAGACGATCCGTCACGCCGTGCGGCTCATCGACAGCCTCAGCGACGTCCTCCCACCCATCTTCAAGGCGTGCGCGGTCATGGCCACCTTGTGGAAGGTGATGAACACCTTCTTCATGCTGCCGGTCGTGGCGGCCCGGCAGGCCTCCGCGGGCAACCACGCCGACGACACCGCAGACGCGGGCTTCTGACAGGACGGGACCGATGACCGACAGCCACCGCGGCAGCGTCGAGCGCGAGGCCGACGAGCTCCTCATCGAGATGCAGCAGAGCGCGCGCGAGCTCGAGGACCTCCTCGCCGGCATCGAGCAGCAGGTCGACGAGGTGAACGCCGCGCTCGAGACCATCCGCACCGAGGTGCGCGCCGCCGAGAGCGAGAACTCGCGCGAGGAGTACGACCGGGCCGCGCGCTCCGGCGAGCTCGGGCCGGAGCGCCAGGAGCTGCAGCGTCGCCTCGACCGGGGCGAGACGACCTGGCGTGACGTCGTCTCCGGCCGCGACTCGCACCCGAGCGCCGTGGCGGTGCGCGCCGAGGTCACCGGCACCCTGCGCGAGACCGTCGACCGGCTCGAGCGGGAGGACCCCGAGTTCCGCGAGGCCTACCGCTCGGTCGCGACCCTGCGCGACGCCGACGGTGATCCCGGCGACTGGAGCGACGTCGACGGCCCGGGTGCCGCGCCGCCCCCTCCGCCGCCGCCCACGCGGCCCGCCCCGCCGACCGGGGGCACCTGGTGAGCGATCCGGTGCGTCCCGAGGGTGCCTCGGCGCCGGCGGCCCGCGAGGACGCCCGCGACCTCGAGAAGTGGGCCCTGCTGCGTCCCACGCTGCTGCTCTACGCCGCCGCGGTGAGCTTCTCCGCGGTGTTCGTCGGGGTGTCGGTGCTCAGCGAGCGGTGGGAGCCGCTGCTGGCGCTGCTGTTCTTCGGCGCCTCGTTCGCCCTCACCGTCCACGGCCACCGTCGCCGGCTGCGTGCCATCCGCGAGCGCGACCCGAGCGTGGCGAAGGGCTACGGCGTGCTCGTCCTCGCGTGGGTGCTGCTCATCGCGGGGATCTACCTGCCGTTCGCCCTCATGCAGGCCCTCGAGTCCTGACGCCGCGCGGTCGGGGTCAGGGGGTGTCGGGCGCACTCCTCGCCGCCGCGTCGACGAGGGGTCCGGTGCGGTGGTCGAGGTGGGTGACGAGGCAGATCGCGGTGTTCGCCCGCAGGACGTGCGTGTCGTCGATGATCTCGTCGATGACGCGGCCCAGGTCGGCGTTGTCGCGGGCGACGATCCGCACGACGAGGTCGCCGACGCCGGTGATCGAGTGGATCTCGAGCACCTCGGGGATCGCCGAGAGGTGGGCGACGACGGGCGCATGGCCCTGCCGCTGCCGGATCTCGAGCGTGCAGAAGGCGGTGACCGGGTAGCCGAGGGCGCCGGTGTCGACCTGCGGTGCGAAGCTCTTGATGACGCCGCGCTCCTGGAGTCGGTCCAGCCGGGCCTGGACGGTGCCCCGCGCCACGCCGAGCGTGCGGGACGCCCCGAGGACGCCGACGTGCGGGTCGGCGGTGAACAGGGCGATGAGGCGGGCGTCGAGGTCGTCGACGCCGGTCTGGCGAGCCATGGTCACATTGTTCGTCATGCCCACCCCGCCCGACAAGTGTCTGGGCATCCTGACCAACCGAAACCGCTCCCGTTGCACAGGCTGCCCGCCTCGCCCACAGTGTCGGCATGACCGACACGACGACGACGTCTCCCAGCCACCTCGACCTCACCGAGCAGGAGCGCCAGGCGGGCCTGGACCTCCAGCAGCTCAAGCAGCTCGTCGGCCTCGTCGACTACGACGAGACCCGGGACCCGTTCCCGGTCACCGGCTGGGACGCCATCGTCTTCGTCGTCGGCAACGCCACCCAGACCGCGCACTACTACCAGTCCGCGTGGGGCATGGAGCTCGTCGGCTACACCGGACCCGAGCACGGCGTGCGCGACCACAAGGCGTTCGTCCTCAAGTCCGGCTCCATCCGCTTCGTCGTCAAGGGCGCGGTCACGGCCGACAGCCCGCTCGTCGCCCACCACGCCAAGCACGGTGACGGCGTCGTCGACATCTCCCTCGAGGTCCCCGACGTCGACCGCTGCATCGAGCAGGCCCGCCGTGCCGGCGCCCGCGTCCTCCAGGAGCCGGAGGACCTCACCGACGAGCACGGCACGGTTCGCGTGGCGGCCATCGCCACGTACGGCGAGACCCGCCACACGCTGGTGCAGCGTCAGGTCGACGGTGTCACCTACGACGGTCCGTACCTCCCCGGCTACGTCGCCGCGTCCTCGACCTACGCCAAGCGCGAGGGCGCCCCCAAGCGACTGTTCCAGGCGCTCGACCACATCGTCGGCAACGTCGAGCTCGGGAAGATGGACGAGTGGGTCTCGTTCTACAACCGGGTCATGGGCTTCGTGAACATGGCCGAGTTCATCGGCGACGACATCGCCACCGACTACTCGGCGCTGATGAGCAAGGTCGTCGCCAACGGGAACCACCGCGTGAAGTTCCCCCTCAACGAGCCGGCGATCGCGGCCCGCAAGAGCCAGATCGACGAGTACCTCGAGTTCTACGGCGGCCCGGGCGCCCAGCACCTCGCGCTGGCGACCAACGACATCCTGCGCACCGTCGACGAGCTGCGGAAGGAGGGTGTGGAGTTCCTCGACACCCCCGACGCCTACTACGACGACCCCGAGCTGCGCGCGCGCATCGGTGAGGTGCGCGTGCCGATCGAGGAGCTGAAGTCGCGCAGGATCCTCGTCGACCGCGACGAGGACGGCTACCTGCTCCAGATCTTCACCAAGCCGCTCGGCGACCGCCCGACCGTCTTCTTCGAGGTCATCGAGCGACACGGCTCGCTCGGCTTCGGCAAGGGCAACTTCAAGGCGCTCTTCGAGTCCATCGAGCGCGAGCAGGACAAGCGCGGCAACCTCTGAGCTCGCCCGTCGCGGGCGGGGGGCCGCGCGGCGACGGATGATGGGGCGGTGACGTCCGCCCTCGTCCTCCCCAGCCCGTTCCTGCCGACCCACGTGTACGCCCCGCTCGCGGACGCCCTCGGGCGCCGCGGGTGGGGCGTCGCCGTCTCGTCACCTCCCGCCGCGCCCCTGGATGCCGCGGCGGTGCTGGACGCGTTCGGTGCCGACGCCGCCCGGGCCTCGCCCGACGTCGTCGTCGCCCACAGCAACGCCGGGCGGTACGCGGCGGCCGTCGCGCCGCCCGGGGCCGTCGTCCTCTATGCCGATGCGGCGCTGCCTCCCGACTCCGGCGACGCCACGCTCGCGCCCGCGGCCCTGCTCGACGCCCTCGCCGCGATGGCCGACGACGATGCCTTCCTTCCACCGTGGACGCGCTGGTGGGACGAGGAGGACATCGCCCCCGTCGTGCCGGATCCCGTTCTGCTGGAGCGGATCCGTGCCGATGAGCCCCGGGTCCCCCTCTCGTACGCGCGCTCCCGGCTCGGGGCCCCGGAGGGATGGCGTGGGCGCCGCAGTGGCTACCTCGCGTTCGGCGGGACCTATGCCGAGGAGGTCGGGCGTGCACGGTCGTGGGGCTGGCCGGTCCACGTGCTGGCCGGTGCGCTGCACCTCCACCTGCTGCTCGAGCCGGGGGAGGTGGCCGACGAGGTGGTCGCCCTCGCGGCGACGTGCGCGGCCTCCTAGAAGCGTTGTGCGTCGCGCAGGGACGACCACGGCGTGACCGGCCGCGGGACGACGACGCCGTCGAGCTCGAGGTCGACCCGCTCGTTCCAGAACGCGAGCATCCCGCGGATCGCGGCGACCTCGTCGAGAGGGTGGCGGTAGGTCCAGGCGATGTCCTCGCCCGCGGGGCCCGCGTCGGGGAACGCGGCGGGGTCCAGGGACACGTACGACGCGTGGCCCTTGTAGGCGCACGTGGAGGTGGAACCGCTCCCGACGAGCAGGTCGGTGACGACGTCGTCGTGGTGGAGGTACCACCGCGTGGGGATGTGGGTCTCGCAGAGGGCGACCGCACGCCGCGTGTCGGCGAGGACGCGCCCGTCGAACCGGATGACGACGTGCCGGTCGCTGGGCAGGAGGTCGATCCGCTTGAAGGGGTCGTGCGGGTGGCCGGTCACCGGGTGGGCCTCCTCGACCCACGAGAAGGGCGCCCACTCGACGACGACGCGGCCCCCGAGGTCCGGGTCGTCGGGGGCGAACGCCGCGTCCTCGAGGGTCCGGTCGCCGGCGACGACGTCGTACGCCTGCCCGGGCGTCGTGTGCCAGCCGAAGTTGACCGGCCCGAGGACCGGCGGGGCGCGGTCGGGCAGCGGTGTCGCGTCACGGGGGACGAGGGTGGCGGCGACGTCCTCCGGCGGGACGGCGTACATCGGCACGACGCGGCGCGGCTCCCACACGAGCACCGCGTCGGTGGTGTCGAGGACAGGGAGTCCGCCGAGGTCGGCGCGGACCCGACGCGACACCGGTTCCCAGCGCAGCTCGCCGGTGAGGGACATGAGGTGGGGACCGAGCCGCAGCGCCATCCGTCGATCGTCCGCCCCGTCCGGGCACGGGTCAACGGCCGCTGCCGTCCACGGCCCGGCGGCCGCGGCATCGAGGGGTCCGTCGAGCGGGCACGACACCGGGAGACGGGGTGCGCCACGGAGCGGTCAGGTGTGCGTGAGACCCTGACCCCATGAGCGAGACCCCCACCGGACCGGGCTGGTACGACGACCCCGACGACCCCCAGCTGCTCCGGTACTTCGACGGGATCGTGTGGACCTCGCACACCAACCCGCGACGGTCGCCGACCGCGGAGCAGTCGACGATCGGTCGTGCCGTCCAGCCCCAGCCGCCGGTCACCGGTGGTGGGGCCGCCGGTGGTCCGGCTGCCGGTTCCGGCGGCTCGTCCGGGTGGACGCCCCCGGGTGGCCGCGCCCCGGCCGGCGGCAACGCACCGCAGGGCTGGGGCAGCGCCTCGCCCTACGGGGGTCCGATGGGCGCGCGCACCGACGTCCTCCCCGACGGCGCCGTCCTCGCCGAGTGGTGGCGCCGGCTGCTCGCCCGGATCCTCGACTCCGTCATCGCCAGTGCGCTCGGCGTCATCGTCGCGATCCCGTGGCTGGGCGACGCCCTGGGCGTCCTCGACCGCTACGTCGACGAGGCCGCGAACGCGGCTCGCGGTGGCGCCCAGCCGGATGCGGGTGCGTTCGTCACCGACTTCACCGAGGCCATCCTCCCGCTGGCGGTCGTCAGCCTCGTCGTGACCCTGGTCTACGAGGTCGCCTTCCTCACCTGGAAGTCGGCGACCCCGGGCAAGATGCTGCTCGGGACGGTGGTGCGCCGGGTGGGTGACGGCGAGCCGGTCGGCCTCGTCACGGCGCTACGGCGCCAGGTCGTCTCGCTGCTCGCGTCCGCGATGTCGTTCGTGCCGCTGCTCGGGGTCGCGGCGACGGTGCTGAACGTCATCGACCCCGCGTGGCTGCTGTGGGACCCCAAGCGGCAGACCCTGCACGACAAGGTCGCCGACACGGTGGTCGTCCTCAAGGGCTGACCCTCCTCCGGTCGTCTCCGTTCGGCGCTCATGCGTGGTCGAGGACGCGGCGCCGGTGTCGCGGGCTGCCCGGCTTCTCGGGGGATCCCGTCTTAGACGCTGCGGATGGGAGTGCAGGGGGTTGCGCTCCGAAGGTGCCTCACCGCGGTGCTCGCGAGGCACGGACCGCACCAATTTGCCTGTGATGCAGCGACATTCGCAGACTCGAACACTTGTGCGAACTGTATTGAACGGGTAGGCTCGATCCCACAGGGGAAGGGGGAGCCATGAACAGCCAGCACGGGCAGAGCGCCGACGTCATGGGCGCAGCCGTCGACCATGACGTGGCCGCCGTCCTTGCGTCGATGTCCACCGAACTGGCCGAGCTGACCCTGCGAACCGCCGCGACCCGTGAGGAGCTGGCCTGCGTCGTCGCGGCCGCGCAGGCGGTGGCCAACGCCGCGGCCGCGGTGCAGGACGGCGCGATCGCGGCGTTGGCGGCGGTCGAGGGCGAGTGGGCCGAGGACGGCACGATCACCGAGGTCGTCCGCGCCCCGGGTCACGTCGCGATCGACGCCGCCGACCTCCTC
>NZ_JBKOFW010000007.1:0-125805 GCF_046764005.1 Oryzobacter faecalis | reverse complement strand
GCCGCCAGCGACCGACCCGGCACCCCCGCACCACGGGCCACCCCACCCGACCGGTTCAGCCACCTCGAGTACGCGCTCGAGCACCTCCTCGGACCCGACCTGACCACCCTGCCCGCCCGGACCCGCCGCACCACGAACGGGCGCGCAGGCCGAGTCAGCGTCATCCGCCCCGCCGACACCATCACCGTCCTCGACCCGCACCGGCGCTGTCGGCGCACCACGAGTCCCGGCAGGCGCCACGTCCCCGACGAACCACCCTTCTGACGGGGACCGGCCGAGCCGAGGAGGCTCAGCGGCGCTTGAGCAGCTCCTCGGCGATCTGGACCGCGTTGAGCGCGGCGCCCTTGCGCAGGTTGTCCCCGACGACGAACAGGTTGAGGCCCTTGCCGTCGGGAGCCGCCTGGTCACGGCGGACCCGGCCGACGAACACCTCGTCGCGACCCGTCGCCTGCAACGGGTTCGGCACGTCCGTGACGACGACCCCGGGCGCCTTCGCGAGGAGGGCGAGGGCCTGCTCGGGGTCGATGTCGTCGGCGAACTCGGCGTGGATCGCGAGCGAGTGACCGCTGAACACCGGCACACGCACGCACGTGCCCGAGACCCGGAGGTCAGGGACGTGGAGGATCTTGCGCGACTCGTTGCGCAGCTTCTGCTCCTCGTCGGTCTCGAGCGAGCCGTCGTCGACGATCGACCCGGCGAGCGGGACGACGTTGAACCCGACCGGCACGGCGTACACCTGCGGCGCCGGCAGGGCGAGGGCCGACCCGTCGAGGGCGAGCTCCTTCGGGTCGCCGGCCGCGTAGCCGCCGCGCAGCTGGGAGTCGAGCTCGGTGAGGCCCACGCCACCGGAGCCGGACACCGCCTGGTAGCTGCTCACGTGCAGCCGCACGAGACCGGCCGCGTCGTGCAGCGGCTTGAGGACCGGCATCGCGGCCATCGTCGTGCAGTTGGGGTTCGCGACGATGCCCTTGGGGATGTCGTCGAGGTCGTCGGCGTTCACCTCGGACACCACGAGCGGCACCTCGGGGTCCTTGCGCCACGCGCTGCTGTTGTCGACGACCGTCGCGCCCGCCGCGGCGACCCGCGGCGCCCACTCCTTCGAGGTCGAGCCACCGTTGGAGAACAGCGCGACGTCCAGGCCGGAGAAGTCGGCCGTCGCCGTGTCCTCGACGACGACGTCCTCGCCCTTCCACGGCAGCGTGCTGCCCGCGGATCGCGCTGACGCGAAGTAGCGGATCTCGTCGACCGGGAAGCCCCGCTCGTCGAGGAGGGTGCGCATGACGGTGCCGACCTGTCCGGTGGCCCCGAAGACTCCGACTCGCATGGCCCCAGTCTAGGAGCCGGTCGCAGGGGCGGCGTCCACGCTCACCATCCGGGCCGTCCCCACCCGACGGGCCCGCCGGCGACGACGGGACTGCGAGTTCTCGCAACCCGGGTGGCGCCGCGGACACAGGACTCGCACAGTTGGACGCGTCGTGCCCCACCGGCGTGTCCGGGGGATCCGCGGCCAGCCGTCGGATGCGGTGGGCCCCTCGGGGGAGCCCACCGCTGCTGCACCGACGGCCCGCGGCACGGACGCGTCGGACCGGAGGGGTCGATGTGTCCGTGCCGCGGCGGCGCCACCGCCCGCGCGGCCTCCAGCGGCGCGCTCCCCCGCCACCCCCGCGCGCCCGGGCCCACTACTCTTGGGCCCGCAACCTGCGGCGATGGGCCGCGGAACGACGACGGGAGAGCGGACGCGTGGCGGGCGTCGACGAGGGACGGACGACGAGGTCGGGAGGGGCCGCCTTCTTCGACGAGGTCCACGGACGCATCGCCGCCGGCGACCGGGCCTTCCACCTGATCGGCACGGGGGCCGCGACCACCGAGCACGTCAACCGTCTCCCCGAGGTCACCCACCGCCGCGTCTGGAGCACCTCGGACAACCCGTCGATCGGCAGCATGCGCCGCGGCCACCGGATGACCGCCGACGCCGTCGCCCAGGGAGTGGACTGCCGGGGACTCATCTCCCCCGCCGGGCTGCGCGTGAGGCTGCTGCCCTCGATGTACCACCTCGAGGGCGCCCCCGGCCGCGTGACCCCCCTCGCCGGAGCGCTGCTGCTCGCCGACGACGTCCTCCTCGTGCGCGGGCGGCGCGCGGGGCCCCAGGGACCCGACTACTGGCGCACCGAGGACGCCGAGGTCGTGCGAGCGGCGGCCGAGACCTTCCTCGGGCTGTGGGAGCGGGCCACACCGGTCGAGGACGTCGCGCTCCTCCCCCTCCTCGACGCCCGGTCCCTCGAGGTCGCGTTCGCGATGATGGACGGGGACACCGACGCCGAGATCGCCGCCCGCCTCGGGATCGGCGCACGGACCGTGCAGGTCGCCGTCCGCCGCGTCGTCGACTGGTGTGGTGCGCGCAACCGCACCCACGCCGTCGCCCTCATGGCCGGGAGCGACGCGTGAGCCCCGCCGGCGGCCCGGACGACGGCGAGGAGGCCCGCGCCTTCTTCACCTGGGTCCACGAGCTCGTCGCTGCCGGAGACCCCCGGCTGCGGGCCCTCGGCGCGGTCGAGACGGCCTACGCCACCGCGGCCGCCGCCGTGGCCCAGCGGGTCCGGCACAGCGTGTGGCACATGACCCTCGTGCCGTCCTGGACCCAGGTCGGCGTCGCACGGCCCTTCGCCGAGCTGCGACACCGCCCGGCGATGGACCTGCGCTACCTCACCTCCGGGCGGGCGCTGACCCGCCTGCCGCTGCTGGCGAGCCACCACCACCCTTACCTGCGGGTCGGTCACGTCGTCGACAGCATGCTCGTCGTCGACGGCGCCCGGATCTTCGTCGGCGAGCCGCACAGCGTCACGCCGGTGACCTCGGTCTGGGAGTCGACCGACGGGCGCGTCGTCGCCGCCGCGGTCCGCGTCTTCGACGCCGCCTGGCGCTCGGCCGAACCGGCCATCGCGCCCGGCGAGGACCCGCCGTTCACGCGCCGGATGGTGCAGGTCGCCTTCCACCTCACCGCCGGTGCGAGCGACCGCGAGATCGCCCGGGCGCTCGGGGTCTCGGTCCGCACCGTCTCCGCGGAGGTCGCCGAGATCGTCCGCCGCCTCGGCGCCCGCAGCCGCACCCACGCCATCGGGCTCATCACCGGCGCCGCCTACTGACGCCCCGGCCAGCGGGTCAGGCGTGACCGGGTCCTCGGTGCTGGCCGACCTTCGGCCTCCGGAACCGCCAGAGCACCCGCTCGAGCCGCCAGCGCAGCCCGCGGTGGGGGCCGGGGTCGAGGGCCTCGTCGAGCCGTCGGAGGAGCTCGGCTCCTCGCGCGGTCAGCGCGGGCTGCCGGTGGACCGCGTCGCGCGACACGAGCCATCGGTACCCGACCCCGCGCTCGGCGAGGTCGACGGCGTAGGCGCCTCGCCGCCTGGACTCCTCGTCGCGGTCCTGGCTCGCACGTGGCCGCCGGAGACCGGGCCGGGTGGACGTGACGGCGTCGCGCTCCAGCTCACGGCGTTCGTGCCGCCGCAGGACGCGCAGCGGGACGAACAGCGGGTAGATCGCCGTGAGGACGAGGCCGAGGACGAGCGCCGTGACGACGATCGCCACCAGCCACGTCTCCGCAGCCTCCCCGGGCGGGACGTCGAAGCCACGCCACAGGACCACGTTCGCCACCAGGAGGTACATCCCTCCGTAGAGCACGGCCCACGAGGCCGCGACCGCCAGCGGGTCGGCCAGCACCCCGTACACCCACTCGGGCGCGGGGTCCTCGGCCCCGGCGTCGACCGAGGCCGCGTCCTCGGCCTCCGGTCCACCACCGGCGACCCTGCGCCCGATGGGGCGGAGCAGGTCACCGAAGAGGAAGGCGGCCGCGGCTCCGACGACGAGGGCGGCGAGGCTCAGCCAGGTGATCCAGCCGCGCGCCCGGAGCAGCTCCTCCTGGACCCACTCGGCGCTCAGCCGCGAGATCCCCCAGGCGAGGAAGACGGGCAGGGCGACCACGACCAGCGGCAGGCCGACCGACGGCAGCGAACGCCACACCGCCGTCGCCCGCCGTCGCGCGCCGACCCGCAGCCGGTCGAGCGCCTTGAGGTCCTGGGTGTCCGTCGGGGGCAGCCCGCGGCGCTCGCCGAGGCGGCCGAGGGCGTCCCAGACGCTGCCGTGCGAGGCCGGGAGGCTGCCGAGGAGGAACAGGCCGAGCACGAGTCCCGCCATCGCCGTGAGGGTGACGGCACCGCGGGTCGCCGACACCGCGCCCTCGGGAGCCGTGCCGTCCCCGGCCGTGCCGTCGGGCAGGGCGTAGGCGTAGGTGAGCAGCGGCACGATCGGACTGATGAGCACGAGCCCGTGCAGCACGGTCCCGGTGCGCAGCGCCCCGAACGCGAAGGCCGCCAGCAGGCACGAGATGCCGATGAGCGACGCGGGGCCGGACCAGGACTCCGGCAGGGCGCCGAGCAGCGAGGCGACGAGCAGGACGGCGCCGAGGGCGAGCCCGAGCATCGCGAGGGTCCGCGGGACGACGCTGCGCGAGGTCAGCCCGACGACCAGCCAGTGCACGACGAGCATCCCGCCCCGCAGCACCTTGGTCACCGGGCGGACCGCCGCCAGACCGGAGGCCGGGGAGTCGAGCACCGAGGTCGTCACCGTCCCCGCCGTCGACGCGCTCCGGATGACCAGGTCGCTCGACGCCTCGACGGCGAGGTCCTCCCGCCCCACCCCGGCCCGGTCGAAGGCGGTGAGGAGTCGGACGCGGTCCTGGGCCGACACCGGTCGGTCCTCACCGAGGGCCCGGTCCAACCGGGTCAGGAGCGGCCGCTCCGCCTCGAGCATCGCCTTGCCCCGCGACCGGGGGCTGGCCCCCTCGACGTCGTCCTGGCGCACGGCGGCGGCCAGGGCCGACACCTCCTGGGGGATGAGGTCGAGCTGGCGTGCCCACGCGAAGAGCGCGGCGAGCGAGGGCATCGTGGCCGGGAGCTCCTCGCGCGGCACCGCGACGGTGAAGGCGGTGGTGAGCTCGCGGAGCGCCTCCTGCCGGTGGTACGCGAAGCGGGCGTCACCATCGAGGGGGCTCCCCGGGAAGAGCGTCACCACGAGCTCGTCGAGGGTCTGCTGCGCGAGCGCGGCCGGTGAGGAGCCGCTGTCCAGGTACCCGGCGAGCACGGCGGTGCGACGCACCCGCGCCGGGTCGAGCACCGTGCGGCACAGCGCCGACGCCGCGTCCAGCCGGCCCCATGTCCAGTCGTTGACGCGCCACGACCGCTTGAGGAAGCCCCCGAACCGGTTGACCGACCACCCGCCGAGCTTCTCGTCACCCGTGCGGCTGTACGTCGCGAACGCGTTCTCGGTCTGCGCCGAGACCTGGACCAGCTCGACGGGGATGGTCAGGCCGCTGGGTGTGCCGTCGCCGAGGGTGACGCTCGCGACCTCCAGGTGCAGGAGGGTCGTCAGGAGCCGGTCCGCCGACTCGAGCCGGTCGGTCGGGGCCAGCAGGTCGCGCCACCGCTCGAGCTGCTGGCGGACACCCAGGCTCTGCTGGAGGGGCGACTGGGCGGCGTCGTACCGACAGTACGTGCGAAGGATCGGCAGCACGTCGAGCAGGCAGGTGATGACGGTGTCCACGCACTGACGCACGGTCGCCCCGACCTCCCCCGCACTCCCCCGCAGGACGAGGTCGGCGGCTCGCTGTCGCCGCCGCTCGGCCTCCGCGACGTCCTCCTCCCCCGCCGCGTGCCCGCGCAGACGGTCGCGCTCCGCGTCGAGCACCCGCGTGAGGGCCGCGCGCACCGGCTGGTCCTCGCCCCCCGCCATCCACCGTGCGTACGCGCTCAGCCGCAGCCTCCAGTAGTTCCGGTCGGGCCGCATCGTGACCAGCGGGTCGAGGAGCCACACCGCGTCCATGTCCGTGCGGGACTGGTGCAGCGTCCGCAGCGTCGTCGACACCGTCCTCCGTGCGGCGACGATCGTGGCCCGGGCCTCGCTCGTCCTCCCCGGCTCGTCCTCGGGGACGACCCAGGCGAGGTCACGCAGGATCTCGTTGACGGCGTCGGCGAGCCCGATGGCCGTCGTGTGCCCCCACGCCCAGACGTCGTTCCGCTCCGGGTCCGTCCGGGTCGGGAACCGGGCCGGCACGTAGGGCAGCCCCCGGGCGGACTGGCCCACGACCTCCACGCCCTCGACCTGGGCCACCTCCGCCTCGGCACGGACCCGCTCGACGTCCCACGGCTCGCGGTCCCACCCGACCGTCAGGGGTCCGGCGTCCAGCAGCCACCCGGCCAGCGTCCGCGAGGCCTGGCTGCGACGCAGCCACCGGTAGTGGGTGAACAGGCTGCCCGCGATCCGCTCCAGCTCGTCCGCGCCGTCCCGCTCGTCCCGCTCGTCCCGCTCGTCCCGCTCGTCCCGCGAGGTGACGCGGTCGAGGATCTCGCTGCGCGTGCCACGGCGGGCGGAGGCGTGCAGGTTGTGTGCCGACACCTCCTCGACGAAGGTCCGGCTGCCCTGGGCGGACAGCGCCCCCAGCACGCCCGCGAGCGTCTTCGTGAGGGTCGGCGCCGCCAGCCGGTCGTCCGCCGGGACCTCGGCGGGGGCGGGGGCGTGGGGGTAGACGAGCAGCATGACCCGGCGCACGGGCCCGTCGGCGGGCATCCTCTGCATCGCCTCGAGGGCCTGGCGGGTCGGGGTGTTCGCGAGCACGCCACCGTCGACGACGAAGCGCGAGCAGTCCCGCCCCCGGTCGGCCCACTCCCTCGCTCGTGCCCCGAGATCGGGGAGCCGCGCCTCGGGCCGCCCGACGGGCGCCGGGGCGTTGACGGGCACGTAGCTCGGTTCGAAGGCGACGGGGAAGCTGGACGAGCTGCGCGCCGCGAGGGCGAGCTCGGCCGCGGTGACCTGGATGTGGGACGCGTCGAACGGGTCCCGGTGCCCGGACCCGTCGGCGGACCGGGTCCACCGGAACGACGCACTGTGCACCGCCTGGGGCAGCCGCTGCCCGAGGGCGTCGACGGTGACCTTCTGCGTGGGGTTGAGCAGCGTCGTCATCATCGTGAGGTCCATCGGGGCCCGGTCCGCCGGCACGATCTCGTTCGGCCAGGCCAGGCGGGCCATCGCCGCGGTCAGGGCGGGGAGGAAGTGCTCGTCGCCCTTGAGCAGGGAGGCCGGCGAGCCCGACACGGGCTGGCGGAGCAGGGCCTCGATGCGTCCCTGCTCCGCCCAGACGTCCCGGAGCTGGGACAGGTCCGCGAGCTCGTTGACCTGGGCGAGGGCCAGGGCCGCCCCGTTGACCCCGCCCGCAGACGTCCCGCTGACGATGTCGACCCGCGCCGAGCACCCGGTCATGGCGAGGAGCAGGTCGTAGACGGGGACCTCTCGTCGCCGGGCCTTCGCCAGCTGGTCCAGCTCGAGGGCGACCCCGCCCATCCACACGGCGAGCGACACCCCGCCGTTGAGGACGACCGCGAAGCGGACCTCCTCGGGTGGCACCGCACTCAGGTCGTGTCCGAGGAGACCGGTCGTCTCCGCGTTCGCCGGGCCGTCACCCATGACCGCACCTCCGACTCAGGGGGCTCCTCATGGTTCACCCGTGCCGAGCCCCTCGGCAAGGAGGAGCAGGTCAGCGCACCGCTGATACGCCGACGGTGCGCGTCAGAACCCGAGCCGGCCGAGCTGCTTGGGGTCGCGCTGCCAGTCCTTGGCGACCTTGACGTGGAGGTCGAGGTGCACCCGCTGGCCGAGCAGCGCCTCGATGCCGTGGCGCGCGTTCGTCCCGACCTCGCGCAGGCGGGACCCGCCGCGCCCGATGACGATCGCCTTCTGGCTGTCGCGCTCGACGAAGACGTTGACCCGCACGTCGAGGAGCGGCTTGTCGGGTGGGCGGCCCTCGCGCGGGACCATCTCCTCGACGACGACCGCGAGGCTGTGCGGCAGCTCGTCGCGGACGCCCTCCAGCGCGGCCTCGCGGACCAGCTCGGCGATCATCACCGCCTCCGGCTCGTCGGTGAGCTGGCCGTCCGGGTAGAGCGGGCCGGGCGAGGGCGGCAGGTGTCCCGAGAGGACGTCGGCCACCTCCTCGACCTGGTCCCCGCGGGTCGCGGAGCAGGGGATGATGTCGGCCCAGTCGCCGAGCTGGTCCAGGGCGATGAGGTGCTCGGCCAGCCGCTCGCGGTCGACCGTGTCGGACTTCGTCGCGATGGCGACCACCGGCGTGCGCTTGCCCCGCCCGAGCTCGGCGAGCTCGGCGGCGATGAACCGGTCGCCGGGGCCGATCCGCTGGTCGGCCGGGACGCAGAACCCGATGACGTCGACCTCGAGCAGCGTCTCGCGGACGAGGTCGTTGAGGCGCTCCCCCAGCAGCGTGCGCGGCTTGTGCAGGCCGGGGGTGTCGACGAGGACGAGCTGGCTCGACGCGGTGGTGACGATGCCCCGGATCGTGTGCCGCGTCGTCTGCGGCTTGCTCGACGTGATGGCGACCTTCTGCCCGACGAGCGCGTTCGTCAGCGTCGACTTGCCCGCGTTCGGACGCCCGATGAGGCACGCGAACCCGGCGACGAACCCGTCCGGCCCGACCCCCGTCATCCGACCCTCTCCTCGACCTCGGCGGGCTCGACCGTCACCGGCTCGACCCGCTCGACGATGACGGTGGCGATGCGGTGCCGCCGTCCCGACATCCGCTCGGCGGTGAGCCGCAGGCCGGCGACCTCGCAGGTCGACCCGAGGATCGGTACCCGTCCGATCGTCTTGCCGATGAGGCCACCGACGGTGTCGACGGCGTCCTCGTCGAGGTCGACGTCGAACAGCTCGGCGAGGTCGTCGACGTGCATCGTCGCCGCGACCCGGACGCGCCCGTCGCCGAGGTCCTCGACCTCGGGTGCCTCGCGGTCGTACTCGTCGGTGATCTCGCCGACGATCTCCTCGAGGATGTCCTCGATCGTCACCAGGCCCGCGGTGCCGCCGTACTCGTCGACGACGACGGCGAAGTGGGTCTGGTCCAGCTGCATCTCGCGGAGCAGGTCGTCGACCGGCTTGCTCTCGGGGACGAACGGCATCGGGCGCATGACCTCGGTGACGGGCACCGAGCCGGCCTTCGGGTCGGCGTTGGTGCGCCGGATGACGTCCTTGAGGTAGAGCAGCCCCACGACGTCGTCGACGTCGCGCCCGAGCACCGGGATCCGCGAGAACCCCGAGCGCAGGAACAGGCTCATCGCCTGGCGGCACACGCGGTCCTCGTCGATGGCGACCATGTCGGTGCGCGGCACCATGACCTCTCGGGTGATCGTGTCGCCGAGCTCGAAGACGGAGTGGAGCATCTCCCGCTCGTCGGCCTCGATGAGCGCGGAGTCGCGGGCGAGGTCGACGAGGTCGCGCAGCTCGGCCTCGCTCTCGAAGGGCCCGTCACGGAACCCCTTGCCCGGGGTGATGGCGTTGGCGATGGCGATGAGCAGCCGCGAGAACGGCCCGAGGACGCGGCGCACCCACACCGTCGTCGGTGCCGCCGCCAGCGCGACCCGCGTGCTGTGCTGGACGCCGAGCGTCCCGGGCGAGACCCCGACGACGGCGAACGAGATCAGCGCCATGATCCCGATGGCGACGAGGAAGCCCTGGACGGTGCCGTCGACGAAGTCGGTGACGGCGAGGGTGACCATCACCGCGACCGTCGACTCGGCGATGACGCGCACGAACGAGAGCACCGACAGGTAGGCCGCGGTGTCGCCCACGACCCGCACGAGGGCGCGAGCGCCGGGGCGCCCCTCCTCGAGCAGCTCGTGGGCGCGGGTGCGCGACATCCGCTGGAAGGCGGCCTCGGCCGTGGAGATGACGAAGGCGACGAGGGTGGCGACCACCGCGGCGGTGACGAGTCCGGTCATGGGGAGTCCTGGCGCGCGGTCAGGCCGTGGGCCGGCCGCGGGTGGCGAGGAAGGTGAGCAGCAGCTGGCGCTGCAGCTCGAACATCTCCTTCTCCTCGTCGGGCTCGGCGTGGTCGAAGCCGAGGAGGTGGAGGATGCCGTGCGTCGTGAGCAGCAAGAGCTCCTCCTCGGTGGCGTGCCCGGCCTCGCGGGCCTGCCTCGCCGCGACCGTGGGGCACAGGACGATGTCGCCGAGCATGCCCTCCTGCGGCTCGACCCCGTCGCGGCCCGGGCGCAGCTCGTCCATGGGGAAGCTCATGACGTCGGTGGGCCCGGGCAGGTCCATCCACTGCACGTGCAGGGTCTCCATCGCGGCCTCGTCGACGAGCCGGATGCACAGCTCGGCCTGCGGGTGGACCCGCATCTGCTCGAGGACGTAGCGCGAGATGTTGACGAGCTCGAGCTCGTCGAGCACGACGTCGGTCTCGTTGAGGACGTCGATGCTCACCGCTGCGGTCCCTTCCGGTCCGGCTTCGGACCGCGGGTGTGCTGCGTGTCGTCCCACCGGCCGTACGCCTCGACGATCGCCCCGACGAGGCGGTGGCGCACGACGTCGAACGCCGTGAGCTCGGCGAAGTGGACGTCCTCGAGGTCGGTGAGGATGTCGCGGACGACCCGCAGCCCGCTGTGGGTGCCGCCGGGCAGGTCGACCTGGGTGACGTCGCCGGTGACGACCATCTTCGAGCCGAACCCGAGGCGGGTGAGGAACATCTTCATCTGCTCGGGCGAGGTGTTCTGCGCCTCATCGAGGATGATGAACGCATCATTGAGCGTCCTGCCCCTCATGTACGCCAGCGGGGCGACCTCGATCGTGCCGGCCGCCATGAGGCGCGGGATCGACTCGGGGTCGACCATGTCGTGCAGCGCGTCGTAGAGCGGACGCAGGTAGGGGTCGATCTTGTCGTTGAGGGTGCCGGGGAGGAAGCCGAGCCGCTCCCCCGCCTCGACGGCCGGGCGGGTGAGGATGATCCGGTTGACCTGCTTGGCCTGCAGGGCCGCGACCGCCTTGGCCATCGCGAGGTAGGTCTTGCCGGTTCCCGCGGGACCGATGCCGAACACGACGGTGTTCGCGTCGATGGCGTCGACGTAGCGCTTCTGCCCCAGCGTCTTCGGACGGATCGTGCGACCCCGGTTGCTGACGATGTTCATCGTCAGCACGTCGGCGGGGCGCTCGACGGTCTGTGCGCGCAGCATCTGGATCGAGCGCTCGACGGCGTCGCGGTTGAGCGGCTGGCCCGCGTCGATGACGTCGAGCAGCTCGTCGATGAGCCGTTCGACGAGCGCGACGTCGGCGCTGGGTCCCGAGATGTGGAACTCGTTGCCCCGGACGTGGATCTGCACGTGCGGGAACTGCCGCTCCATGGTGCGGAGCATCTCGTCGCGCGGACCGAGGAGCGTCACCATCTGGACGTCGGGCGGGACGACGACGGTGTGCTGGGGGACGTGGGGATGGCTCGGCCCGGGCTGCGCGTCGGCGCTCCCGGGCTGGTCGGTATGGGCGTCACTCATCGTGGGACGAGTCTACGAGGCCGCACCGACGCACGGCACACGAGAACGCCTCGACCACGCGCCGGGTCAGCCCGGGGGCCAGGTGAGGTCGCGCCCGCCGATGACGTGGAGGTGGGCGTGGAAGACGCTCTGCTGGGCCGCGGCACCGGTGTTCGCGACGAGCCGGTAGCCCGGGACGCCCTCCCGGTCGGCGACTGCGGCGGCGAGGCCCACGAGGTCGGCGAGCTCGTCGGCGCTCGTCGCGGCGAGCGCCGCCAGGTCCGGGACGTGACGACGCGGGACGACGAGGACGTGGGTGGGTGCCGCCGGCTCGATGTCGCGGAACGCCAGGGAGTGCTCGGTCTCGCCGACCACGGTCGCGGGGATCCCGCCGGCGACGATCCGGCAGAAGAGGCAGTCCTCGGCAGGCGTGTCGCTCATGCCCCGAACCTACCGGTCCGCGTCGTTGCCGGGCGGGCCGTCACGCTGGACGATGGCGGGGTGCACGAGGTGGCGGACTGGCGGCTGCTCGAGGTGCGGGACGGCCTCCTCGAGGTCAGCGACGTCGGCGCCGGCGAGCCGGTCGTGGTCGTGCCGACGGCGCTCACCGCCGACGAGCTCGTCCCCCTCGCACGACGGCTCGCGGCCGGCGGCGGGCACCGTGTCGTGACGTACCACCGACGCGGCTACGCCGGCAGCAGCCCGCCCCTCCACCCCAGCTCGGTCGGCGCCGACGCCGCCGACCTCGCCGCCCTCCTCGAGGCCCTCGGCGCAGCGCCCGCCCACGTCGTCGGGGCGTCGTACTCCGGCGCCGTGGCGCTCGAGCTCGCCCTGACCCGCCCCGAGCTGGTCCTCGGCCTCGTCCTCGCCGAGCCGCCGCCCGTGTTCGTGCCGGCGGCACCCGACTTCCGCGCGGCCTGCCTCGACCTCGTCGCCGCGCACCGTGCCTCCCCCGAGGCGGCCCTGGAGCGGATCGGCACCCTCACCGGCGGGCCGGCGTGGCGCGCGGACCTCGAGCACGTCCTGCCGGGGGCGGTCGCCGACCTCGAGCGCGACGCCCCCACCTTCTTCGAGGCCGACCTGCCGGCCCTGCTCGCATGGGACTTCACCGAGGACGACGCCCGCGAGATCGCGGTACCCGTGCTCCACGTCGGTGGCAGCGCGAGCGGGCCGTGGTTCCGGGAGGTCCGCGAGCACGTCACCGCATGGTTCCCCGGGGCCGAGGGCGTCGTCGTCGAGGGCGCCGGCCACACCCTCGCCGTCACGCACACCGACGAGGTCGCGGGCGCCATCGCCTCCTTCCTCGCGCGCCACGCGACGACGCCGACCGCCTGAGAGCCGCCTCAGCGCGCCGGTCGTGTCAACCGAACCGGTGGGCTGCGCGTCCTCCTGACGTGACAATGGCGACCATGGGCGAGCTGGGCGTGCCGCGCTCCGCCGAGGAGGCGGTGACGGAGCTGTACGCCTCGCACTGGCAGCCGCTCGTGCGCGTCGCGTGGCTGCTCCTCCACGACGCCGCCGAGGCCGAGGAGGTCGTCCAGGACGCGTTCGTCGCGCTGCACGGGCACTGGGGCGGCCTGCGCGACCGCGGCGCCGCGGCGGCGTACCTGCGGCGGGCCGTCCTCAACGCCTCCCGCTCCGCCCTTCGCCACCGCGGCGTCGAGGAGCGCTGGGCGGCCTCCGTGCGCGGCGGCCCCGACGACCCCGCCCGGCGCACCTCGACGAGCGCGGAGGACGCCGCCGTGGCCGGGCTGTCGCGCGAGGAGCTGCTGCGTGCGCTGGCCACCCTGCCCGTGCGCCAGCGCGAGGTCCTCGTCCTGCGCTACTACCTCGACCTCGGGGAGGCGCAGATCGCCGAGGCGCTGGACATCTCACCCGGATCGGTCAAGACGCACGCGAGCCGGGGCCTGGCGGCCCTGCGCGCGGGGACGGGACGGACATGAACGACGACGACCGCACCGCCGAGGCCCTGCGGGTCGCCCTCGACGAGCGCGCCGAGCTCGTCGAGCCCGGCGACCGCCTCGCCGAGATCCTCGCGCGCACCGCTCCCTCCCACACGGCCGGAACCCGGTGGTGGATGCCGCTCGCCGCGGCGGCCGCGGTGCTCGCCGTCGTCGCCGGCGTCTGGTTCGGCCTCCCGGACCGCCGCGACGGCGTCCCCGCGGGCACCGAGTCGCCGCGACCGACGGCCAGCGCCACCAGCCCCGCGCCCTCGCCGACCGCACCGTCGCCCTCGCCGACCCCCTCGTCGTCGGCAAGTACCCCCGTCGGGCAGCCGGCCGCCCTCCCGGTGTACTACCCCGCCGCCATCGGGGACGAGGCACGGATGGTGCGCCTGTACCGCGAGTGGCTCACGGCACCCGGCGTCACCCGGGACTCCGACGAGCGCACCCGCGCGCGGGCCGCCGTCGCGCTGGCGATGGGGTCGGTCCCCGTCGGCACCGACGGCTACCTCGGGCTGTGGGACGGCGTCGACCTCGTCGACCTCGCCGTGACGACGACGGGCATCACCGTCACCCTGTCCGGTCCCGGGCCCTCGACCTTCCCGACGGACACCGAGCGCGTCGGGGTCCAGCAGCTCGTCTGGACGGCCCAGGCGGCCGTCGGCCGCGGCAACCTGCCGGTGCGCTTCGTGCTCGCCGACGGGTCGGTGGCCCTGTTCGGGAGCCAGCCGGTCGACCGCACGTACGGCCGCCCGGCCTCGCGCGAGGAGTACCACGAGGACCTCGCCCCGATCTGGGTCACCGCCCCGACGCGTGGGCAGGTCCTCACCGCGGGCCGCTCCGTCACCGTCACGGGCGAGGCGTGCGTCTTCGAGGCGACCGTCTCCTGGCAGCTCCTGCGCGGCGGTGCGGTCGTCGACGAGGGGTTCGTCACCGCCACGGCGGGCGCCCCGGACCGCGGCACCTGGCAGGTCCCGCTGGGCACCCTGGACCCCGGGGACTACGCCGTCCGGGTGTTCGAGCTCAGCGCCGAGGACGGGACGACGGTCTCGGCGGAGACGACGATGCCGTTCACGGTCCGCTGAGGGCGGGGAGGTGCCCCGGCGCGCTCAGCGCCAGCGGGCGGCGGCGCTGAGGACCGCGAGCGCCGCGGGGCCCGCGCTCGACGAGCGCAGCACCGTGCCCCCGAGCCGGACCGCCGTGGCCCCGGCGGCGACGAGCGCGTCGAGCTCGTCGGGGGCGATGCCGCCCTCGGGCCCGACGACGACGAGCACGTCACCCTCGCCCGGCAGCTCGACGCCGGCGAGGGGGGTCGTGGCGTCCTCGTGGAGGACGAGGGTCGCGGCGGCTGCGGGGACCCGGCGCACGAGGTCGGCGGTGCTCGAGGTGGGGCCCAGCACCGGACGACGGGTCCGCCGCGACTGCTTCGTCGCGGCGACGAGGACGGCCTCCCACTTGCGCCGGGCCTTCTCGCCGCGCTCGCCGCGCCACTGGACGACGCTGCGGGAGGCCTGCCACGGGACGACCTCGTCGACGCCGAGCTCGGTCGCGGCCTCGACCGCCTGGTCGTCGCGGTCGTTCTTCGCGAGCGCCTGGACGAGGACGAGGCGCGGGCTGGGCTCCGGGTCGGTGGCGACGGAGACCACCCGCAGGTCGAGGGTGTCGCGCCCGACCGCGACGACCTCGCCCTCGACGCGCAGCCCGGCGCCGTCGGTGAGGAGGAGGTGCTCCCCCACCCGCGTGCGGCGCACGGTCACGGCGTGCCGCCCCTCCGGCCCGTCGAGGACGACGGTCGACCCCGGCCCGCGGCCCGAGAGGGCCTCGTGACGGACGAGGTGGAGGGGCAGCGTCATCGCGGGGAGTCCTCGCGGGCGGGTCAGCGGGCCTTGAAGGCGTCGCGGAGCTTGCCGAACAGACCGCCGTCGGCGGGGTTGGTGACCCGGCCCTCCGGTCGCTCCTCGCCGCGGAGCCTGGCGAGCCGGCGCAGCAGCTCCTCCTGCTCGTCGTCGAGCCGCGTGGGGGTCTGGACCATCGTGTGGACGATGACGTCGCCGCGCCCGGTCCCGCGCAGGTGCGTGACGCCGAGCCCGCGCAGTGTGATGGTGTCGCCCGACTGCGCCCCACGCCGGACGTCGAGGTCCTGGGGCCCGTCGAAGGTGTCCATGACGAGGGTCGCGCCGAGGGCGGCGGCCGTCATCGGGACCTCGATCGTCGCGTGGAGGTCGTCGCCGCGGCGCTGGAACACCGGGTGCCGGTTGACGGCGACCTCGACGTAGAGGTCGCCCGCAGGACCGGCGCCGGGGCCGACCTCGCCCTCGCCGGCGAGCTGGATGCGGGTGCCGGTGTCGACGCCCGCCGGCACCTTGAGGGTGAGCGTGCGGCGCGTGCGGACCCGCCCGTCGCCCGAGCAGTCGTAGCAGGGGTCGGTGATGATCTGGCCGAAGCCCTGGCAGGTCATGCACGGGCGGGTCGTCATCACCTGGCCGAGGAAGCTGCGCTGGACCTGCTGGACCTCGCCGCGACCGGCGCAGACGTCGCACGTGCGCATCGAGGTGCCGGGGCGCATCCCGTCGCCGTGGCAGGTCGCGCACCCGACGGCCGTCTCGATGGTCAGCTCCTTCTCGGCGCCGAACACGGCGTCGCCGAGGTCGATGTCGAGGCGGACGAGGGCGTCCTGGCCGCGTGCGGTGCGCGAGCGCGGGCCGCGCCCGCCCGTGCCCTGGCCGAAGAAGGCGTCCATGATGTCGCTGAACGAGAATCCCTGGCCGAAGCCGGCGGCCCCGGCGGCGTAGGGGTCGGAGCCCATGTCGTAGGCGCGGCGCTTCTCGGCGTCGGAGAGCACGTCGTAGGCCTGGGAGACCTTCTTGAACTGCTCCTCGGCCTCCGGGCCCGGGTTGACGTCGGGGTGCAGGCGGCGCGCGGCCTTGCGGTAGGCGCGCTTGACGTCCTCCGGGCTCGCGTCACGGGCGACGCCGAGGTCGGCGTAGTAGTCGTTCACGGGTGGGCAGTCCTCCGGACGTGGTCTGGGGCGGGGCGGGCGGCGGGTGGGCGGGTCACTCGGCGAGGATCCGCGAGACGTACGTGGCGACGGCCCGCACCGCGGCCATCGTCGTGGGGTAGTCCATGCGGGTCGGCCCGACGACGCCCAGACCCGCGACGAGGTCACTGCCGGCGCCGTAGCCCGACGTCACCATCGACGTCGCGTGCAGCCCCGCGTAGGGGTTCTCGTGACCGATGCGGACGGCGACGCCCTCGCCGTGCTCGGCGACCGTGCCGAGCAGCTTGAGGAGGACGACGTGCTCCTCGAGGGCCTCGAGCACCGGCCCGAGGTTGGTCGTGAAGTCGGGGCCCACCCGGGCGAGGTTCGCGGTGCCGGCGAGGACGACGCGCTCCTCGCGCTCCTCGACGAGGGAGTCCTGCAGGGCCGTGACGATGGCGCGGACGAGGCCGCCGAGCGCCGGGTCGAGCCGGTCGGGGACGGCGGCCAGCTCGGCAGACGCCTCGGCGAGGGTGCGCCCCCCGGTGGCGCGGTTGACCTCGGAGCGCAGCGTCGTCAGGGACCGCTCGCCCTCGGGCGTCAGGAGGTCGGTAGCGACCTCGATGACCCGCTGCTCGACGCGACCGGTCGTCGTGATGAGGACGACGAGGAGGCGGCGCTCGCCGATCGGGACGAGCTCGACGTGGCGCACCGAGCTGCGTGAGAGCGAGGGGTACTGGACGACGGCGACCTGGCGGGTCAGCGACGCGAGGAGGCGCACCGTGCGGTCGACGACGTCGTCGAGGTCGACGGCACCCTCGAGGAACTGGCTGATCGCCCGCTGCTCGGCGGCCGTCATCGGCTTGATGGCCGAGAGCCGGTCGACGAAGAGGCGGTAGCCCGCGTCCGTGGGGACCCGGCCGGCACTCGTGTGCGGCGCCGCGATGAGGCCCTCCTCCTCGAGGACGGCCATGTCGTTGCGCACGGTGGCGGCCGAGACCCCGAGGTGGTGGCGCTCGAGGAGGGCCTTGGAGCCGACGGGCTCGGAGGTCTGGACGTAGTCCTGGACGATGGCGCGCAGCACGCGCAGGCGGCGGTCCTCGGTCATGGGGTCCTCACCTCCGGCGTCCTCGGGTACGGGTCTGGCACTCTCGCACAACGAGTGCCAATTCTACGGGGTGCCCGGGGTGCGGGGCGAACCGCGGCGGCGTGCCGGTCCGCAGCGGCAGGCCCGGCGGGCTAGCCTCGCCGCCGTGGCGGACAGGTATGGGTCGGACGTGCTCGGTGGCGACTGGCGGGCGCCCAGACGGGGCCGGTCGGTGGAGCTGGCCGCGGAGCGGGGCACCGTCGTCGAGGACGTCGAGACCGGCTGGGTGGGCGCGGTCGTCCGCGTCGAGAAGGCCGGCGGCGTCCACGTCGTCCACCTCGAGGACCGCCGCGGCCGGACGAAGGGGTTCCGCCTCGGGCCGGGCTTCCTCGTCGACGGCTCCCCCGTCACCCTCACCCCGCCGAAGGCCGCGGCGCAGGCCCGCCTCGACGCGGCTCGGGCGGCGTCGGCCCGCACGGCGAGCGGGTCGGTGGCCGTGACCGGGCAGCGGGCCCGCGTCGCCGGCGGGTCGCGGATCTTCGTCGAGGGCAGGCACGACGCCGAGCTCGTCGAGAGGGTGTGGGGCGACGACCTGCGCGTGGAGGGGGTCGTCGTCGAGATGCTCGACGGCGTCGACGACCTGGCGGGGGCCATCCGCGACTTCGCCCCGGGGCCGGGGCGTCGGATGGGCGTGCTCGTCGACCACCTCGTCCCCGGCTCGAAGGAGACGCGCGTCGTCGAGGAGGCCCGGCGGCTGCAGCCGTGGGCGCCGCACGTCCTCGTCGTCGGTCACCCGTACGTCGACGTGTGGCAGTCGGTGCGGCCCGCCCGCCTCGGGATGGACGCATGGCCCGTCATCCCGCGCGGGACGTCGTGGAAGCACGGGATCTGCGCGCACCTCGGCTGGCCGCACGCGACGCAGGCCGACATCGCGGGCGCCTGGCGCCGCATCCTGGGGTCGGTGCGCTCGTGGACCGACCTCGAGCCCGAGCTCCTCGGCCGGGTCGAGGAGCTCATCGACTTCGTCACCGCTCCTGCCCCCGGGTGACGGCTCGTCGGGGTCGCCCCTGACGCGACCCCGAGACCGACCCCGGCGCGCCCCCGGAACGGGACCCCCTGGGGCACCCCACGGTGTTGGATGGGACACAGACCGCCCCACGGAGGAGCACCCGATGAGTGACACCACCCCTCGCCCCGACGAGACCACCGACCCGACACCGGACCGGGCGCCGGACCCGACACCGGCCGACCCCACCCCCCCGCCGGCCCCCGAGGCCCCGCCGACCCCCGAGGCCCCGCCGGCCCCCGAGGCGGCCGCCGCGGCACCGGAGTACCCCCAGCCCTACCCGCCGCAGGTGCCCCCGCCCGGCTACGCCCAGCAGCCCCCGCCCGGCTACCAGGCGCAGCCGGCCTACACGCCGCAGCCGCAGGCTCCGCTGAGCCCGGCCGACGAGCGCACGTGGGGCATGCTCAGCCACGTCGTCGGCGGGGCCGCGATGATCCTGTCCGGCGGCTTCCTCGGCTTCGTCGGCTCGCTCGTCATCTACCTCATGTACAAGGACCGCGGCCCGTTCGTCCGGGCGCACGCGGCGAACTCCCTGAACGTCCAGATCACCGCGGCCATCGGCTTCCTCATCGGCTGGGTGCTCGTCTTCGTCCTCATCGGGTTCGCCATCCTGCCGCTCGTGTTCATCTGGGCCGTCGTCATGCACATCATCGGCGCGGTCAAGGCGAACAACGGCGAGTGGTGGACCCCGCCGCTGACCCCGCGGTTCATCAAGTGACCCGCTAGACCCCGAGGAGGCGTCGCACCACGGCGTCGGCGAGCAGCCGGCCCCGGCGCGTGAGGACGACCCTCCGGTCGCGAACGGCCGCACGGCCGTCGACCAGCCCGTCACCGACGAGGCCGGCGACGGCCGTGCGGCCGTCGCCGTCGAGGACGTCGAGCGGCAGGCCCTCGCGCAGGCGTACCCCGAGCAGGACGTCCTCGTCGTGGCGCTGCTCGCCGGTGAGCGTCTCGCGGCCGGCGGCCGGGGACCGGCCCTCGGCGAGCGCCGCCGCGTAGGTGCGGGGGTGCTTGACGTTCCACCAGCGCACACCGCCGACGTGGCTGTGCGCGCCCGGGCCGACGCCCCACCACGGGTCGCCGCGCCAGTAGCCCTCGTTGTGCCGGCAGCGGGCGGAGTCGTCGCGGGCCCAGTTGCTCACCTCGTACCAGTCGTACCCGGCGGCGCCGAGCACCTCGTCGGCGAGCTCGTACTTGTCGGCCTCGTCGTCGCCGTCCGGCACCGGCAGCTCACCCCGGCGCACTTGGGCGGCCATCCGGGTGCCCTCCTCGACGACGAGGGCGTAGGCCGAGACGTGGTCGGGCTGCAGCGCCACGGCCGCCTCGAGGCTGGCGCGCCAGTCGTCCAGCGACTCCCCCGGCGTCCCGTAGATGAGGTCGACGCTCGTCGCGAGGCCGGCCGCCCGGGCCCCCTCGACGGCCACCGCGACCCGCGCCGGGTCGTGGGTGCGGTCGAGGGTGCGCAGGACGTGCGGGACGACCGACTGCATCCCGATGCTGACCCGCGTGAACCCGCCGGCCGCCAGGGTCCCGAGGTCGGCCGCGGTGACCGAGTCGGGGTTGGCCTCCGTGGTGACCTCGGCGTCGTCGACGAGGCCGAACCGGTCGCGGACCCCTTCGACGAGGCGGACGAGGTCCCCGGCCGGCAGGAGGGTGGGGGTGCCGCCGCCGACGAAGACGGTGTGGACCGGGCCCGCGCCCGGGCCGAGGACACGGGCGGCGAGGTCGAGCTCGGTGAGGGCGGTCGAGGCGAAGTCGTCGGTCGAGGCACCGGGTCCCAGCTCACCGAGGGTGTAGGTGTTGAAGTCGCAGTACCCGCACCGGACCGAGCAGAACGGCACGTGGAGGTAGACGCCCAGCCGCGCACCCCCGAGACCGGCGAGCGCCTCGGCGGGCAGCTCACCGGACGCGGGCGCGGGGTCGCCGTCGGGCAGTCGGGGCACGACGCCCATTCTCCCCCGGGCGGTCACCAGCCCGTCATCGACCCGTCCCGCCGCCGACCTACGATGACGGGGTGACCGACCGCTGGATCGAGCTCGACGGCCTCGTCAACATGCGCGACCTCGGCGGCCTGCCGACGGCCGACGGCGGCGTCGTGGCGACCGGGCGGCTCATCCGGTCCGACAACCTCCAGGACCTCACCGAGGCCGACGTCACCCGCCTCGTCGACGAGCTCGGCGTCACCGACGTCGTCGACCTGCGCACCGAGACCGAGCTGCACCTCGAGGGCCCGGGGCCGCTGCGGCGCGTGG
The DNA here is from genome assembly GCF_046764005.1 of Oryzobacter faecalis. Taxonomy (NCBI): domain Bacteria; kingdom Bacillati; phylum Actinomycetota; class Actinomycetes; order Micrococcales; family Intrasporangiaceae; genus Oryzobacter; species Oryzobacter faecalis. The sequence continues at coordinate 105,123 of NZ_JBKOFW010000007.1, read as the reverse complement.
AGGCCCTGACCCACCACCACCACTCCCTCATCGAGGAGCGGCGGCCGAGCGAGTCGACCGATGAGGTCGGCGCCCGCGCCCTGCCGTGGCGTGACGACGACCCGGTGCGCGACGCCGCGTTCTGGGCCGACCACTACCTGCGCTACCTCGCCCGCCGCCCCGAGGCGGTCTCCGCGGCGCTCGAGGTCGTGGCCGCGGCCGACGGCGCCGTCGTCGTGCACTGCGCAGCGGGCAAGGACCGCACCGGCACCGTCGTGGCGCTGGCGCTGGACGTCGCGGGGGTGCCGCGCGAGGAGATCGTCGCCGACTACGTCCTCACCGCCGAACGGCTCGAGCGGATCATCGACCGGCTCAGCGTGCGCGAGTCCTACGGCGAGGCGCTGGCCAGGCAGAAGCCGGAGGACCAGCTCCCCCGGGCGGAGGCGATCGAGGCGATCCTGCGCGCCGTCGACGAGCGCTGGGGCGGCGCGGCGGGCTTCCTGCGCGAGCAGGGCTGGTCCGACGCCGACGTCGAGCGCCTGCGCGAGCGGCTCACGCGCTGACGTCCTCCCGCACCGCGTGCTCGTCCATCGAGGACTCGGGCAGCGGGCGCCGGAAGCCGCGGCTCACCCAGAGCAGCCACAGGGCACCGACGGCGAGCCAGGCCAGGCCGACGAGGAGCGTGGCCCCCGAGAGCGAGGTCCACAGCCACACCGTCAGTGCCACGCCCACCAGCGGCAGGACCAGCGAGAGCAGCACCGCCCGGGGTCCGCGCTCCTTCTCGTCGACCCAGTAGTGCTTGACCACCGCGACGTTGACGGCGGTGAAGGCGATGAGCGCGCCGAAGCTGATGAGGGAGGCGAGGGTCGCCAGGTCGAGGACGAGGACGAGCAGGCTCGCGACCGTGACGACGAGCACCGACACCGCGGGGGTGCGCCGCCGCTCCCAGACGCGACCGAGCACGCGCGGCAGCACGCCGTCGCGGCCCATGGAGAACAGGATCCGGCACACCGAGGCCTGGGAGGTCAGCGCCGAGCCGAACGCACCGGCGACGTAGGCGGCGGTGAAGAACGCCGACAGGCCGGTCCCGCCCACCTCGGTCATGACGTCCACCGCCGCCGCGTCCGCGTCCGGGAACGTCGTCGCGGGCACGGCCACCTGCGCGAGCCACGACAGGAGGACGAAGAGCACACCGCCGAGCACGGTGACGAGCAGGATCGCGCGCGGGATGTCGACGCGCGGCCGGCGCGCCTCCTCCGCCATCGTCGACACGGCGTCGAAGCCGAGGAAGGACAGGCACAGCACCGCCGCGCCCGCGAGCACCGGGGCGAGCCCGGCGACCGAGCCGTCACCGGCGAACGGCGCGGCGAGGGAGACGTCCGCTCCGGCGAGCCCGCGGACCGCCAGCAGGACGAAGACGACGACGAAGACCACCTGCGCCGCGACGATGACGGTGCTCGCCCGGGCGATCGAGGTGATGCCGAGGAGGTTGAGCACGGTGACGAGGGCCAGGGACACGAGCACCCACGCCCACAGCGGCACGCCCGGCACGGCGGCATTGAGGTAGATGCCGATGACGAGGTGGTTGATCATCGGCAGGAACAGGTAGTCGAGCAGCAGGGCCCAGCCGGTGAGAAAGCCCGCCGGGGCGCCGAACGTGCGGCGGGTGTACGTGTAGGCCGACCCGGCGACCGGGTGGGCGCGGACCATCCGCGCGTAGGACACGGCCGTCACCGCCATCGCGGCGAGCGTGAACAGGTAGGCGAGCGCCACCCGGCCACCCGTCGTCTCGGTGACGATGCCGTACGTCGTGAACACCGTGAGCGGGACGAGGTAGGCCAGGCCGAACAGCGTCAGCCCGCCGAGGCCGAGGGCGCGGCGCAGGGCGGTGTGGTCGGTGGCGGTGGGGTCGCCGGCGGTGGGGTCGGTGGCTGGGGTGGTCGTGGCCACGGCGCGTCCTCTCGGTCGTCGGAAGGGGTCTCAGGGCGTGGGGCCGTGCGCGAGGCGGCCCCTGAGCCAGGTGTGCGTCACGCGCACGGTGTCGAGGTCGCGCGGCGCGGCCAGGGTGAACGGGTCGCGGTCGAGCCGCACGAGGTCGGCGTCGTCGCCGGGGCGCAGGGTCCCGGCTGCGCGGCCGGCCTGGTGGGCCGTGCCGGCGGTGTACGCCCTCAGGGCGGCCTCGAGGGAGAGCCGCTCGTGCGGGGTCCAGCCGCCCGCGGGCAGGCGGTGCTCGGTCTGGCGCGAGCAGGCGACGGCGATGCCCTCCAGCGGGTCGGCCGAGCTGACCGGCCAGTCCGAGCCGAAGCTGAGCCGGGCGCCCAGTGCGCTGAGCGTCGCCCACGGGTACTGCTGCGAGGAACGGGGCTCCCCCAGGCGCGGGGCGGTGAGCACCTCCATCAGCGCGTCGAGCTGGGCCCACAGCGGCTCGGCGTTGGCGACGACGCCGAGGTCGACCAGGCGGGGCCGGTCCTCCTCGGCGATGAGCTGCACGTGGGCGAGCACCGGGCGGCGGTCGTCCCGGGCGCCGTTCGCGCGCACCGCCGCCTCGACGGCGTCGAGCGCGGCCCGCACGGCACGGTCGCCGATCGTGTGCAGGTGGGGCTGGAAGCCGACGGCGTCGACGGCGGTGACGACCTCCGCGAGGGCGTCCGGCTCCCACACGAGCATGCCGGTGTGCGCGCACTCGGGGCCCGTGTACGGCTCCAGCAGGGCGGCCGTGGCGTTCTCGACGACGCCGTCGGCGAAGAGCTTGACGGTCTCGGCGGTGAGCAGCGGGTCGCCGTGGGCCCGCACCCGCCTGCGCAGGGCGACGAGCTGCTCGACCTGGCCCAGCCCCCGGCGCGGGTCGGCGTACAGGGCGAGGTTCACGGCGCAGTGCAGCCGCCGCTGCTCGGACGCCGCGAGCCATGCCTCGACGTCGGCGGCCTCGGCCCACGCGTCCTGCACCCAGGTGATGCCGAGCCCGGCGAGGTGCCGCGTGGCCCGCTCGACGGCGCGCACGCGGACCTCGAGCGGTCGCGGCGCGACGTGCTCCATGACGAGGTCGACCGCCCCCCACTCGCGCAGCGTGCCGAGCGGGCTGCCGTCCTCGCGGCGCGGTACCTCGCCGAGCACCGGGTCCGGGGTGTCGGCGTCCAGACCGGCCCGCTCCAGCGCCACGGAGTTCACCCACACCGTGTGGTAGTCCCAGGCCCGCAGCACCACCGGACGGTCCGGCACCGCGGCGTCCAGCCAGTGCGCGTCGAACAGGCCCTCGGGGGCGAGCGAGGAGTCGTAGGACGCACCGAGCACCCAGGGCTCGTCCGGGTGCTCGGCCGCCCAGCGGGCCACCTCGGCGACGATCCCCTCGACGGAGTCCTGCCGGCGCACCTGCGGCCCCTCGGCCTCCAGCCCCCCGAACAGCGGGTGGGCGTGGCCGTCGGCGAAGGCGGGCAGCACGATGCCGTCGCCCACCTCCACCTCGCGGGCGGCGTCCCCGGCGAGGTGGGCGCGGGCCTCGGCACCGACCGCCACGACCCGCCCGTCGCGCACCGCCACCGCGTCCAGGTCGCCCTGGACGGGGCACCAGGCGCGGCCGGTGAAGACGGTCGTGGCGCTCGTCATCGGCGGTGGCCCTCCGGCGGGTCGGGTCCGCGACAGTGCGGACTAACGGTGTTAGGGCGGTAACCTAACGGCGTTAGGCAGCGCTGACAAGACCCCGTCCGCCGGCACCGTCGAGAGGAGCGCACCGTGGGACGACCCGCCGACCTCAGCCGCGAGCGCATCGTCGCCGCCGCACTGGCTCTCCTCGACGAGCGCGGGGCCCCCGGCCTGACGATGCGCGGGCTGGCCGCCCGCCTGGGAGTCCAGGCGGCCTCGCTCTACCACCACGTCCGCGGCCTCGACGACCTCGTCGACGGGATGCAGGACAGCGTCAACGACGCCATCGACCTCGCGCCCCTCGACGCCGACGACCGGTCCGGGCTGGAGGCGTTCGCCCGGTCCTACCGGGCGGCCTACCGCGCCCACCCCGCCGCGGCCGACCTCGTGAGCCGGCGCGCCCTCACCGCGCCCACGGCGCTCGTCGTCTACGACGCCCTCGCGGCGCACCTGCTGCGCCGCGGCGTGGCCGAGGCCGACGTCATGCCCGTCATGGCGGCCCTGGACTACGTCGTCCTCGGTGCCGCGGGCGAGTCGCTCGCCGAGGACGTGCGCTCGACGCCCCGCGACCTCGTGGCGGCCCACCCCCACCTCGCCAGGGTGACGGCGGTGACCGACACCGACGCGGTGGACGACCGGGCCTTCGAGCTGTCCCTGCACGTGGTGCTGTCCGCCGTGGACGACCTCGTCAGCGCCGGGGCGCCTCGCTGACGTAGATGGTGATGACGCCCTCGACGACGACGGTGCCGTCGGTGCGGACGGCCCTGACCCGCACCGGCACGTCGCCCACCTCGGCCCAGTCGGCCTCGTCGGTGTCGGCGACGCACAGCAGGTCGGTCGTCGACTTCGCGAGGTAGGAGACGGTCATCCCCTTGGGGATCCAGCGGCGGCCGGGCGGGGTCGTGGCCTCGGCGAGCAGGCCCATCGCGGCCTCGAGGCCGTTGCACACCGCGATGGCGTGCACGGTGCCGATGTGGTTCTGCACCCCCCAGCGCTTGCCGACCGTCAGCTCCGCGTGGTGCGGGCGGACCTCGCGGACCCGCGGGCGGACCGTCCGGAAGTACGGCGCCTTGAGGGCGAACAGGGCGGAGAACGCGGTCCGGCCGAGCGGGCGCGCGGCGAGCCGCCGGTAGAGCTCGTAGGTCTGGGTCACGACCCCATGTTACCCATGGGTAGCCGCGGGCTGGCTAGGGTCGCCCGGTGACCTCCGCCTCGCCGTCCCACCCGCTCCCCGGCCGGCCGGGGTCCGTCGTGCCCGCGGCCGGGGACCGCCCGCACGAGGAGCGGCGCGCGGTGCGCGTCCTCCTCCTCGACGAGGCCGACCGCGTGCTCCTCCTGCAGGACAGCGACCTCGGCCTGGACCCCGTGCTGCACTGGTGGGTCACCCCGGGTGGCGGCGTCGACCCCGGCGAGGGCGACCGCGAGGCGGCGGTGCGCGAGCTGAGGGAGGAGACCGGCCTCGTCGTCACCGAGGACGACCTCGTCGGCCCCTTCCTCGTGCGCGAGGTGGTCCACGGGTACAGCGACAAGGTCGTGCACCAGACCGAGGTCTTCCTCGCCGTGCGGGTGCCGGCGTTCGAGGTCGACACCTCCGGGCACACCGCGGAGGAGCAGCTGACCGTCGCCGACATCCGGTGGTGGGAGCGCGAGGACCTGGCGGCCACCGACGACGACGTCTAGCCCCGCGACCTGCTCGACCTCCTCGCCCTCGCGACCCGTCCCGAGCTCTTCGCCGACGGGCCGCTCACCGCCCGGCCCGTGGAGGAGTCCACCGTCCCCGCCTAGGGTCGACCCCCACGGGCACGAACCTGCTCGGCGTCGTCAAGCACCTCGCCGGCGTCGAGGCCGGGTACTTCGGCGCCTGCCTCGGCCGCACCTGGCCCGAGCCGATGGCGTCCTGGACCGAGGACGCCGAGCCGAACGCCGACATGTGGGCCACCGCCGACGAGTCCCCCGAGGAGGTCCTCGACCTCTACCGCCGCGTCACCGCGTGACGTCGAGGCGTCGTGGTGGACCGCCTACGTCGAGCGGCTGCGTGAGGTGGCCGAGCGCACGCGCCGCACGTAGCCCACGACGAGCAGGCCGAGGCCGAGGGCCACGAGCACCGCGCAGGCACCGAAGACCCCGGCGTAGCCGACGCTCCCGACGCCGGCGACGGCCACGACCGGCCCCGCCAGGACGGCCCCCACGCGGCTGGTGTTCATGAACAGGCCCGAGGCCAGGCCCGGTCGGCCGACGACGTCCTGCACGAGCGTGAGGCCGACACCCGAGGCGATGGCGACGAAGAGCGCGTTGAGCACCTGGACCGCCACGAGGGCCACGGGTCCGCCAACCACCGACATGGCGGCGTAGTACGCCACGCCTGCGGCGCAACCGGCCGCGATGAGCCGGCGCGGCCCGATGCGCCCCGACCACCGGCCCAGCGCGACGAGGACCGGGATCTCGAGCGCCGCCGCCGTCCCGAGGGCCACGCCGCCCCAGATGAGGTCCAGGCCGAGCCGCTCGGTGACGAGGAGGGGCGTGGCCGACACCGCCGCGTTCATCGCCGCGCCGAGGAGCACGAACGTCCCCAGGATCACTCCGACCTCCGGGCGCCGGACGGCGTCGAGCATCGGCTCCCCTGCCGCCGGCCGCGCGGCCCGCGCCTCACCGGCGCGGGTGCGCTCGCGGATCATCGCGGTCGTCACGCCGAACGACACCACGGCCACCGCGGCGATGGCCCAGAGGATCGCGCGGTCGCCGAGGAGACCCATGAGGAAGGCCGCGAGCGGCGGCCCGGCGACCCACGCGAAGGAGAACACCGCCCGCACGCGCATCACCTCGCGGACCGACGCGCCCGTCGAGCGCTGGTGGGCGAAGAGCAGCCCGATGCCGACCCCCGCCGGACCGCCCAGGGCTACGAGGGCGACGACGGCCATCGGCAGGGTCGTCGCCAGCGCGAGCGCCGAGACGAGCAGGATGGTGAAGACGCCGCACCACACCATCGGACGCAGGTAGTCGCCCGACCGGTCGGCGCGCGAGGGGACGACGAGGGTCGAGAGGAAGCCGCTGACGTTGTACGCGGCGAGCGCGAGCCCGACCTGTCCCGGCGTCGCGTCGTAGAGCGTGACGAGGATGATCCCGATCGCCGGGTTGAGGAAGGCGAACTGGACGCCCCAGAGCAGCGCGGAGGCGGGGAGGAGCAGGCGGTCCGGCCGGGTCGCGAGGACCTGGTCGGTCACTTCTTCGTGGCCTGGGCGCCCGCACCGTCGGAGGTCAGCGCGGCGATGAACGCCTCCGGCGGGACCTCGACCGAGCCGATGTTCTTCATCCGCTTCTTGCCGGCCTTCTGCTTCTCGAGCAGCTTGCGCTTGCGCGAGATGTCACCGCCGTAGCACTTGGCGAGGACGTCCTTGCGGATGGCGCGGATGTTCTCGCGGGCGATGACCCGCGCACCGACGGCGGCCTGGATCGGCACCTCGAACTGCTGCCGCGGGATGAGCTCCTTGAGCTTGCCCGCCATCATCACGCCGTAGCCGTAGGCCTTGTCCTTGTGGACGATCGCCGAGAATGCGTCGACGGTCTCGCCCTGGAGGAGGATGTCGACCTTGACGAGGTCGGCGACCTGGTCGCCGTCGGGCTCGTAGTCGAGGCTCGCGTACCCGCGGGTGCGCGACTTCAGCTGGTCGAAGAAGTCGAAGACGACCTCGGCCATCGGCAGGGTGTAGCGCATCTCGACGCGGTCCTCGGACAGGTAGTCCATCCCGAGGAGGGTGCCGCGCTTGCCCTGGCACAGCTCCATGATCGCGCCGATGAACTCGCTCGGCGCGAGGATCGTCGCGCGCACCTTGGGCTCGCGGACCTCCGCGATCTTGCCGCCGGGGAACTCGCTCGGGTTGGTGACCGTGATCCGGGAGCCGTCGTCCATGGAGACGTCGTAGACGACGTTCGGCTGGGTCGAGATGAGCTCGAGGCCGAACTCGCGCTCGAGGCGCTCGCGGACGATCTCGAGGTGGAGCAGGCCGAGGAAGCCGCAGCGGAAGCCGAAGCCGAGCGCCACGGACGTCTCGGGCTCGTAGACGAGCGCGGCGTCGTTGAGCTTGAGCTTGTCGAGGGCCTCGCGCAGGTCGGGGTAGTCGGAGCCGTCGAGCGGGAAGAGCCCGGAGAAGACCATGGGCTTGGGGTCGCGGTAGCCACCGAGCGGCTCGGCGGCGGGCTTGGCCGCGTTGGTCACCGTGTCGCCGACGCGGCTCTGGCGCACGTCCTTGACGCCGGTGATGAGGTAGCCGACCTCGCCGACGCCCAGTCCCTTGCCGGGCACCGGCTCGGGGCTGATGACGCCGATCTCGAGCAGCTCGTGCGTGGCCTTGGTCGACATCATGGCGATGCGCTCGCGCGGGTTGAGGTTGCCGTCGATGACGCGCACGTAGGTGACGACGCCGCGGTAGGTGTCGTAGACCGAGTCGAAGATCATCGCGCGGGCGGGCGCGTCCGCGTTGCCGACCGGCGCCGGCACCTGCCGCACGATCGAGTCGAGGAGCGGCTCGACGCCCTCGCCCGTCTTGCCCGAGACGCGGAAGCAGTCCTCGGGCTCGCACCCGATGAGCCCCGCGAGCTCCTCGGCGTACTTCTCCGGCTGCGCCGCCGGCAGGTCGATCTTGTTGAGGACCGGGATGATCGTGAGGTCGTTCTCCATCGCGAGGTAGAGGTTCGCGAGGGTCTGCGCCTCGATGCCCTGGGCGGCGTCGACGAGGAGGACCGCACCCTCGCAGGCCGCGAGCGAGCGCGAGACCTCGTAGGTGAAGTCGACGTGCCCCGGGGTGTCGATCATGTTGAGGACGAACGGGTCGCCCTCGACCTCCCACGGCATCCGCACGGCCTGGCTCTTGATGGTGATGCCGCGCTCACGCTCGATGTCCATGCGGTCGAGGTACTGCGCGCGCATCGCCCGGTCGTCGACGACGCCGGTGATCTGAAGCATCCGGTCGGCGAGGGTCGACTTGCCGTGGTCGATGTGGGCGATGATGCAGAAGTTGCGGATCGCCGCCGGCGGCGTCGCGTGCGGCTGCAGCACGGTGCGGGCGCGGGGGGACACGGGTGCGTGGGGTCCTTGCGTCGGAACGGTCGGGGTCTGGCCCACCAGTCTCCCACGGACGGCGACCGGTCCTGCGCCCGACCGGTCGCCCGCGGGTGGCTCAGAGACGGCTGGTGCCGTCGTAGCCGCCCCGGGGGGCCGGCAGCCCGAACACCGCACCCACCGTGGGGGCGACGTCGACCGTGCGGGCCGGGTCGGAGCGCACCGCGCCGGACGCCACGAGCGGTGAGCCACCGGCCAGGAGGAACGGGATGGGTTCGCTCGCCGGGTGGCCGTGGTTGCCGGGGATGGGGTTCGAGACCACCTGGGGGTCGCTGAACCGCCAGCCGGCGCGGCAGTACGCCACGACGTCGCCGGCCTCGGGGCCGAGCCGCAGCTCGGCGGGCAGTCGGGTCTCGAGGACGCCGGGCACGGCAGCCGCGAGCGCCCGGATCCGCGCGATCGCCGCGGCCCGCTCCCGGTCCGCGCCGGTCCAGTAGAGCAGGTCGGCCCCGCCGTTCTGCGCGACCTCGACCCTTCCCGCGAGCATCGGGTCGGCACCGAGGACCGGGGCCAGCGACACCACGCGGGTCGGGACCGACCAGTCCATCGAGTGGTCGGCGAGGACGACGAGCACGCTGGACTCCCAGCGCCCGGACTCGCGCAGGAACGTGACGAAGCGGCCGACCCGGGCGTCGGTCGAGGCGAGGGCGGCCGTCCGTGCCGCCGCCAGCGTCGTGGACCCGGTGAGGTCGCCGTGCCCGACCCGGTCGACGTCGCCGAGGTTGGTGAACACCAGGTCCGGGTCGACCGTGTCGACCATCGTCACGAGGGCGTCGGTCGTGAACGCGTCGGGAGCGTGCTCGGTGACGGGGACCAGCGGCTCGGGCTCCCACCGGTACGTGGCGCGGGTGCCGAAGATCCCGTACAGGTAGCGCTTCGAGAGCACCGTCCCGGTCGTGCGGCCCGAGGCGGCGAGGCGCTCGAGGAGCGTGGGGTGGCGGAGGTCGGAGGGACGGTCGAGGTCACGGACGACGCCCTCGCCCCGGTCGAGCACGGAGTTGGCCGGCACCCCGCTGCGGTCGGGCCGGACGCCGGTCATCATCATCACGTGGTTCGGGATGGTCTCCATGACCGGCAGCGACCGGGCCGCGGGGAACCACGTCCCACCACGACGGAGGGCGTCGAGGGTGGGCGTCAGGGTCGGGGTGACCTCGTCGGGGCGGCAGCCGTCGACGACGAGGACGTACACCCGGGTGCGCGGCCCGACGGCCTGGGCGGGGAGGGCGCCGGCGGCGGCCGACAGCACGACCGTGCCGAGCGCGCCCCCGGCGCGCAGCAGGGTGCGGCGGCTGGGCGCCGGGCGCGTGGCGTGCGCCGTCATCGGGCCGCCTCCGTCGCCCGCGCCAGACGGTTGGTGCCCACCGGGACCCGCCACCCCGTCGACCAGGTCGCGCCGGTGGCCGGGTCGGTGCGGTTCGCCAGGACGTACCAGTCCATCTGCGCCTCCGCCGCGGTGAGGGTGAGCACGGAGAACCCGTGGCTGTCGAAGTCGAGGTACCTGACGTGCCGGTTCGTCGTCGTGATCGCGTTCTCCACCGCGAGCGAGGTCGTCCGCGGTGCGCTGCCGGTGAGGTCGTCGAGGTTGTTCGAGGTCACCGACGTCGCGACGAGCTCGACGCCCACGGTCCTGCCCAGGGGGTAGGTGCCGGCGTCGACCGGCAGGTCGCAGGCCCACGCGGAGTGGATGTCACCGGTGAGGAAGACGGTGTTGGCGATGCCCCGGTCGGCGAGGAGGGTGACGAGCTCCCGGCGGTCGTCGGTGTAGCCGTCCCACTGGTCGGTGTTGTAGGGCGCTCCGTCGCGCGGGAGGATCCCCGTCATGTCGGCGACGGGTCCGGCGACGTAGCCGTCGAGCGGCGGGACGAGGACCGGGCTGACCATCACCGGGTTCCCCACGAGCTTCCACAGCGCGTCGTCGGCCGCGAGGCGCGCCGACAGCTCGTCGAGCTGGGCCCGGCCGGTGATCGTGCGACCGGGGTCGTCGACCGTGTCGAGCTCGGTCGCGGCCGCCTGCCGGTCACGGTAGGAGCGCAGGTCCAGCATCGTCAGGTCGGCGAGGCGCCCGAACTGCAGGTGGCGGAAGATCCGGACGCCGTCGCCGAGGGCCGCGGTCCCTGACAGCCGCACGGGCATCCACTCGTCGTAGGCACGCCGGGCGGCCGCCGCGCGCCCGGCCCAGTCGCCCTCCCCCTCCTGGTGGTTCTCGGCACCACCGGACCACGCGTCGTTCGCGGTCTCGTGGTCGTCCCAGGTGACGACCCACGGCACGGCCGCGTGCAGTCGCTGGAGGTCCGGGTCGGTCTTGTACTGCGCATGGCGCCGGCGGTAGTCGGCGAGGCTGACGATCTCGTGGGGCGGGTCGTGCGGCCGGACGACGACGTTGCCGCGACCGGCGGCGTACTCCCCGGTCCCGTACTCGTAGAGGTAGTCGCCGAGGTGGAGCACGGCGTCGAGGTCGTCGCGGTCGGCGAGGTGCCGGTAGGCGGCGAAGAACCCGGCCTCCCAGTTGCTGCACGAGACGACCGCGAGGCGCAGCCGCTCGGGGGTGGCCGTGGCCGCGGGAGCGGTCCGGGTCCGGCCGACCGGCGATGGCGTGCCCGCGAGGAGGAAACGGTAGAAGTACGTCGTCGAGGCCTGCAGCTTCGCGGCGTCGACCTTGACGGTGTGGTCGCGCTCCGGGCCGGTCCTCACGCTGCCCCGGGCCACGACTGCGGAGAAGGTCTCGTCCGTGGCGACCTCCCACGAGACGGTGACCCGCGGGCCCGCACCCGAGCCGGGGACGGCGTCATCCGTGGGGGTCACGCGGGTCCAGAGGACCACCGCGGTGGGCAGCGGGTCGCCGGAGGCGACGCCGTGGCGGAACGGGCCCGAAGGCGCCTGCTCGGCCACGGCCGCGCGGGCCGGGACGGCGGTGTGGGTGGCCACCACGGCACCCGCGGCGACGGCGGCTGAGCCGGTGAGGAGGGTTCGGCGTTCGATCATGGCGCCCGAGCATGCAGGGGCCGGGTGTCCGGGAGGTGTCCTCGGAGCGGTGATCCTTCACGCAGAGTTCACCGCCCCGTCAGGGCCCGCGATGCGCTAGGGGGACGGGGCTGTCGTCGGTCAGCGGGAGGCAGGGAAGAAGTGGGCCGGTCCGGAGACGGCCACGCGGACCGCGCCGCGCTCGGGGATCTCGCCGAGGGTTCGGACCTGCACGTCGACGCTCCCGGCACCGGCCGGCACCCGCACGCGCACGAGGGCGTCGTGGCCGAAGTACTCGCCGCCGACGACCTCGCCGGGTGTGCCGTCGAGCGCGTCGGGGGGCAGCAGCCGCAGCTGCTCGGGACGCAGGACGACGACGCCCTCGCCGGCGGCGGCCGGGTCGACCGCGAGGGGGCCGAGGGCCGTGGCGGCGTGGCCGTGGCTCGCGGCGGCCGGGAGCTCGACGACCTGGCCGACGAAGCGGGCCACCCCGAGCGCCACCGGCGATCGGTAGACCGCCTGCGGGGTGTCGTGCATCTGGATGCGGCCGGCGTCGAGGACGGCCACCGTGTCGGCGACCGACAGCGCCTCGTCCTGGTCGTGGGTGACGACGAGGGCCGTCGCGCGGGAGCGCTCGAGGGCCTCGCGGACCTGGCTGCGCACCGACTCGCGCAGCGCGGCGTCCAGGGCCGAGAACGGCTCGTCGAGGAGGACGAGGGAGGGGTCCGGCGCGAGGGCGCGCGCCAGGGCCACCCGCTGCTGCTGCCCGCCGGACAGCTCGCCGGGGCGGCGGTCCTCGAAGCCGGCCAGGCCGACGAGCGCAAGCACCTCGGCGACCCGCGGCGAGCGCCGCCGCGACCCGCGGGGCAGCCCGAAGGCCACGTTCTCCCCCACCGACAGGTGCGGGAAGAGCGCTCCCTCCTGGGGGACGAGGGCGACCCCGCGCCGCTCAGGGGCCACGTGGCGGCCGGGCCCGCTGACCACGGTCTCGCCGATGCGCACGCTCCCGCCGTCGGGCCGGACGAAGCCCGCGACCGCGCGCAGCAGGGTCGTCTTGCCGCAGCCGGACGGCCCGAGGACGGCCGCGACGGTGCCGCTCGGCACCTCGAGGTCGACACCGCGCAGCACCGCGAGGTCGCCGAGGGTGACGTCGAGGTCGCGGACGGTCAGGGTGCTCATCGGGGGGTTCCTCGGTCGGGGTCGGAGGCGCGCATCAGCCAGATCGTCGGCAGCACCGCGAGGACGACGAGCGCCAGGCCGTACGGGGCCGCCGCCCCGTAGGCTCCCACACCCGTCTCGGTCCACAGGCTCGTGGCCAGGGTGTCGGTCCCCGTGGGGCGCAGGAGGAGGGTCGCGGGGAGCTCCTTCATGCACGTGAGGAGGACGAGGGCCGCGCCCGCGCCGATGCCCGGGGCCGCGAGCGGCAGGGTGACCCGCCGCAGCACCTCGGCCGGCGTCGCGCCGAGCGAACGGGCGACCTCCTCGCCGCGAACAGGGCTCTGCGCCACCGAGCTCCGCACGGCGCCGACGGCGGTGGGCAGGAAGAGCACGACGTAGCCGAGGACGAGCAGCGGCGCCTCCTGGTAGGCCCACGGCACGGCCCGCACGCCGAGGAAGACGAGCGCGAGGGCGACGACGATCCCGGGCAGGGCGTGCCCGGCGTAGGTCACCTGCTCGACGAGCGTGGTGAGCCGGCCGCGGTGGCGGGCCGCGAGGATGCCGACCGGGACGGCGCCGAGCGTGCAGGCCGCCGCGCCCAGCAGCGCGAGCCAGGCCGTCGAGCCGACGCTCACGAGGAGCCGCTCGCCGTCGACCCCGGCGGACAGCCCCGTCGTGAACCAGTAGAGGAGCGAGGCCACGGGGAAGGCCAGCGCGAGGGCGACGACGGCACCGGCGCCCGCCGCCAGCGGGACCCGCCACGAGCCGAGGCGCAGCCGGTCGGGGGTGCGCGCGACACCGGCGTCGACGCGGCTGGCGTCACGGCGGCGGACCCGCGACTCCCCCACCGAGATCGCCACGGTGAGGACGACGAGGAGGATGGCGAGGACGGCGGCGGTCGTGCGGTCGAAGCTCGACCGGTAGGCGCTGTGGATGACCCGCGTGAAGACGTCGTACCGCAGGATCGACACCGAGCCGAAGTCGCTCAGCGTGTACAGCGCGACGAGCAGCCCACCCGCCGCGGCCGCGGGCCGCACCTGGCGCAGGGTGACCTCGCCGAACGCCTGCCACGGCGTGCGCCCCAGGCTGCGGGCGACCTCCTCGACGCCCGGGTCGGCCCGGCGAAGGGCCGCGAGGACCGGCAGGTAGACGTACGGGTAGCAGCACAGGGTGAGGACGAGGACGGACCCGACGAGCCCGGCGACCTCCGGCACGGCCGAGATCCACGCGAACGCCGCGACGTAGCTCGGCACGGCGAGCGGGAGCGGCGCGAGCGCGGCCAGGACCCTCCGGCCCGGGACGTCGGTGCGGGCGACGAGGAAGGCCAGGCCGACACCGACGACGAGGGTCAGCGCCGTGACGAGGGCGACGAGGAGGACGCTGCGCCCGACGAGCACCGCGGTCCGCTCGCGCAGGACGATGTCGAGGACGCGGCCCGGGCCGGCCTCCGCCGCGCGGACCAGGAGGTAGCCGAGCGGCAGCAGCGCGAGCAGCGCGACGAGGACCGACGGTGCGGTGAGGAACAGGGGCGCCCTCGGGTCACGGCGGCGCGACGAGGTGCGGCCCGCCGGGTCGGCGGCCCGCGTCCCGGGCGTCGTCAGCGTGCTCAGGTGAGGCCGACCTCGTCGAGCAGGGCCAGGGTCTGGTCGAGGGAGTCGAGCTGGTTGAGGTCGACGCTCGACCCCTTGAGCTGCTCGAGCGGGACGAGGTCGTGCTTCGTCGACTCGATGCCCGGGACGACGGGGTACTCGGCGGTCTCGTCGGCGAAGTAGCGCTGCCCCTCCGCGGACAGGAGGAAGTCGACGGCCTTGAGCGCTGCGTCCTTCTGCGGGCTGCCGGCGATGACGCCGACGCCGGCGACGTTGACGAGGGCGCCCGGGTCGTCGGCGTTGAGGAAGTGGATCTCGACCTTCACCCCCGAGGCGCCCTTCTCGGCGACCCGCTCATACCAGTAGTAGTGGTTGACGAGGCCGAGGGCGACCTGGCCGCTGTCGACGGCGTCGAGGACGAGGATGTTGTTGTCGAAGGCCTTCGGCTCGTTGGCCTTGAACTTCTCGAGCCACTCCCTCGCGCCGTCCTCGCCCTTGGTGACGCGCAGCGCGGTGACGAAGGTCTGGAACGAGGCGTTCGTCGGGGCGAAGCCGATCCTGCCCTTGTACTTCGGGTCGAGGACGGCGTCGACGGTGGTCATCTCGGTGACCTCGGGGGCCTGCGCGGGGTCGTAGGCGATGACGCGCGCGCGGGCCGACGTGGCGACCCACTTCTGCCCGTCGTCGGCGAAGCCCTCCTGGACCCTGTCGAGGGTGGCGGCGGGGAGGGTCTCGAGGCGCCCGGCCTTGGCCACGGCTCCGAGGGCGCCGGCGTCCTGGCTGAAGAAGAGGTCGGCCTTGGTGCCCTCGCCCTCCTCGAGGAGCTGGGCCGCGAGCTCGCTGGACGTGCCGTAGCGGACCTGGACGTCGATGCCGGTGCGCTCCTCGAGCTGGTCGAGGATCCCCTTGACGAGGTTCTCGTTGCGCCCGGAGTAGATGACGAGCGCGTCGTCGGACAGCGGCTCCTGTCCGTCGTCCTGGCCGCAGGCGGCGGTGGTGAGGGCGAGCAGGGCGGCGGCGCTGACGGCGAGCGCGCGGCGGAGCGTCATCGGGGAACTCCTGGGCGGTGGGACCGGACAGGCCCACCGTATGAGGTAAGCCTTACCTACACCAAACGCGGCCCGAGGCGGACGACGGACGGCATCGACTCGGCGCCCCACGCGACGGCATCGCCCCAGTCGGCCACGACCCCGCCGTCGGCCGCCGCGTAGCCCTTCTCGCGGCCGGCGGACGAGCCGTCGAGCCACACCCCCACCTCGTCGGCGGTGAGCCCGGTGAGGCGGAACGTCCCGGACGCGTCGCTGACGGCGGTCGCGAGGACCGCGAAGGTGAGGACGTCCCGGGCCTCGACCCGGACACCGGCCACGGGCGCCCCGGTCTCGAGGGTCACGACGCGGGTCCCGCGGGCGGCCTTGTGGTGGACCCACCAGCGCCACGCGACCGGCGCGAGGATCGAGGACACGAGCACGACACGCTTCACCCAGGGCATGACCGCGACGCTAGCGGCCGGCGCCCACTGCGGGGGGCAACGGCGACGGGCCCGTCACCTCGTGGTGACGGGCCCGTCGGCGGGAGGGCGCTCGGTCAGAGACCGGCGGCCTTCTTGGCCATCGCGGACTTCTTGTTCGCGGCCTGGTTCTTATGGATGACGCCCTTGCTCACGGCCTTGTCGAGCTTGACCGAGGCGGCCTTGAGGGCCTCCCTGGCCTCGTCGGCCTTGCCTGCGTCCGCGGCCTCGCGGAACTTGCGGATCGCCGTCTTGAACTCGGACTTGACCGCCTTGTTGCGCTCGGTCGCCGCGCGGTTGGTCTTGATCCGCTTGAGCTGGGACTTGATGTTCGCCACTGGTTCGTACGCTTCCTGTCGGGTCGATGTGTGCCGTTAGAGGGCGGCAGACGCACGTCGGGACCGGGCGTGGGGCACCCGTGGTGGACGTGCGCTGGATGGAGCTGTCGTGCGCGCACGACCTGGGCGCGCACGCAAGGGGCAAGGCTACCAGCGGCGCCCGCGGCCGGCCAAAACGCCGGGGGCCGGGGGCCCCACGTCATCCGCGGTTGCGGGCGTGCTGGCCGCAGATCGTCAGGACGCACCGCTCGACGGCGTACACCGGGTCCCGGCCTCCTCCCTTGACCTCGAAGTCGGCCGCCGCGACCGCCTGGATGCAGACCGCGAGCGCGTCGGCGCTCCACCCGCCGAGGACGCGCCGGGCCTTGTCGACCTGCCACGGCGCGAGGCCGACCTCGCGGGCGATGTCGGCCGAGCGGCCGCGCCCGGCGGCGCCGACCTTGACGAGCTGGCGCACCTGTTGGGCGAGCACCGCGACGATGGGCACCGGGTCGACGCCGACGGCGATGGCGTGGCGCAGCAGGCGCAGCGCCTCACCGGCGTCGCCGGCCATGGCGGCGTCGGCGACCCGGAAGCCGGTGGCCTCGACCTTGCCCCCGTGGTAGACGAGGACGACCCGCTCGTCGATGACGCCCGTGGTGTCGTCGACGAGCTGCTGACAGGCGGCGGCGAGCTCGCGCAGGTCCTTGCCGACGGCCTCGACGAGGGCGTGGACCGCCTCGGCGGTGGCCTTGCGGCGGGCCCGGCGGAACTCGTTGGCCGTGAAGTCGGTCTTGTCGCGGTCGCTCTTGACCGCCGGTGCGTCGACGACCCGGGCCCCGGCGCCGCGCACCGTGTCGAGGACCTTCTTGCCCCGGGCGCCGCCCTTGTGGAGGACGACGAGGTGGTGGTCGGGCTCGGGGTCGGCGCCGAGGAGGGCGAGGAGGTCGCTTTGGAGGTCGTCGCCGGCCTCGTCGACGTCGTGGACGACGATGCACTTCGCACCGCCGAACAGCGACGGGCTCGCGTGGAGGACGAGCTCGCCGGGCTGGTAGGCCGCGGCGTACAGGCGGACGACCTCGAGGTCGGGGTGGGCGACCCTGAGCTCGTCGACGGTGGCGTCGACGGCACGCTCGGCGAGCAGCCCCTCGGGCCCGCTGACGAGGACGTACGGCGGCACCCGGTGCGGCACCCCCACCACGCCGTCGCTCATGCCGCCATCGTGCCACGCACCGGTGACGCCCGGGTCGGCCGATCCCTCAGCCGAAGGTGAGGGTCGGGCCCTGCCCGGGCTCGAGGCCGAGGCCGGCGAGGCGGGCCGCCACGGCGTCGGGCGCGCGCTCCATCGACTCCGCGAGCTCGTCGACGGTGAGGCCGAGCTCGATGCCGTCGCGCAGCTCCTCGTCGTCCTGGGCGGTCCACGACTCGCCCTGCGTGACGGCCGTGCGCGAGGACTCCGGGGGCGGGGGCGCCTCGGCGACGGGCCGCTCGTCCGGGGCGGGCGTGGCGCTGGTCGCGCCCCTCGCGGTGTCGCCGGCCGGGGCTGCGACGGCGCCGGTGAGGCCGCGCAGGGCGGGTTCGGCCACCGGCAGCGGCGGCGGGGCCGTCTCGTCGAGGCGCCTCAGCGCCGCGAGGACCATGGCCCGGTCGGCCGTCGGCCAGAACGGCGGGAGCGAGCGCTGGAGGAAGCCCGCGTAGCGCGCCGTCATCATCCGGTTGTCGAGGAACGCGACGACGCCACGGTCGTCGGACCGGCGGATGAGCCGGCCGGCGCCCTGCGCGAGACGGAGGGCGGCGTGCGTCGCGGACACCGCCATGAACCCGTTGCCGCCCATCCGGGCGATCGCCTGGGAGCGGGCCGATGCGAGCGGGTCGTCGGGCCGCGGGAACGGGATCCGGTCGATGATGACGAGCTGGCACGAGCTGCCGGGGACGTCGACGCCCTGCCACAGGGAGAGCGTGCCGAACAGGCAGGTGCGCGGGTCGCGCGCGAACTGCCGCACGAGCGTGCTGATCTGGTCCTCCCCCTGGCACAGGACCGCGAGGTCCCCGTCGAGGTCGGCGAGCCGCTCGCGCATCGCCTCGGCGGCCTCACGGGCGGCCCGCATCGACGAGAAGAGCCCGAGGGTGCGTCCGCCGGCGGCCCGCACGAGGGCCTCGATCTCGTCGAGGGTCTCGGTGGCGAGGCCGTCGCGACCGGGCGCCGGCAGGTGCTGGGCGACGTAGGCGATGCCCTGCTTCGGGTAGTCGAAGGGGCTGCCGACGTCGAGCCCGCGCCAGGCGGGCGAGCCCTCGCCGCGCAGGCCGATCGTGCCGGCCACCGCGTCGAACGAGCCGCCGAGCTCGAGGGTGGCGCTCGTGAGGATGACGGTGCGCTCGTCGAACACCTTGTCGCGCACCAGCATCGCCACGCTCATCGGCGCGACCCGCAGCACCGGCCCGCGGCGCGGGTCGCGGCTGAGCCACACGACGTCGAGGTCGCGCTCCTCGAGGATGCGAGAGGCGTTCTCGAACACCTCGTCGACGGCGGCCCGCGCGACCTGCCGCCCGCCGTCGGGCTCCTCGCCATGCTGCGGCTTGAGCTCGCTCTGCACCGCGCGGGCGGTGTCGCGGACCCGCGCGAGCGCCGTCGCGAGGGAGTCGGGGATGCCGGTCGTGAGCCGGCCCTCGGGCGCGGGGTCCAGGACGGACTCGAGGAGGTCGGCGGCCTCGTCCATCGTGGATGACGATTCGGCCTGTCTCCCAGCCCTCTTCGCCGCCGCGCGGATCATCCCGGGAGTGAGCTCGTCGGTGATCGTCGAGGTGACGCGGTCGACGAGCTCGTGCCCCTCGTCGACGACGAGGACGTCGTGCTCGGGCAGCATCTGCCGGCCCTCGAAGGCGTCGATGGCCATGAAGGAGTGGTTCGTGACGATGACGTCGACGTCGCGGGCCGCCTCGCGCGAGCGCTCCACGAAGCACTCGCCGACCATCGGGCAGCGGCTGCCGAGGCACTCCTCGGCCGAGACCGACACCTGCCGCCAGGCCCGCTCGGAGACACCTGGGACGAGCTCGTCGCGGTCGCCGGACTCGGTGACCTCGGCCCACTGGCGCAGGCGGACGACCTCCTGCCCGAGCCGGGACGCCTGCTGGTCGACGTCGCCCACGGTGAGGAGGGAGTCGGTGTCGTCGTCGGGGAAGCCGCCCTCGAGCTTGTGGGCGCACAGGTAGTTGCGGCGGCCCTTGACGAGGGCGTAGGTGGGCCTCCGGCCGACGAGGGGCTCCAGCGCCTCCGCGAGACGCGGCATGTCGCGGTCGACGACCTGGGCCTGGAGGGCGAGGGTCGCGGTGGCGACGACCGTCGGGGTGCCGGTCTCCATGGCGTGCCGGACGGCCGGGACGAGGTAGGCGAGGGACTTGCCGGTGCCGGTGCCGGCCTGGACGAGGAGGTGCTCGCCGGTCTCGATCGCGTCGGCGACCGCGTGCGCCATCTCGACCTGGCCGGGGCGCTCGGTGCCCCCGACCCCCCCGACCGCGGCGTGGAGCAGCTCGTCGACGGTCGGCACCCGTGCAGCCTAGGCGCTCCGCCCGCCCGGCCCGCGGCGCCGTCCCCAGCCCGCCCTGCCACCCCTCCCCCGCGTCGTGTGCCCAGGTGGTCGCCGGAGCGGCCACCTCGGCACACGACGCGAGGAGGATGGGGCGGACGTTGCGTATCGCGCGCCCCGTTGCGACTCGCGCTTCGCATTCTCTTGTCGCGCCCCCGGCACCCTGCCACGATGGCGGCTGTGACCACCACCACGACGTCAACGCCGACCCACACCCAGCCGGTCCCGCCCGACATCGAGATCGCCGAGACAGCGGAGCTGACCCCGATCGTCGACCTCGCCCGCGACACCCTCGGGATCGACCCGGCCGCGCTGGTCCCCTACGGCCACACCAAGGCCAAGATCTCCCTCGAGTACGTCCGCAGCCTGGCCGACCGCCCCGAGGGCCGCCTCGTCCTCGTCACGGCCATCTCCCCCACCCCGGCGGGCGAGGGCAAGACGACGACCTCCGTCGGGCTCGCCGACGCCCTCACCTCCCTCGGCGAGAAGGCCGTCGTGGCGCTGCGCGAGCCGTCGATGGGCCCGGTGTTCGGCATCAAGGGTGGCGCGGCCGGGGGCGGCTACGCGCAGGTCGTGCCGATGACCGACATCAACCTCAACTTCACCGGCGACTTCGCGGCCGTCGCCGCGGCGAACAACCTCCTCGCGGCGATCCTCGACAACCACGTCCACCACGGCAACGCCCTCGGCATCGACACCCGCACGGTCACGTGGAAGCGCGTCGTCGACCTCAATGACCGGGCCCTGCGCGACGTCGTCGTCGGGCTCGGCGGGGTCGCGAACGGGGTGCCGCGCGAGGACGGCTTCGACATCGTTGTCGCGTCCGAGGTCATGGCGATCCTCTGCCTCGCCACCTCGATCTCCGACCTCAAGGAGCGCCTCGGCAACGTCGTCGTCGGCTACACGCGCGACAAGCGGCCGGTCACGGCGCGCGACCTCAAGGCGCACGGCGCCATGACCGTCATCCTGCGCGACGCCCTGGCCCCCAACCTCGTCCAGACGCTCGAGCACACCCCCGCGATGATCCACGGCGGCCCGTTCGCCAACATCGCGCACGGCTGCAACTCGGTGATGGCGACCCGCACGGCCCTCCGGCTCGCCGACTACGTCGTCACCGAGGCGGGCTTCGGGGCCGACCTGGGCGCCGAGAAGTTCATCGACATCAAGTGCCGGACCTCGGGGCTGCGGCCGTCCGCGGTGGTCGTCGTCGCGACGGTGCGCGCGCTGAAGTACCACGGCGGCACGGCGGTCGCCGACCTCAAGGAGGAGTCGGTCGAGGCGCTCACCGACGGGATGGCCAACCTGCGCCGCCACCTGCGCAACGTCCGGGACGTCTACGGGCTGCCGGCCGTCGTCGCCCTCAACCGCTTCCCCACCGACACCGACGCCGAGGTCCGGGCCCTCCTGGGCCTCGTCGAGGCCGAGGGCTTCCGGGCGTTCGAGGCCACGCACTACGCCGACGGTTCGGCCGGGGCGCGCGAGCTGGCCCGCGGCGTCCTCGACGTCATCGAGAACAGTCCCGGCGAGATGCAGCTCGTCTACCCCGACGACCTCTCCCTCGCCGAGAAGGCGGAGGCCGTGGCGACCCGGGTCTACGGCGCCGCCGGGGTGACCTTCGACGCCAAGGCGGCCAAGCGGCTCGCGGCGATCGAGGCCGAGGGCTTCGGCCACCTGCCGGTCTGCATGGCGAAGACGCAGAGCTCGTTCTCCACGGACCCGACCCTGCGTGGTGCTCCCGTCGACCACACGGTCCACGTCCGCGAGGTGCGCCTCGCCGCGGGTGCCGGGTTCGTCGTCATGGTGACCGGCGAGATCATGACGATGCCGGGGCTGCCGAAGGTCCCGGCCAGCGAGCACATCGACGTCGACGAGGACGGCCGCATCATCGGCCTCAGCTGAGTCCCCACTTTCCCGCCTGATGCCGGAACCTTCGGTGGGGCACCCCGAACTTCGGGGTGCCCCACCGAACCTTCTGGCATCAGGCGGGAAAGTTGTGGCGGTCCCTAGACTTCGGGCATGGACCCGGTCCGGTTGCTCCGTGTGCTCCGCGTGCTCGCCACCGCCCTCCTCGCGGTCGCCCTCGGCCAGGCGGGCTTCGGGTCGGGGCTGGTCGCGACGCTCGTCGACCCGCCGCGGAGCGAGACCCTCGAGGTCGCGCACTCGGTCAACGCCTGGGCCGTCCTCGTGGCGGTCGTCGTGTGCGTCGTCGCCTCGGTGCGCTACCGACGCGCGGGCGGCCCGGCGTGGCCGCTCTGGTTCGCGCTCGGGATCCTCGCGGCGGCGGTGCTGCAGGTGACCCTCGGCAGCCTCGAGGTCGTCGGCGCCCACGTGTTCCTCGGCGTCCTCCTGCTGTGCGCGGTCACGACGTACACCTCGTACCTGTACCGCCACGAGCCGGTGGCAGCGGCCGCTCCCTGACTCAGGCGCGGCCGTCGGCGACCATCGGCCGCCCGTCGAGCCGCCGCGCCATGACGACGCTGTCCCGGTCGTCGCCCGGCGCCACCCGGATGACGCCCGGCAGGCGGCCCACCTCGACGTACCCGCACGTCTCGTAGAAGCGCGTCGTGCCGAGGCCGCTGCGCACGTCGAGGACGACGACCTCGACGCCCTGCTCACGCGCCGCCCGGTGCATCGCCCCCATGAGGAGGCGCCCGAGGTTGCGCCCGCGCAGCCCGGGGTCGGTCATGACCCGGTAGGCGGTGCGGGTGTGGCCGAGCATCGGGTTGCGGTCGGCGACCCAGAAGCCCGCCCCGACGACCCGGCCGTCGGGCCGGCGGAGGAGGACGAGCGTCGTCGTGCCGTCGGCCATCCCCTCCTCGTGGACCGCCAGCGCCTGCGCGACGTCGGAGCGCGGCGCCCCGGGGAGGAAGCCGACCGCGCCGCCGTCGTCGTTGACCGCGCACCAGAGGTCGAGCAGCGACTCGCGGGTCTCCTCGTCGAGCCAGTCCCGGGCGGAGGTGCGCGGGGCCCTCAGGACGGTCGACGAGCCCGACCCCGACGGGCCCTCCTCGACCTCGCCCACCGGCTCGAGCCCGGCCGCCAGGGCTGCCCGCGCCGACGGCTCGTCCAGCCCGCGCGCCCGGGCGACGACCGGGAGGTCGGGGAACCACTCGATGGCGTGGGCCACCCAGCCGCGCGCAGCCTCCCTCCCCAGCCCGCGGCCGCGGGTGTCGAGCGCCAGCCGGTAGGAGAGGTCGAGGACGTCCTCGCCCCCGACGTCGCGGCGCCGCAGCCCGCCCATGCCGATGCCGGCCCGCGAGCTCGACTCCTCGACGACGCCGTAGTCGAAGCCGGTGTCGGTCCAGCGCCGCAGGCAGTCGTCGAACTCCCCCCAGGCCTGCTCGTCGGTCGCCGGCACCGCCCAGGGGGCGTGTGGGGAGAGGGCCGGGTCGCGGTGCAGCCGGACCCAGAGTGAGCGGTCGCCCGAGGACGGCGGGCGCAGGGTGAGGCGGCTCGTCACGATCTCCCGCGGGCCCGGCACGCCAGCGACGGTACCGCCTGGCTCAGCGGTACTCGGGGTTCGGGTGATCGGTCTTCGACAGGTCCCAGTTCGTGGTCACGTTGCCGTGCGCCGGGAGGCCGCCCGCGTCCTTGAGCCGCCGGGCCGTGTGGAGCATGTTCCACGCCGCGAACACCGTGTTCCGGGTCGTCCAGTGGTTCTGCGCGCCGCGGTCGTCGTCGAGGTAGCTCGGGCCCGGGCCGGCCTCCCCGTTCCAGTACGTGTCGGCCTGCGGCGGGATCGTGAACCCGATGTGCGACAGGGCGTAGAGCATCTGCGCCGCGCAGTGCTTGCCGCCGTCCTCGTTGCCGGTGATGACGACGCCGCCGACCTTGCCGTAGTAGGACCACTGCCCCTTGGCGTTGAGCTCGCCCGACCACCCGTACAGCCGCTCGATCACGAGCCGGGTCTGCGAGGACTGGTCACCGAGCCAGATCGGCGTCGCGAGGACGACGATGTCGGCGGGTTCGACGAGCTCGCGGTAGAGGTCCGGGAAGTCGTCGCGCTCCCAGCCGTGCTCGCGCATGTCCGGCTGGACGCCCGGCGGGATGACGTGGTCGACGGTGCGGACGACGTCGACCCGCGCGCCCACCCCCTCGAGGACGCGCCGCGTCACGGCGAGGAGGCCGTCGGTGTGGCTGACCTCTGGGCTGCGCTTCAGCGTCCCGTTGAGGACGACTGCCCGCAGGTCGGAGAAGCCGGTGGTGTTGGCCGCGATCTCGGCGTCGACGAACCGCTGCACGCTGTCGGGGAGCATCCCGCAAGCGTACGACCGGCCTCCGGGGGTGTCAGGTGCCGAACGGGACGAGGTCGGCGGCGAGGTCGGGGGTGACGCGCGCGGTGAGGCGCGTGCCGTCGGCGAGGTGCTCGCTGCCGAGGACCTCCCCCGTCTCGTGGATCCGGCTCACGAGGTCGCCGCGGTCGTAGGGCACGAGCACGTCGACGTCGACATCGGGCTGGGGCAGCTCGTCGGCGATGAGGGCGCGCAGCGCGTCGAGCCCCTCGCCCGTGCGGGCCGAGACGATGATCGAGTGCTTCTCGTGGCGGCGCAGCCGGTCGAGGACCTCGGGGTCGGCGGCGTCGGCCTTGTTGACGACGACGACCTCCCGGACGTCGGTGGCGTCGACGTCGGCGAGGACGGCGCGCACCGCCGAGATCTGGCCCTCGGGGTCGGGGTGCGACCCGTCGACGACGTGGAGGAGCAGGTCGGACTCGGCGACCTCCTCGAGCGTGGACCGGAACGCCTCGACGAGCTGGTGCGGCAGCTGCCGGACGAACCCGACGGTGTCGGCGAGGGTGTACAGGCGGCCGTCGGGGGTCTCCGCGCGGCGCACGGTGGGGTCGAGGGTGGCGAAGAGCTGGTTCTCGACGAGGACGCCCGCTCCGGTGAGCCGGTTGAGCAGGCTCGACTTGCCGGCGTTCGTGTAGCCCGCGATGGCCACGCTCGGCACGGCGTTCTGGCGCCGCCCCCCGCGCTTGGTGTCGCGGACCGTCTTCATCTCCTTGATCTCGCGGCGGAGCTTGGCGATGCGGCTGTTGATCCGCCGGCGGTCCAGCTCGATCTTCGTCTCACCCGGGCCGCGCGAGCCCATGCCCTGGCCGCCCGCGGCCTGGCCACCGGCCTGCCGCGACATCGACTCGCCCCAGCCGCGCAGGCGCGGCAGGAGGTACTGGAGCTGGGCGAGCTCGACCTGCGCCTTGCCCTCCCGGCTCTTCGCGTGCTGGGCGAAGATGTCGAGGATGAGGGCCGTGCGGTCGATGACCTTGACCTTGACGACGTCCTCGAGGGCACGCCGCTGGCTCGGGGCGAGCTCGGTGTCGCAGACGACGGTGTCGGCGCCCTCCGCGATGACGATGTCCCGCAGCTCCTCGGCCTTGCCCTTGCCGAGGTAGGTGGCCGGGTCGGGGTTGGCGCGCCGCTGGACGACGCCGGCGAGGACCTCCGAGCCGGCGGTCTCCGCGAGGGCGGCGAGCTCGCGCATCGAATTCTCGGCGTCGGCGAGGGTGCCCTCGGACCACACGGAGGCGAGGACGACGCGCTCGAGCCGCAGCTGGCGGTACTCGACCTCGGTGACGTCCTCGAGCTCGGTGGAGAGCCCGGAGACACGCCGGAGCGCGGCGCGCTCCTCGCGGTCGAGCTGGTCGCCGTCGTAGGAGGCCTCGTCGTCCAGCACGAAGCCGGCGTCGTCGAACGCCGCGTCGTCGAGGATCTGGTGGTCGGCGAGCGCCTCGGCCCGCCCGGACAGGATGTGTCGTGCAGTCATGTTCTCCCTAGGGTCTCATCGAGGAACGCCCACGGGCGAACGGATTCTTCCGCGGCGCCGCTAGCGTGGGCCCCGCCATGAGCGACCACGACCACTACTTCACGGCCTCCCCCGCGAGCGCCGACGAGCGCCGGCCGCTGCGGGTCCACCTCGCCGGGCTCCCCGTCGACGTCGAGGTCGCCGGTGGCGTCTTCTCCCCCGGCGGGCTCGACAAGGGCACGGCCGTGCTCTTCGACGAGGTCCCCGCCCCGCCGCCCTCGGGCACGTTCGTCGACCTCGGCTGCGGGTGGGGGCCGGTCGCCCTCACCCTCGGCCTGCTCGCGCCCGGGGCCGACGTCTGGGCCGTGGACGTCAACGAGCGCGCCCTCGACCTCACCCGGCGCAACGCGGCGGCGCTCGGCCTGGACCGCGTCCGAGCGGTGACGGCCGAGGAGGTCCCCGCCGACCTGCGCGTCGACCTCCTGTGGTCCAACCCCCCGATCCGGGTCGGCAAGGCCGTCCTCCACGCCCTGCTGCGGGCGTGGCTGCCCCGCCTGGCACCGGGCGGCGAGGCCTTCCTCGTCGTGCAGAGGAACCTCGGCTCGGACAGCCTCCAGCGGTGGGTCACCACCGAGCTGGCGCTGCCCTGCGAGCGTCACGCGTCGAGCCGGGGCTTCCGGGTGCTGCGGGTCACGGGTCCGGGGTGACGACCATCGCCGACCCGCCGCCTCGGCGCGTGGTCGGCTCGGCCGCCGCCGTGTAGCGGTTCGGCCCGAGCACCCGGATGGCGGTCGCCGCCCCGATCTCGGCGGTGCGCGCCAGCCGGTGGCCGAGGGCGGTGAGGGCGGCCCCGGTCGGCCCGTCGGCGATGGCCGGCTCGGCCTGCTCGGTGGCCCCGTTGCGGCTGGACAGGCGCGGCGCCGCGACGGCGTCCCCCACGGACAGGCCTCGCTCGTAGTGCCCCAGGACGATCTGCGCGACCGTCGTGATGATCGTCGCGCCACCGGGGCTGCCGGCGACGAGCTCGAGCGTGCCGTCGTCGACGACGAGGGTGGGCGACATCGACGAGCGCGGACGCTTGCCCGGACCGGGGAGGTTCGGGTCGGGGACGGTCGCCGACGCCGGGGCGAAGCTGAAGTCGGTCAGCTCGTTGTTGAGGATGAAGCCCCAGCCGGGGACCGTGATGCCGGAGCCGCCGGTCGCCTCGATGGTCGAGGTGTAGGCGACGGCGTTGCCCCACCGGTCCACGACGGACAGGTGCGTCGTCGAGACGTCGTCGTGCGCGAGCGTGCCGGAGGCGGTGCCCTCCGCGCACTCGGCGTAGTCGCCGTCGGGGCTGCCGAAGGGGACCGGCCGCGGAAGGGCCGCGGTCGCGCTGAACAGGCAGGCCCGCTCGTCGGCGTAGGCCTGCGAGAGCAGCTCGCCCGTCGGGACGCCGGGGACGTCGCCGACGTAGCGGTTGCGGTCGGCGAAGGCCGTCGCCGACGCCTCGGAGAACCGGTGGAGGTACTGGACCTCGTCGACCTCGGACGTGGGGGTGCCGGTGCGCTCGTCGTACGCCTCGATGAGGTTGAGGATCTCGCCGACCGCGATGCCGCCGCTGCTGGGCACCGGCATCCCGTAGACGTCCTTGCCCCGGTACTGCGAGTGCACCGGGTCCTTGTCGAGGGCGCGGTAGGCCGCCAGGTCCTCGGCCGTCATCTGGCCCCTCGGCACGGTGACCCCGGGCGCGGTGCTCGGGTCGCGGACCTCGGCGACGACCGCCTCGCCGAGCCGGCCGCCGTACAGGCTGTCGACCCCGCGGGTGCGCAGCTCGCGGTAGGCCCCCGCCATGTCGGGGTTGCGGAACACCGAGCCGACGGCGGGCGGGGCGCCCCCGGGGAGGAACACCCGCACGGTCTCGGGGAACTTCGCGAAACGGGCGGCGTTGGCAGCCGTCTGGTCGTGGAAGGTCTGGTCGACGACGAAGCCGCGCAGCGCGATCCGCTCGGCCGGCTTGAGCAGCTCGCCGAGGCCCTGGGTGCCCCACCGCTGCGCCGCACGCTCCCACGTGGCCGGGGTGCCGGGGACCCCGACGGACAGGCCGGAGTCGACGACGGTGGCGAAGGGGTACGGGGTGCCCGTGGCGGGGTCGACGAAGGTCGTCGACGTGTACGTCGCCGGCGCGGTCTCGCGGCCGTCGATCGTCGAGACCTCGCCGGTCGCGCCGTCGCGGTGGACGAAGAAGCCGCCCCCGCCGATGCCCGTCGAGTACGGCTCGGTGACCCCGAGCGCGGCGGCGGTGGCGATGGCGGCGTCCGTGGCGTTGCCACCGGCCTCGAGGACGTCGATGCCGACCTGGCTCGCGACCGGGTCGACCGAGGCGACCGCGCCGTCGGACCCCGTCATCACCGCGACCTTGGGGAGCTCGTGGCCGACGGGCGGCGGACCGGGCCTGGCCGCTGCCGGCCCGGCCGGCCCGGCCGGAGCGGCCGTCGAGGTGGGGGCGGTGGCGCCCAGGGCCGCGACGACGCCGAGGGCGACACCGGCGGCCAGGCGGGTGCGGGAGGTGCGGATGGTACGGACGGTGCGTGAGGTCCCCATCCGGGCACGGTAGGACCGTGCGGGCGAGCCGTGCGCTTTCGTGACGCCCCGGTCGCCGAGCGGTCAGTCGGGCAGGACGGCGAGCGGCACGGTGCCGTCGCCGACGAGGACCGCCGGACCGGCGAGCTCGACCCCGTGGTCGGGCAGGAGCCGCACGGTGAGCCGGCCCCCGGGGACGTCGACCGTCCACGTCGACCCGGCGTCGAGCGAGCCGGCCCAGAAGCTCGTGGCGATGGCGGCCGCGCACGCGCCGGTGCCGCACGAGCGGGTCTCGCCGACCCCGCGCTCGTGGACCCGCATCGCGACGTGGCCCGGTCCGAGCGGCCGGACGAGCTCGACGTTCGTGCCGTGCGGCGGGCGCGGGTTGACGACGGGCGCGCGGGTGAGGTCGAGGGCGTCGAGGTCGACCTGCTCGGGCAGCGCGACGACGGTGTGCGGGTTGCCGAGGTCGACCGACAGGGCCGAGAAGGGCTCGTCGTCCTCGTCGGCGTCGCCCAGCACGACGAGCGCGTCGAACCCCCGGCTCTCGGCCGTCGCCGCGTCCGACAGGCGCCACGGCCCGAGGTCGACGGCGAACTGCTCGCCCTCGAGCCGGACCTGCTTGGTTCCGGCCCGCGTGGCGATGGCGAAGGTGTCGGCGGTCTCGAGCCCCTCACGGCGCAGGTACGCGGCGAAGACCCGCGTGCCGTTGCCGCACATCTCGGACAGGCTGCCGTCGGCGTTGCGGTAGTCCATGAACCACCGTGCCGCCGCGGACTGCTCGCGCACCGCGGGGTCCTCGGCGGCCTCGGTCGGCGCGACCCGGATGACGCCGTCACCGCCGATGCCGGCACGTCGGTCGGCGAGGGCGGCGGCGCGGGCGGCGGTGAGGCCGAGGACGCCGTCGAGGTCGGGCACGAGGACGAAGTCGTTCTCGGTCCCGTGGCCCTTGGTGAAGGCGAGCCGGTCAGCCATGCGCCCCATCGTCCCACCTCCCCCGTCGCGCGGCCGCACCCGCCTCCTCGACGAGGGCCTCGGCCCGGTCGACGAGGTCGGGGTCCCGGGCGTCGAGCCAGTGGACCCGCGGGTCGGCCCCGAACCACGACTCCTGGCGGCGGACGAGGCGACGGGTGCGGAGCGCGGTGTCGACGACGGCCTCCTCGACGGTGGCCGTGCCGTCGATGACGGCCAGCGCCTGGGCGTAGCCGACGGCCCGGCTCGCCGTGCGTCCCTCCCGCAGGCCGAGGTCGACGAGGGCGCGGGTCTCCTCGACGAGGCCGGAGTCGAACATCCGCCGGGTCCGGCGCTCGATGCGCCGGTCGAGCCCCTCGCGGTCGGTGCGCAGGCCGAGGAGCAGCGTCGGCCGCAGCGACTCGCGCGTCGGCATCGTGGCACTGAACGGGCGACCGGTGAGCTCGACGACCTCGAGGGCGCGCACGATGCGCCGGGTGTTGCGGGGCTCGATCGCCTCGGCGGCGGCGGGGTCGACCGCCCGGAGCTCGTCGAGCAGGGCGGCCGTGCCCTCGGCCCCCGCCCGCTGCTCGAGCCGGCGCCGGACGTCGGGGTCGGTCGGCGGGATGTCGAGCCGGTCGAGGAGGGCGCGGACGTAGAGGCCCGACCCGCCGACGACGAGCGGGACCTTCCCCCGCCCGAGGACGGCGTCGAGGTCGGCGCGGGCGTGTCGCTGGTAGCCCGCGACCGTCGCCTCCTCGGTGACGTCGAGGACGTCGAGCTGGTGGTGGGGGACGCCCTCGCGCTCCTCCGGGGTCAGCTTGGCCGTGCCGACGTCCATCCCGCGGTACAGCTGCGAGGCGTCGGCGCCGACCACCTCACCGCCGAGCCGGTGCGCGAGCGCGACGCCGAGGTCGGACTTGCCGGTGGCCGTGGGGCCGACGACGGCGACGACGAGCGGCAGACCCCGGGCCGCCGAGGTCGCGAGCGCCTCCTCGAGGGGATCCGTGCCGTCAGTCGGCACGCTCCTCCTCGGGGGTGTCGTCGTCGTGGCCGAACGGGTCGCGGTCCTCGCCGGGCATCCACGTCAGGCCCGGCGTGCCCCAGCCGTGGGCGGCGACGGCCTTCTTCGCCTTCTTGGCCCACTTGCCGCCGAGGCGGTCGACGTAGAGGAACCCGTTGAGGTGGTCGTACTCGTGCTGGAGCATCCGCGCGAACCAGCCCGTCGCCTCGTAGCGCAGCTCGCGGCCCTCGAGGTCCAGCCCGGTGAGGACGGCGGTCTCGCCACGGCGCAGGGGGAAGGACTCGCCGGGCACTGACAGGCAGCCCTCGACCTCGTCGTGCGGGTCGGGGTCGCCGGGAGGCGGCTTGCTCGACGTCAGGTACGGGTTGATGACGACCCCGCGCGGCGGGATGGCGTCGTCGTTCGCGAGCTGCCAGGTGAAGATCCGCAGCCCGACACCGACCTGCGGCGCCGCGAGCCCCACACCGCGCGCGGCGTCCATCGTCTCGTACATGTCGGCGACGAGGCTGCGGACCTCGTCGTCGATGACCTCGACGGGACGGGATCGCTGGTGGAGGACGGGTTCACCGGTGATGACGACGGGTCGCACGGCCATGCCCGGGATTCTTCCAGAGGGCGCGGGGCTGCCGACGCAGGCGGTGACCGGACGCCCGGACGCCCGGGCTCGCCCCGCGCCTATGCTCGCGTCGTGGACCCCGTCATCGTCCTCGTCGGTCCCGAGCACGGCGACCACCTCCTCGACGAGTTCGGCCGCTACGGCCGCGACTACGACTGCCGATGCGTCCGCACGGCCGCCGAGGCCGACGCCCTCATCGAGGCGGTCCTCGGCGAGGGCGGGCGCGTGCCGCTCGTCGTCACCGAGTCGGTGCTGCCGGACGCCGACACCTACGAGGCGCTCGCCCGGTGGCGCTCGCTCGTCCCCACCTCCCGCCGCGTCGTCGCCGCCCACTGGTCGCGCTTCCTCACCGACGCGCCCCTGCTGCGCCACGGGCTCGCGAAGGGCAAGTACGACGCCTTCCTCCTCATGCCGCGTGGGCGGCGCGACGAGGAGTTCCACGGCGCCATCGGCGAGCTGCTCTCCGACTGGGGCGCGACCGTGCCCGACCCCGAGGTCGACACCGTCCGCGTCGTCGCCCCGAGCCGCGACGCCCTCACCCAGGCCGTGTGCGACTTCCTCGAGCGGATGGGGATGCCGCACCACGTCTACGCGCCGGACAGCGAGCAGGGTCGGGCGGTCCTCGCCGAGGCCGGGCCCGACCCCTCGTTCCCCGTCGTGCAGCGGGTCGACGGGGAGACGTTCTCCCCCACCCGGGTCCGCGACGTCGCCCTGCGCGTCTTCGGCCGGACCGGCACCGACACCTCCGGGGTCGTCGACGTCGCCGTCGTGGGCGCCGGCCCCGCCGGGCTCGCCGCGGCCGTCTACGCGTCCTCCGAGGGGCTGTCCACGGTCGTCCTCGAGGCCGAGGCCGTCGGCGGCCAGGCGGGGACGTCCTCGATGATCCGCAACTACCTCGGCTTCCCGCGGGGCATCTCCGGGATGCGCCTCGCGCAGCGGGCCCGCAACCAGGCGATCCGGTTCGGCACGACCTTCCTCACCGGCTGGGAGGTCGACCGCCTCGCGCCGGGCGCCGACGGCGAGCCCCACCTGCTGCACACCGACGACGGCGGCGAGGTGCGGGCCCGCTCGGTCGTCATCGCGGGCGGGGTCAGCTACCGCCGGCTGCGCGTCCCGGGGGTCGAGGAGCTCGTCGGCCTCGGTGTGCACTACGGCAGCGCGATGAGCGCGGCACGGGAGCTCGAGGACGCCGACGTCGTCATCATCGGCGGCGGCAACAGCGCCGGGCAGGCCGCGGTGCACCTGTCGCGGTTCGCCCGCAGCGTGACGATCGCCATCCGCCGGGAGAGCCTCCAGCCGACCATGTCGAGCTACCTCCTCGGCGAGCTGGCCTTCAACCCGCGGGTCACCGTGCGGCCGTGCACCGAGGTCGTCGGCGCCGGGGGCGACGGCCGCCTCGACTGGCTGGACCTGCGCGACACGCGGTCGGGCGCGGTCCAGCGGGTCGACTGCCGGGGGCTGTTCCTGCTCCTCGGCGCCGAGCCCCGCTGCGACTGGCTCCCCGCGGAGGTCGCCCGCGACGAGCGGGGGTTCGTCCTCACCGGGCGCGACGTCCCGGCCGAGCACTGGGCGGGCGAGATCCCGCCCGCGAACCTCGCGACGACGGTGCCCGGGGTGTTCGCGGTCGGTGACGTCCGGGCCGGCTCGATGAAGCGGGTCGCGGCCGCGAGCGGCGAGGGAGCGTCGGTCGTGCCGCTCATCCACGCCTGGCTGGAGCCGGGTCCGGCCACCCGCTGACCTGCCGGAACGCGCGCGAGAACGCTTCCGCCGCAGGTTCCGTCAGCCGTGCGCACCACACCGTCGTCGTCCGTTCGGCCCATTGTCCGTCCACGGTCGCGCGAAGGGTGGGCAAAGGCGTCGGGGCACCCTAGAGTCGTTCTCGCAGGGGGTTTCTCGATGAAAAGGAACTCCAGCCATGCCTCGTCAGAAGCCCGCCATCCCGTTCTGCTCGGTCACCCCGTTCGACCCGGCACCGCTGTGGGCGGCCGCTCACGCGGCCCACGTCGACTCCGTCATCCCGGCTCGCAACCGCCGCCGCGCGATGCTCGTCACGGCCTCGGTGGCCGTCACCCTCGAGGCGGCCGCCGCACTCGCCCTCAACCTCGTGTGACGACCTCGGGGCCGGTGCTCCGTCGTCCGTCGCCGAGCAGGTCGGCCGTTCGGTCACCATCCCGGCGATGCCCGACGGGGCGTCGTGCCACCGCCCTACGGTGAGATCTCTCGCCCCTCACGGAAGGGACACCTCGATGGCCCACTACCACTCCGGGCTCCCGCCGCTCGACCTCGAGCCGTTCGACCCGACCCCGCTCTGGGCCGCGACCAACTCGCCGCAGCGCGAGAAGGAGCGGACCCGTCAGCGCTCGCGCCGCTTCGTCGCCTGGGTGGCGGCCGGGCTCACCGCAGCTGCCGGCCTCGCCACCGCTGCCGCCGTCGTCCTCCTCGGCTGAGCCGGGCCGGACACGCTCCTCGGCTCAGGCCGAGCAGACGGGGGTCTGGGCCGGACGTGCCGCGGGCACGCCGACCGTCGGGATCCCCAGCGACACCGGCGGCTTCCCCGGCACCGCGGCATCCTGGAGCCGCTCCCAGGCATCGCCGCCGGCCGTCCGCCGCACCGCATACGCACCACCGCGCACACCGCTGTCGGCGACGAGGTGGTGGGGGGCTCCGTAGGTGACACCGACGGTCACGGCATCACCGGGGCGGGGGCGCTCGGCCCCGTCGGGAACCGCGACGTGGACGAGCCGGTTGTCCTTCGCCCGGCCGCTCAGCCGGGCGGTCTCGCCGTCCTTGCGCCCCTCGCCGGGCGCGACGAGGACCTCGACCTCACGGCCCTCGAGGCGCCGGTTCTCGGCCCACGACACCTGCTCCTGGAGGGCGATGAGCCGGTCGAACCGCTCCTGGACCACGGCCTTCGGGACCTGGCCGTCCATCGTCGCCGCGGGGGTCCCGGGGCGGATCGAGTACTGGAACGTGAACGCGCTGGAGAAGCGCGACGCCTCGACGACCCGCAGGGTCTCGGCGAAGTCCTCCTCGGTCTCACCGGGGAACCCCACGATGAGGTCGGTCGTGATCGCCGCCTCGGGCATCGCGGCCCGGACCCGGTCGATGATCCCGAGGAAGCGCTCGCTGCGGTAGCTGCGGCGCATCGCCTTGAGGATGCGGTCGGACCCGGACTGCAGCGGCATGTGCAGGCTCGGCATGACGTTGGGGGTCTCGGCCATCGCGGCGATGACGTCGTCGGTGAAGGCCGCGGGGTGGGGGCTGGTGAACCGGACACGCTCCAGGCCCTCGACCTCGCCGCAGGCGCGGAGCAGCTTGCCGAACGCGAGCCTGTCGCCGAACTCGACGCCGTAGGTGTTGACGTTCTGGCCGAGCAGGGTGATCTCGACGACCCCCTGTGCGACGAGCGCCTCGATCTCGGCGAGGACGTCGCCGGGGCGGCGGTCCTGCTCCTTGCCGCGCAGGCTCGGGACGATGCAGAACGTGCAGGTGTTGTTGCAGCCCACCGAGATCGACACCCACCCGGCGAACGCCTGGTCGCGCCGGGTCGGCAGGGTCGAGGGGAAGGTCTCGAGCGACTCGAGGATCTCGACCTCGGCGCGCCTGTTGTGGCGGGCGCGGTCGAGGAGCGCGGGCAGGCTGCCGATGTTGTGCGTCCCGAAGACGACGTCGACCCACGGGGCCCGCTGGACGATGGTCTCGCGGTCCTTCTGCGCCATGCACCCGCCCACGGCGATCTGGAGGTCGGGGTTCGCGGTCTTCGCGGGGCGCAGCTGGCCGAGGTTGCCGTACAGCTTGTTGTCGGCGTTCTCGCGGACCGCGCACGTGTTGAAGACGACGACGTCGGCCACCGCGGGCCGGGTCTCCCGCGGCACGCTGGCGAGGTCGACGTAGCCGGCGGTCTCGAGCAGGCCGGCGAGTCGCTCGGAGTCGTGGACGTTCATCTGGCACCCGTGGGTGCGCACGTCGTAGGTCTTCGGTGCAGTCATGGCGTCGTCAAGGGTAAGCCGAGCGGCGGGGTGCCACGGACTCCGACCGCGCGGCCCGCGCGACGTCGGGCCCTCAGGGCGCGGCGTCGACCTTCCGGACGGCGCACGTCTCGCACCACTCGACGTCGTTCCCCCCGTCCTCCGCGCTGCCGGCCGCGTCCTTCTCCCAGAGCGTCTGCACGATCCGCGGCGACACGACGACGGGGTCCTCCACGGCACAGCAGTCGCGTCGGGAGTGGAGGAACAGGTGCCCGCCCCGGCGCTCGGTCGAGTAGTGCTCCGCGCCGGGCGACCTCAGCTCCCAGGTGACCCCGTCGCGGGTGACCGTGTTCAGGTTCATGCCCTGCTCCTCTCCAGGCGCGTGGCCGTCCCGACGATTGTGGCGCGCCCCGGCGCGGGTTGTCAGCCACCGCGGGCGTTCAGGCGAGGCGGGTGATGGCGACCCCGACCTCGAGGGTGGCCGCGGCGCGTCCGGAGTAGATGCCCTTGAACGGCGGGACGTCCTCGTAGTCGCGGCCCCGGGCGACGACGACGTGGTCGGTGGAGACCTCGGTGCCGTTGGTCGGGTCGACCGGGACCCAGCCGTCGTCCCAGAACTCGACCCAGGCGTGGCTCTCGCCGGTGCTCGTCTCGCCGACCGCCATGTCGCGCTTCGGGACGAGGTAGCCCGAGACGTAGCGCGCCGGGACCCCGAGGCTGCGCAGCGCCCCGATCGTCACGTGGGCGAAGTCCTGGCAGACCCCGGCGCGTTCGATCCAGGCGTCCTCGCCGCGGCTGTGCACCCCGGTGACCCCGCGCTGGTAGCGCATCTGCTCGCGCACGAGCCGGGAGAGCTCGGTGGCGGCCGCGTGGGGGGTGTCGAGCCCACGGACGGCGTCGGCGAGGTCGCCGATGCCGGCCCCGGGGCGGGTGCGCGCCGACATCATGAGCCACTCGTAGCTGCGGTCCTGCACGGCGTCGTCGTGGACGGCGTCCCAGCCGAGGACGGGCTCGTGCGGCTCGGTGGGGGTGCGCTCGACCGTGGAGATCGCCTCGATGTCGAGGCGCCCGTGCTCGGCGAGGGACTCCATCGCCATGACGTGGGTCCCCCAGTGGTCCCGGTAGACGTGGCTCCACGTCATCGGGCGGATGCGGATCCGGTTCTCCAGGGTCGTCTGGCCCGGCTCGTTGAGCGGCGTCATCCGCAGCTCGTTGTGCGCGGCCCGGACACCGCCGTCGTAGGACAGCGACGTCGTGTGGACGATCCGGTAGCGGCGCATCACAGCACGCCGTCCCGGGTCCACGTCGTCAGCGGGCCGGACTGGAAGTACCGCCCGGCGATCGCGTGCGACGCGGCCATGACCGCCGACTGGACCCGCAGCATCTGGGCCGGGAGGTCGCTGATCGTGTCGGCGGTGGCACGGAACTCCAAGGAGGTGCGGATCCGGCCGAGCTGGCGGCGGGCCTCGTCGGAGACGCCGATCCGCTCCTCATGAGGGGGCGACAGCGCGGCGAGTCGGCGTTCGGCCTCCGAGAGCGCGAAGAACACCGACCGCGGGAACTCGCGGTCGAGGACGAGGAACGCGGCCGCCGCGTCGTCGGACAGCAGCCCCCGCTGGCTGCGCATGAACGCCTGCTGCGCACCGCAGCTGGAGAGGACGACCGACCACGGCGCCCCACCGCGGGGCATCGCCCCCGTGGCGACGAGCCGGGCCGTCATGTCGGCGCGCTCGAGGCTGCGGCCGAGGACGAGGAAGTCCCACGCCTCGTCGTGGCTCATCGTCGAGTCCGCGATGCCGCTGACGAGGGCCGCCCGTTCGCGGGCCCATGACAGGTGGCGCTCGGTGGCGAGCGTGCGCCCGAAGCCGTTCCACCGGTGCCACGTCGTGTTGATCGCCTCCCACAGCTCGGTCGAGAGCGTCTCGCGGGCGCGGCGGGCGTTCTCCCGCGCGGCGAACCACGCGCCGGTGATCGAGCTGGCGTTGGAGCGGTCGAAGACGAGGGCGGTGCTGACGTCCGCGAAGGTCGCCTCGCCCTCCCACGGCAGGCCCATGATGACGCTGAGCGCGGTGCGCGAGGCCGCGGCCTCGTCGGCGCCCGGGTCCTCGAGGAGCTGCAGGCGCAGCACGTCGACGATGCGGGCCGTCCCGTCGGCGCGCTCGGTGTACCGGCCGATCCAGAACAGCGACTCGGCGATGCGGCTCAGCACGGGCCCGCCTCCGCCCCACCGGTGCTCGCCTGCTGCTGCTGTTGCTGCTGGGCCCGCATGGAGTCCTCGTGGGAGGCCGTGGGGGCGCTCATGACGACGACCTCGCGGTTGTCGGGGAGGCGTGAGGGCGCGTTGGGTCCGGGCCGCCGGTCGGAGAGCACCCAGGTGTCCTTGCTGCCGCCGCCCTGGCTGGAGTTGACGACGAGCTCGCCCTCGGGGAGCGCGACCCGGGTCAGGCCCCCGGGGAGGACCCGGACCTTCTCGCCGTCGTTGACCGCGAACGGGCGCAGGTCGACGTGGCGTGGTGCGAGGTGGCCGTCGATGAACGTCGGCACGGTCGACAGCTGGACGACGGGCTGGGCGATCCAGCCGCGCGGGTCGGCGGCGAGCTGGTCGCGGAGCCGGTCGAGGGTGGCCCCGTCGGCCTTCGGCCCGACGACGAGGCCCTTGCCGCCGGAGCCGTCGACCGGCTTGACGACCATCTCGTCGAGGTGGTCCAGGACGTGGGCGAGGGCCCCGGCCTCCGCGCACCGGAAGGTGTCGACGTTGCCGAGGATCGGGTCCTCGTCGAGGTAGAAGCGGATGAGCTCGGGCAGGTAGGAGTAGATGAGCTTGTCGTCGGCGACCCCGTTGCCGACCGCGTTGGCGACGGTGACCCGGCCGCTGCGCATCGCCGAGACGAGGCCGGCGACCCCGAGCACCGAGTCGCCGTGGAAGTGCACGGGGTCGAGGAACTCGTCGTCGACCCGGCGGTAGATGACGTCGACGGGCCGGTCCCCCGTCGTCGTGCGCATCCGGACCTGGCCGCCGACGCAGACGAGGTCGCGGCCCTCGACGAGCTCGACGCCCATCATCCGGGCGAGCAGCGCGTGCTCGAAGTACGCGGAGTTGAACACCCCGGGGGTGAGGACGACGACGGTCGGGTCGCTCGCGCCGTCGGGGGCGGCGGCGCGCAGGGCCGACAGGAGCATGCGCGGGTAGTCGTGGACCGGCCGGATCCGCATCGTCGCGAACGCCTCGGGGAAGACGTTGGCCATGGCCCGCCGGTTCGCGATGACGTAGCTGACGCCCGACGGGACGCGGACGTTGTCCTCGAGGACCCGGAAGGTGCCCTCCTCGTCCCGGATGAGGTCGACGCCGCTGACGTGGACCCGGACGCCGTTCGCGGGCCGGATGCCCATGACGGCGCGGTGGTAGTGCTTCGAGCTCGCGACGAGCCGCCACGGGATGACCCCCTCGTGGACGGCTCGGGGGATCTCGCCCTCGCGCGAGTAGATGTCGTCGAGGAAGGACTCGAGCGCGGTGACGCGCTGGACCACCCCGGACTCGATGACCGACCACTCGTGGGCGGAGATGACCCGCGGCACGGCGTCGAGCGGGAAGGGCCGCTCCTCCCCCGCGTAGTCGAACGTGACGCCCTGGTCGAGGTAGGACCGGGCGAGGGTGTCGGCGCGCTCCTTGAGCGTCTGGCCGGTCATCGCCCGCAGGGTGTGGAAGACCGGCTTGTACGCGGTGCGCGGGGCGCCGGGCTCGCTGAGCATCTCGTCCCACGCCGCGCCGAGCCGGTAGTCGTCGAAGAGGCTGCTGCCCGCCTCGGCGCCGTGCTCGCTCACGGGACGAACCTAGGGGCAGCGCGTGAACCTGTCATCACCGCTGTGTCACCGGCAGGTTTCGGGCCCCCCGCGCCCTCGGGGGCTCAGTCGCGCTGGTGCTCGGGGGCCTCGCGGACGGCCTCGCGGACGACCCGCATCGCCAGCTCGGAGCCGTAGCCCTTGCGGGCGAGCAGGCCCGCGAGGCGCCTGGTCTGGACGAGCGGGTCGAGGCCGTGCATCGTGCGGAGCCTCTTCGCGACGAGCCGACGGGCCTGCTCCTCCTCGTCCTCGGGGTCGACGTCGTCGAGCGCGGCGCGGGCCGTCTCGTCGTCGATCCCCTTGCGGCGCAGCTCCTGCGCGAGGGCCCGACGAGCGAGCCCGCGGCCGGCCTGCTGGGAGCGGACGAGCATCCCGGCGTAGCCCTCGTCGTCGACGAGGCCGACCTCCTCCATCCGGTCCAGGACGGCGGCCGCGACGTCGTCGGGGCAGTCCTTGCGCCGCAGCGCCTGGGCGAGCTGGGAGCGCGAGCGCGGGGCCGCGGTCAGCTGGCGCAGGACGATCTGACGGGCCCAGTCGTGGGGGTCGACGGCCTCGCCCCGGGTGCGCGGGTCCGCCTCCGGGTCCTCCGGCGGCGCTCCCGACGACCCCACCGCCCACTCGGGCGGCGGAGTCGTCGAGTCCGCGAACGGCATGCTCGGAGAGGGGGGCTCAGAAGTCGACGGGGACCTCGGGCACGGCCGGCGCGTCGACACGCGGGCCCACCCCGAGCTTGTCCTTGATCTTCTTCTCGAGCTCGTCGGCGAGGTCGGGGTTGTCCTTGAGGAACGCGCGGGCGTTCTCCTTGCCCTGCCCCAGCTGGTCGCCGTCGTAGGTGTACCAGGCCCCGGCCTTGCGGACGAAGCCGTGGTCGACACCCATGTCGATGAGGCCGCCCTCGCGGGAGATGCCCTGCCCGTAGAGGATGTCGAACTCGGCCTGCTTGAACGGCGGGGAGACCTTGTTCTTGACGACCTTGACGCGGGTGCGGTTGCCGACCGGGTCGGTGCCGTCCTTGAGGGTCTCGATGCGCCGGACGTCGAGGCGGACCGACGCGTAGAACTTCAGCGCCTTGCCGCCGGTCGTCGTCTCGGGCGAGCCGAACATCACGCCGATCTTCTCGCGGAGCTGGTTGATGAAGATCGCGGTCGTGCCCGTGGTGTTGAGGGCGCCGGTGATCTTCCGCAGCGCCTGCGACATGAGGCGGGCCTGGAGGCCGACGTGGCTGTCGCCCATCTCGCCCTCGATCTCGGCGCGGGGCACGAGCGCCGCGACCGAGTCGATGACGATGATGTCGAGGGCGCCGGAGCGGATGAGCATGTCGGCGATCTCGAGCGCCTGCTCGCCCGTGTCGGGCTGGGAGACGAGGAGCGCGTCGATGTCGACACCGAGCTTCTTCGCGTACTCGGGGTCGAGGGCGTGCTCGGCGTCGATGAACGCCGCGATGCCACCGGCCCGCTGCGCGTTCGCCACGGCGTGGAGGGCGACGGTCGTCTTGCCCGAGGACTCGGGGCCGTAGATCTCGACGACCCGGCCACGCGGCAGGCCGCCGATGCCGAGCGCGACGTCGAGGGCGATCGACCCCGTGGGGATGACCTCGATCGGCGGGCGGACGTCGTCGCCGAGGCGCATGACCGCGCCCTTGCCGTGCTGCTTCTCGATCTGGGCCATCACCGAGGAGAGGGCCTTGTCCTTCTCCCCACCCGGGGCCGCAGCCAACGGGTTGGGCATCACGCTTCCGCGGGTACCAGCCATGTCACACCTTGTCTTCCTGTTTCGTGGCGAGCGCGTCCACCGGCGACCAGCCCTCGCCCTCGGTCTCGTCGCGAGGTCTGGTCAGACGCTAGGTGGCGACACCGACAGCGGTCATCAGGTGCCGTGGAGCCTGTGGACGAGTGCCTCCGGGGGCGCCACCTGTGGATGACAGTAGCCGAACACGTGTTCGACCTCGGGCATTGACCGGCGACACGCCGGTGACCTGTGGTCGAATCGCCCCGTGCCCACCGCCGACGGCCACGAGCGCCCCCTCGCCGCGCGCCGCCGCCTCTCGGTCGAGCGCATCCTCCCCGGCCTGGTCACCCTGCGACACTACGAGCGGCCCTGGCTGCGCGGCGACCTCCTCGCCGGGGTCACCGTCGCCGCCTACCTCGTCCCCCAGGTCATGGCCTACGCCCAGATCGCCGGCCTCCCCCCGGCCACCGGACTCCTCGCGATCCTCGGTCCCACCCTCGCCTACGCCCTCCTCGGCTCCTCCCGGCAGCTGTCGGTGGGCCCGGAGTCGACGACCGCCCTGATGACGGCCACGGCGGTCGCGGCGCTCGGGGTCAGCGGCCCCGACGAGTACGCCGCCCTCGCGGCCGCGCTCGCGGTCGTCACCGGCCTGCTCTGCCTCGTCGGCTGGCTGGCCGGCCTCGGCTTCCTCGCCGACCTGCTGAGCAAGCCCGTGCTCGTCGGGTACCTCGCGGGCGTCGCCGTCCTCATGGTCGTCAGCCAGCTCGACACGCTCACCGGCATCCCCGTCGGCGACGGCTCGCTCCCCGAGCAGGTGTGGGACGTCGTCCGGGGCGCCGGCCGGGTCCACCCGCCGACGCTCGCGCTCGCGGGCGTCCTCCTGGTCCTGCTGCTCCTCGCGTCGTGGCGCTGGCCCCGCCTGCCCACCCCGCTCCTCGCGGTCCTCCTCGGCGCCGCCGCCGTCGCGGTCCTCGGGCTGCGCGAGGCCGGGGTCGAGACCGTCGGCGCCCTGCCCGGCTCGCTGCCCGGCCTCACCCTCCCCGACCTCTCCCCCGACGCCGTCCTCGCGATGCTCGGCCCCGCCCTCGGCATCACCGTCGTCGCCTACTCCGACAACGTCCTCACGGCCCGCGCCTTCGCCGACCGACGGGGCGAGCGGGTCGACGCCGACCAGGAGTTCCTCGCTCTCGGGGCGGCGAACGTCGCCGGCGGGCTCCTCTCCGGCTTCCCGGTGAGCAGCAGCGGCAGCCGGACCGCGATCGGCGACTCGATGGGAAGCCGCACCCAGCTGCACTCCCTCGTCACCCTCGTGACCGTCCTCGTCGCGGTGTTCGCGCTCGCCCCCGTGATCGCCGCCTTCCCCAAGGCCGCCCTCGGCGCCCTCGTCGTCTACGCCGCGATCCGCCTCGTCGACGTCGCCGAGATCCGGCGGGTCGCGCGGTTCCGCCGCAGCGAGCTCGTCCTCCTCGTCGCGACCACCCTCGGCGTCTTCGTCCTCGGGGCCCTCGGCGGCATCCTCCTCGCCGTCGGGCTCTCGCTCGGCGACCTGCTGCGGCGCGTGGCGCGGCCGCACGACGGCATCCTCGGGTACGTCCCGGGGCTCGCGGGGATGCACGACGTCGACGACTACCCGACGGCGCGGCAGGTCCCCGGGCTCGTCGTGTACCGGTACGACTCACCGTTGTTCTTCGCCAACGCCGAGGACTTCCACCGCCGGGCGACGGCTGCCGTCGACGACGCCGAGGACGCGGTCGAGTGGCTGCTGCTCAACGCCGAGGCCGTCGTCGAGGTCGACCTCACCAGCCTCGACGCGCTCGACCTGCTGCGCACCGAGATGGAGGCCCGCGGCGTCGTCCTCGCCCTCGCCCGCGTCAAGCAGGACCTCCTCGACGACCTCGAGGCGGCGGGCCTGGTCGACACCATCGGCACGGACCGGATGTTCCCGACCCTGCCCACGGCGGTCGAGGGCTACCTCGCGTGGCACGAGCGCGAGCACGGGCGGCCGCACCCCTTCGGGCGCACGCCGCCGACGGTGCCGCCTACCGCCGGGTCTTGACCGTCACGATCGGCGTGTAGGCCGAGCAGCCCACCGCGTTGCAGGCCTGCAGCCGGTACCGGAACGTGGTCGAGCGCACGAGCCCGCCGTCCGTGTACGAGGTCGTCCCGGCCGGCACCGTGGTGAGGTAGCTCGGGGTGCAGCGCCCGCCGAGGCAGCGCTCGATGCGGAAGTTCTGCTCGTTCGACGAGGCGTCGGTCCACGTGAGGAGGATGGCCGTGGCCGACAGGGCGCTCGCGGTCAGCCCGGTGGGGGCGTCGGGCACCGTCTCCGGTGGCGGCGGGGGCGGCGCGGCCTGCGTCGTCGCGTACACCGGCCCGGTCCACGCCGACACGTCCGCCCCGCGCACGGAGCGGATCCGGTAGCCGTAGGTGGTGCTCGCGTCGAGACCGGTGTCGGAGAACGAGGTCGAGCCCGCGGCCGGGGAGGTCCGCGGCGCGAACCCCGTGCAGCCGGGGCCCGTGCACCGCTCCACGTCGAAGCCGGTCTCGTCCGACGAGGCGTCGGTCCACGCCAAGGACACCGCGGAGCTGGACGTCGCCGTCGCCGAGAAGCCGGTGGGAGCCGCCGGCGGGGGCGGGGGCGGGGGTGGTTCGGCCGCTCCCACCGCCCCGAACACGTCCGCGACGAAGGACCCTGCGCCCGAGAACGACTCGACCCGCAGGCCCCACGTACCCGCGGCCGCGCTCGCGACGCCGAGCGTCTCGAACCGGCCGGGTGCCGCGCAGTTGCCGTTGGTCGCCTCGAGCATGCAGCGGCTCATCGCGACGACACTGCCCGACGGGCTGACGAGGTAGGCGTCGAGGTCGGGCGCCCACTCGTGGCCGTACCAGCAGGTGGTGCCGACGGGGAGGACGCAGGTCGCCGCGCCGTTGGCCGTCCGCACCGTCACCCCGAGGGGGCGTCCCGCGCTGGTCACGGTCACCGGGAAGGTCTGGACCGCACCCGAGGCGACGGACCCCTGGACGACGAGGTGGTCGGCCCACGGCGCCGTTCCGGCTGCCAGCGTCGGGACGAGGGCGGAGAGGAAGGCGCGCGCGTCGACGAGGCCGGCACCCCACTCGGTGTCCGGTCCCGGGGCACCGGCGTCGCGCGCCGACGACCGCAGCGCGGCCTTGACCGCGGCCGGGCTGGCACCCGGGGCGGCCTCGAGGCCCAGGGCCACCACCCCGGAGACGAAGGGCGTCGCCATCGAGGTGCCGGAGTACGTCGCGTACGAGCTCACGGTGTTCGCCCTCGCGGCGACGACGCTGAGGCCGGGGGCGACGACGTCGGGCTTGACCGGGGCGGCCGGGTTCGTCGTCGGGCCGCGGCTGGAGAAGCCGGCGAGGTACAGGGACGTGTCGGAGTCCGACGCCCCCGCGAGGCTCGACGGGTCGGAGGCGGCGCCGACCGTCACGACGTCCGTCGCGACCCCCGGCGAGGAGATCGTGCCGGGCGCGTCGCCGGAGTTGCCGGCCGCCACGACGACGACCTTCCCCGCGGCGACGGCGGCGTTCGACGCCACGCTGCCGGCATCCGACCCGTCCGACCCCGGGCTGCCCAGTGACATCGAGATGACCGAGACGTCGGGACGCGCGGCGCACCACTCGATGGCGGCCACGACGTTCGCGTCCGAGCCGGAGCCCGCGCTGTTGAGCACCTTCGCGCCGATGAGGGAGGCACCCGGTGCGACGCCGCCGTACGGGGCGTCCGCCGACCCGACGGGACGCCCGGCGGCGATCCCGGAGACGTGCGTGCCGTGGCCGTGGTCGTCGTAGGGCGTGGTCCGCGCGTTGACCCAG
Source organism: Oryzobacter faecalis (assembly GCF_046764005.1). Classification (NCBI taxonomy): domain Bacteria; kingdom Bacillati; phylum Actinomycetota; class Actinomycetes; order Micrococcales; family Intrasporangiaceae; genus Oryzobacter; species Oryzobacter faecalis. The sequence continues at coordinate 61,002 of NZ_JBKOFW010000007.1, read as the reverse complement.
TCGCGCCACCCGACGACGCGCCCGGCCAGCTGCTCGTGGTTCGGGTCGATCCCGGTGTCGACCACGCAGATGCCGACCCCGTCGCCGTCGAGGTCGCCGTCGCTCGCGGCACCCGTGGCCCGGGCCGCGACGACGCCGTAGTCGAGGTTCCCCGACGCGTCGAGGGCCCGGGCGACGCCGTCGAGCTCGACGCGGGTCACCCCCGGCACGCGGGACAGCGCGCGGACCTGGGCGGCGGTGACCGTGGCCGAGAACCCCGTGAACGAGCGGTACACGGTGCCGACGTCGATCGAGGGGGCCGCTCGCCGGGCCGCACCCGGAGTCGTGCCCTGGACGATGACGCCCACCCGGTCGGAGGCCGACGCGCGGGCCACGGCGGCGGCGAGGTCGTCGGCCACGCCGTCCCGGTCGCGGTCACCCTTGCCGGGGGACGACGCCACGTGGCCGCTCTCGCCCGCCGCGGGACCGGGTGCGGGCGCGGCGCCCGCGGGCCCGGCCGGGGCGGCGGCGAGGAGGGCGGCGGCGGCCAGGACGGCGGCGGCGCCGGCGGTGCTCAGTCGGACAGGGGTCGACATGGGCCCTCCCTCGCGCTCGGACGCTCCGCGCCAGCCTAGGGACGCGGACCACTCCCCGTCGATGATCCGATCGGGCCATGCCGGGGCCCCGCCCTCCGGGTCCTCAGGTGAGGAGGAGCTTCTCGATCCGCCGCGAGGCGCCGAGCACCCCGACCGCCCCGAGGACGAGCAGGTAGGCGACGTGGACGAGGATCCCCCGGTCGACCTCGCCGAGCATCAGCGCCCGCTCGAGCTCGACCCCGTGGTAGAGCGGCGTCGCCTGCACGACCCACTGCACGGGCGCCGGGTACGTCGACAGGGGGAAGAACGTCGCCGAGAACAGGAACATCGGCTGCGCCGCGAGGGTGACGAACTCGAAGTGCTGCCACGTCGTCATGTACGTGGTGGCGAACATCCCGATCGCGCCGAAGGCCAGCCCGATGAGGACGGCACCGGGCAGCGCGAGCAGCGCCCACCACGATCGGACCAGCCCCGCGGCGAGCGCCACGAGGAGGAACATCGCGGAGTACAGCGTCCCGCGCATCAGCGACCAGGTGATCTCGCCGACGGCGATGTCGCGCGGGCCGACGGGCGTCGCGAGCATCGCGTCGTAGAGCCTCTGGTAGCGCAGCTTGAAGAAGACGTTGAACGTGCTGTCGTAGATGGCGCCGTTCATCGCCGAGGCCGCGAGCATCGCGGGGGCGACGAACGCCGCGTACGGCACCGCGTTGCCGTACTCGGTCTCCACGTCGCCGACGATCGCACCGAGCCCCACCCCGAGGGAGAACAGGTAGAGGACGGGCTCGGCGAACCCGCTGAGGAAGATCAGCCACGCCCTCCGGAACGCGGTGACGTTGCGGGCGACGACGTGCCGCGCCAACCCCGCCCCGGCGGGGAAGGGCAGGGCACGCGAGGCACGGGTGGCCTGGTCGAGGGCGCTCACGTCACGAGCCGCTTCGTGAAGCCCCGGCGGGCGAGCACCCACCCGGCCAGGACCCAGGCGACGAGGACGAGCAGGTGCCCGGCGCCCGCGGCACCCGGCGCGAGGCCCGCGGACGCCGCCCGGCACAGCTCGACCCCGTGCCAGAGCGGGGTGACCCACGCGACGGGCTCGAGGACGGCCGGCAGCGAGGAGACGGGGAAGAACGTGCCCGAGAAGAGCATGAGCGGGGACATGACGAACCGGTTGAGGACGCCGAAGCCGTTGTCGCTGTCGAGCCGGGCCGCGAGGGCGAAGGTCGGGACGGCGAAGGCCAGCCCGGTGAGGGTGGCGAGCGGGATCGTCGCGAGCACCCACCACGAGGTGAACGCCCCGAGGAGGCTGCCGATGGCGACGAAGGCCGCCGTCGCCGAGGCGAGGTGGAAGGACACGACGAGCAGGTGCCCGCCGAGGACCTCGACGACCCCGAGCGGCGAGGCGAGCATCCCCGCGTACATCTGGTTCCACTTCAGGTACCCCATGACGGGGTACGTCGACTCCCCGAAGGCCAGCCACATCGCCTGGACCGCCACGAGGGCGGGCGCCACGTACTGCAGGTACGGCACGCCCCCGGGGCCGTTCGCCCCGGAGTCGACGAGCGCGCCGAGCCCGACGCCCATCGACAGCAGGAACAGCAGCGGGCTGAGGAGGCGGCCGACGACCGAGCCCTTCCACGTGCGACGGTAGACGAGGAGGTGGTGCCCGGTGACGGCGACGAGCCGCTCGCCGAGGCCGAGCGGGGGCCGGGGGCCGGGCGCGAGGCGACCACTCGGGAGCGCGAGGGTCGTGGGGCGGATCGGCGTCGTCATCGAGGGGTCAGTCGACGAGGGTGCGGCCGGTGAGGAAGAGGAAGACGTCCTCGAGGGAGGAGCGTCGCACCAGCGAGGAGAGCGGCGCGACACCGCGCGCGTGGAGCTCGGCGAGGGCGCTGTCGCCGTCCTCGGTGTAGACGAGGAGCCGGTCGGGGAGGATCTCCAGGCGCTTGCCGACCCCGTCGACGTCACCGACGAACCGCTCCTGCTCGTCGGCGTCGAACCGCAGCTCGACGACCTCGCGCGTGGAGTAGGACGCGATGAGCTCGCGCGGGCTGCCCTCGGCGACGATCCGCCCGTGGTCCATGACGACGAGCCGGTCGCACAGCTGCTCGGCCTCGTCCATGTAGTGCGTCGTGACGATGAGGGTGACGCCGCTGCGCTTGAGGCGGAACAGGCGGTCCCACAGGATGTGCCGCGCCTGCGGGTCCAGGCCCGTCGTCGGCTCGTCGAGGAGGAGCACCTCCGGGTTGTTCATCAGGGACCTGGCGATGGTGAGCCGGCGCTTCATGCCCCCGGACAGCGGCTCGACGCGCTCGTGGCGCCGGTCGGTCAGCTGGGCGAAGTCGAGCAGCTCGTCGGCGCGCTCGCGCACCTCGGAGCGCGAGAGGCCGAAGAAGCGCCCGTAGACCCAGAGGTTCTCCTCGACGGAGAGGTCCTCGTCGAGGATGTCGCGCTGCGGGCAGACGCCGAGCCGGGCGCGGATCTGCGGGCCGTGGGTGGCGGGGTCCATGCCGAGGATCGTCAGCTCGCCCGCGGTGACCGGCGAGACGCAGCCGATCATCCGCATCGTCGAGGACTTGCCGGCCCCGTTGGGACCGAGGAACCCGAAGGCCTCACCCCGGTTGACCTCGACGTCGACGGCGTCGACGGCCGTGAAGTCGCCGAAGCGCTTCGTCAGCCCCCGCGCGCGCAGCAGGACGTCGTCAGTCACGTCCGCACGCTAGAGGATTTCCCGTTCAACCACACCTCGGGCGAAGGGCCGGTGGCACGGACGTGCCAGTCCGGCGGGTCTCGCTGTGAGACGTCTCAGGGACGGCGCGGGTCGCGGCGGCCGTGGCGCCGTTCCTCGGGCACGTCCATGGCCGCGCAGAGGGCCCACCAGACGGTGCGCGGGGACTCGCCGGCCTCGAGCGCCTCGACCGCGGTGCGGCCCCCGAGCTCGGCCATGACCTGCGAGCGCGCCAGGGAGGACGCGTAGGCCGACCCGAACTCGTCGTCCATGCGGGACCAGAACTCCGACAGGCGCACGGCGGGGACGCTACACCGGGCCGGTCGGGGCCCCTCGCGCGGGCGGCATACTGGGCCCCATGCGCCTGATCACCGCCGCTGGGGTGCCCACCTCGCTGGCCCGCGTCCACGAGCCCACCGCCCCCCCGGTCCGCGTCGGACTCGTCCAGCACGCCTGGGACGAGGACGCCGACCGGTTGCGCGCCACCCTCCTCGAGGGGGTCGGCACGGCCGCCGACGCCGGCGCCCGGGTCGTCTTCCTCCCCGAGCTCACGCTCTCGCGCTACCCCGCCGACACGCTGCCGAGCGGGCGCCCCGACGTCACGGCCGAGTCCCTCGAGGACGGCCCGACGATGGCGTTCGCGCGCGAGGCCGCCGCGGCCACCGGGGCGTTCGTCCACGCCAGCCTCTACGAGAAGGCGCCCGCGGTCGACGGCACCGACGACGGCCTCGGGTTCAACACGGCGGTCCTCGTCGCCCCCGACGGCTCGCTCGTCGGGCGCACCCGCAAGACCCACATCCCGGTCACCGCCGGGTACTACGAGGACAAGTACTTCCGCCAGGGCCCGCCCACCGACGCCTACCCCGTCTACGACGTCGCGGCGCTCGGGATGAAGGTCGGCCTCCCCACGTGCTGGGACGAGTGGTTCCCCGAGGTCGCCCGCGCCTACAGCCTCGGCGGCGCCCAGGTGCTCGCCTACCCGACCGCCATCGGGTCCGAGCCGGACCACCCCGACTTCGACACCCAGCCGCTGTGGGAGCACACGATCGTCGGGCACGCCATCGCGAGCGGCCTGTTCGTCGTCGTCCCGAACCGGTACGGCACCGAGGGACTCATCACCTTCTACGGCTCCTCGTTCATCGCCGACCCCTACGGCCGGGTCCTCGTCCGGGCCCCGCGCGACGAGGCGGCCGTCCTCGTCGCCGACCTCGACCTCGCGCAGCGGCAGGACTGGCTCGACCTCTTCCCCTTCTTGGCGACCCGCCGCCCGGACTCCTACGGCGCGCTCGCCGAGCCGGTGCGCGCCGAGCACCGCCGGGAGGGCTGAGCCGTGGCGTCCCCGGTGCCCGGCGCCTGGCGGATGCCGCCCGAGTGGGCGCCGCACGAGCGCACCTGGATGGCGTGGCCCTCGGCGGGCTACACCCTCGGCGACACCGAGGAGGACGCCGACGTCGCGCGCGCCACGTGGGCCGCCGTGGCCCGGGCCGTCGCCGGCTTCGAGCCGGTCGTCCTCGTGGCCGACCCCGCGGCCGCCGCCGTCGCCCGGGAGTGGGTGGGCCGCGGCGGGCCGACCGCCCACGGCATCGAGGTCGTCGAGGCCCCGCTCGACGACGCGTGGATGCGGGACATCGGGCCCACCTTCGTCGTCGGTGACGACGGCCGCCTCGGTGCCGTCGACTGGGTCTTCAACGGCTGGGGCGCGCAGTCGTGGGCGACGTGGGAGCGCGACGCCCGGATCGGGGCGTTCGTCGCCGAGCGCGCCGGGGTCGAGCGCATCGGCTCCGACCTCGTCAACGAGGGCGGCGGCATCCACGTCGACGGCGCCGGCACGGTCCTGCTCACCGAGACCGTCCAGCTCGACCCGGGCCGCAACCCCGGGCTCTCCCGCGAGGCCGTCGAGGCCGAGCTGGCGCGCACGATCGGCGCGACGACGTGCATCTGGCTACCGCGGGGGCTCACGCGCGACTACGACGAGTTCGGCACCCGCGGCCACGTCGACATCGTCGCGACGTTCGCGGCGCCGGGCACCGTCCTCCTCCACTGGCAGGAGGACGCGGCCCACCCCGACCACGAGGTGTGCGTCGAGCTCGAGGGACTCCTGTCGTCGGCGCGCGACGCCCGGGGCGAGCCGCTCGAGGTCGTGCGGGTCCCGGCCCCGAAGACCCTCGAGGACGGCGAGGGCTGGGTCGACTGGTCCTACATCAACCACCTCGTCGTCGACGGCGGCATCGTCGCCTGCACCTACGCGGACCCGCAGGACGACGCGTCGCTCGCGGTCCTCGAGGCGACCTACGAGGGGCCGCACCGCGTCGTCCGCGTCGACGCCCGGCCCCTGTTCGACCGGGGCGGCGGCATCCACTGCATCACCCAGCAGCAGCCGCGCGCCTGAGGGCGGTCCGGGTCACCGGGCCCGCACCGAGGTCTGGCCGATCGACCGATGGTGGGTCGATTCGCCTGCGCCGGAGGGCGGTCCCCTGTTAGACCCACCCTCGTGACGAGCACATTGCTCAGGGTGGGGACCTGGAACCTCGACGGACGGTGGGACTCGCGGGTCGAGTCCGCCATGGAACGCGTGGGCGCCGACGTGTGGCTGCTCACCGAGGTGCCCGACGAGGCGGTGCCCCCGGGGTACCGGGCCTCGTGGTCGGTCGCCCCGCAGGTGGCGGGGCGGCACTGGGCGGCCGTCCTCGTCCGCGACAGCGTGCGCACCGTGGCCCGCTGGGACGGCGACCTCCACCCGGCGAGCGCGGCGATGGTCGTCGGCGGGCTCGTCTTCTGCAGCTCGGTCCTGCCGTGGCGCTCGTGCGGGCGGGAGGCTCCGTGGCAGGGCGGCACGACCGCCGAGAAGACCGCGGCCGTCACGCGCCGGCTGGCCGACTCCCTGCCCCGCGGGGCGACGGTCTGGGGCGGCGACTGGAACCACGCCCTCCACGGCCCCGAGCGCGCCGGCAGCCTCGAGGGTCGCGAGCACCTGCGGGAGGCGGTGGAGAAGCTCGACCTGCGGGTCGTCACCGCCGAGTGCCCGCACCGGGTCGCCGGCCTGTCGACGATCGACCACGTCGCCGTGCCCGCGGGGACGTCGGTCCGCACCGTGCGCCGGGTGGAGATGAAGGCCTCGCGGCGCCACCTCACCGACCACGACGCGTACGTCGTCGACCTGCGCGCCGGCGGGTCACGTCGCCGGAGGACGACCGCCTGAGGACGACCGCCCGAGGTCCCCGGCGTGGCGCCACGCCATCCGGGGTCCGTCGGCGTCCGGCGCTGCTAGTTTCGCGCTGCGCCCGGGGGGCGTGTGCAGGGGGATCACATCGCACACGGAGGTCATCCATGGCATCACCACGTCGGCGACGGCGCATCGCGTCCGTCGCCGCACTGTCCGCCGTCCTGCTCGTCGCGTCCGGCCAGGCGGCCCTCGCGGCGGCACAGCACGGGTGGAAGGACTCGGCGGGCTGCAACTTCTCGGGCAGCGGGTCGCACTTCCGGCTCGACGTCCGCACCACGGCGAACGACAGCTGGAGCACCGTCAAGCTCCCGGGCGGGAAGAACTCGGCGGGCAACTGGAACAACACCGCCCGCCTGAAGACGACGAACTGCAACGGCAACCCGACGAGCGAGAAGGTCAGCATGACGTGGACCATCACCGCCGAGGGCTGGGGCATCAACTGCGGGGTCGGCTTCCCGGCCAGCGTCAGCTGCACGGGGTCGGGCAGCGCCAAGACGCTGACGATCCACCAGACCGAGGTGTGGACCGGTTCGGACGGCATCGCCCAGTTCACCATCGGGTCCGGCGAGACCTGGACCTTCGACGACGGCACGTTCGGCGACACCGAGAAGGTGTGCGGCAAGGTCCACGTGCGGTCCTACGCGGGCTCCGGCCTGGGAATGGATGCATACGCATGCGTGGACGCGGACTGAGCATCGGGGCCGCGATCGCGGCCCTGGCCCTCTGGACGGCGCCGATGGCCTGGGCCGGCAGCTGGCAGAGCTTCTCCATCTCCGAGGTCGACGGCGGCACGACGGTCGCCAAGGCCTCGGGCAGCTTCTACTCCTCCTACGTCGACAACAAGCTCGAGTTCCGGGGCACGCTCACCGTGAAGTCGGGCGAGTGCGGCTACGTGAAGTTCGGCTACCAGAACCCCAAGCCGTGGGACGACGTCAGCGGCTCGGAGCACTGGTTCGACGCCAAGCCGCGGGTCTGCGGGGGCAGCGTCGGGTTCGACACCGCCCGCTGGACGATGTACGGCAACGAGCTCGCCTTCGTGAAGGTGTGCCAGGAGGTCTGGGGCTTCGACGACTGCGAGACGCGCACCCTCGTCGTGGCTCCCTGACGTCCGAGCGACCGACACCGGGGCGGCGGCGCGGGGGACCGCGCCGCCGCCCTGCCGTGGGGACGGGGCCGTGTCGGTACGGGGTGGCAGGCTGGGCGGCACATGGCAGACGACGTCCTCGACCGGTTCTCCCCCGCCACGGCCGCGTGGTTCCGGGGAAGCTTCAGCGCACCCACCGCGGCCCAGGCCGGCGCCTGGGAGGCGGTGAGCGGCGGGCACCACGCCCTCGTCGTCGCGCCCACCGGCTCCGGCAAGACGCTCTCGGCCTTCCTCTGGGCCCTGGACCGGCTCGCCTCGCAGCCGGTGCCCGAGGAGCGGCTGCGCCGGTGCCGCGTCCTCTACGTCTCGCCGATGAAGGCCCTCGCCGTCGACGTCGAGCGCAACCTGCGCAGCCCGCTCGTCGGCATCCGGCACGCCGCCACCCGGCTCGGGCTGGCCGAGCCCGACATCACCGTCTCGGTCCGCTCGGGCGACACCCCGGCCGACGAGCGGCGGGCGTTCGCCCGCACGCCCACCGACGTCCTCATCACCACCCCGGAGTCCCTCTTCCTCCTCCTCACGTCCGCGGCGCGCGAGGCGCTGGCCGGGGTCGAGACCGTCATCGTCGACGAGGTCCACGCCCTCGCCGGCACCAAGCGCGGGGCGCACCTGGCGTTGTCCCTCGAGCGCCTCGACGCGCTGCTCGGGGCGCCGGCGCAGCGGATCGGGCTGTCCGCCACCGTCCGGCCGGTCGAGGAGGTCGCGCGCTACCTCGCCGGCGGACGGCCCGTCGAGGTCGTCCAGCCTCCGTCGACCAAGGAGTGGGACCTCACGGTGGTCGTCCCCGTCCCGGACATGGCCGAGCTCGGGCAGCCCACCGGCGACCTCGCGGGCGCGGCGTCGGGCCAGGAGCGGCGGGCCTCCATCTGGCCGCACGTCGAGGAGCGGATCGTCGACCTCGTCGCCGACCACACCTCCACGCTCGTGTTCTCCAACAGCCGCCGTCTCGCCGAGCGGCTCACCACCCGGCTCAACGAGATCTGGGAGGAGCGCACCGAGGCCGCCGGCGGCGCCGACACCGTGGGGGCCGCCGACGCGACACCGCGGCCCGCCGCGCTCACGGGCACGCCCGCGGCGGTCATGGCGCAGTCCGGCCAGTCCTCGGGGGCCCCTGCGGTGCTGGCGCGGGCGCACCACGGGTCGGTGAGCAAGGAGCAGCGGGCGAGCATCGAGGAGGAGCTGAAGTCCGGGCGACTCCCGGCCGTCGTCGCCACGAGCAGCCTCGAGCTCGGCATCGACATGGGCGCGGTCGACCTCGTCGTCCAGGTCGAGTCGCCGCCGTCGGTCGCGTCGGGGCTGCAGCGCGTCGGGCGCGCCGGGCACCAGGTCGGCGCCGTGTCCCGCGGGGTGCTCTTCCCGAAGTTCCGCGGTGACCTCGTCCAGACGGCCGTCGTCGTCGAGCGGATGCTCGCCGGCGAGATCGAGGCCCTCCACGTGCCGTCGACCCCGCTCGACGTCCTCGCCCAGCAGGTCGTCGCCATGTGCGCCCTCGACGACTGGGCCGTCGACGACGTCCTCGCCCTCGCCCGCCGGTCGGCGCCGTACGCCACGCTCACCCGGCCCGTCCTCGAGTCGGTGCTCGACATGCTCGCCGGCCGCTACCCCAGCGAGGACTTCGCCGAGCTGCGGGCGCGCATCACCTGGGACCGCCTGTCCGACGTGCTCACCGGGCGGCGCGGGGCGCAGCGCCTCGCGGTGACGTCGGGCGGCACGATCCCCGACCGCGGCCTGTTCGCTGTCTTCCTCGCCACGGGCGAGGGGCCGGGGCGGCGGGTCGGCGAGCTCGACGAGGAGATGGTCTACGAGTCGCGCGTCGGCGACCTGTTCACCCTCGGCACGACGACGTGGCGCATCGAGGACATCACCCACGACCGCGTCCTCGTCACACCCGCGCCCGGGCTCCCCGGGCGCCTGCCCTTCTGGAAGGGCGATTCCCAGGGGCGGCCGGCCGAGCTGGGGCGCGCCGTCGGGGCGTTCGTCCGCGAGGTCGAGGGGCTCCCCCCTGCCGACGCCCGCGCGCGGGTGCGGGCCGCCGGCCTCGACGACTGGGCCGCCGACAACCTCCTCACCTACCTGCGCGAGCAGCGCGAGGCCACCGGGCACGTCCCCGACGACCGCACGATCGTCGTCGAGCGGTTCCGCGACGAGCTCGGTGACTGGCGGATCGCCGTCCACTCGCCCTTCGGCGCCCAGGTCCACGCCCCGTGGGCGCTCGCCGTCAGCGCGCGGATGCGCGACCGGTTCGGCGTCGACGTCCAGGCGATGCACGGCGACGACGGCATCGTCCTGCGGCTGCCCGACCTCGAGCTCGACGAGGTCGACGGCGTGGGCGGCCCGGGGGGCCGCGGGGTCGGGCGCGAGCTGCTCGACCTCGTCACCCTCGACCCCGACGACGTCCGCGCCCTCGTCACCGAGGAGATCGGTGGGTCGGCCCTGTTCGCCTCGCGCTTCCGCGAGTGCGCCGCCCGGGCGCTGCTGCTCCCCCGCCGCCGCCCGGACCGGCGCCAGCCCCTGTGGCAGCAGCGCCAGCGCGCCTCGCAGCTGCTCGAGGTCGCCAGCCGCTACCCGACCTTCCCCATCGTCCTCGAGGCCGTGCGCGAGTGCGTCCAGGACGTCTTCGACGTCCCCGGCCTCGTCGACCTCATGCGCGACATCGGCTCGCGCCGGGTCACGGTCGTCGACGTCGAGAGCGCCACCCCCTCACCCTTCGCGAAGTCCCTCCTGTTCGGCTACGTCGCCCAGTTCCTCTACGAGGGCGACTCCCCGCTCGCCGAGCGCCGGGCGGCGGCCCTCGCCCTCGACCCCTCGCTCCTCGCCGAGCTCCTCGGCACCTCCGAGGGGCTCGCGCTGCGCGACCTCCTCGACGCCGAGCAGGTCGCCCGCACCGAGGCCGAGCTGCAGCGGCTCACGCCGGAGCGGGCCGCCCGCGACGCCGACGACGTCCTCGACCTCGTCCGCGGGCTCGGGCCGCTCTCCACCGAGGCCGTCCTGACCCGCTGCCGGGAGGGCACGACCGGCGACGACGTCGAGCGGTGGCTCGGGGGCCTGCGCGAGCAGCGGCAGGTCATCGAGGTCCGGGTCGCCGGTGAGCAGCGGTGGGCCGCCGTCGAGGACGCCTCGCGCCTGCGCGACGCGCTCGGCGTCTCGCTGCCCCCCGGCGTGGCCCAGGCCTTCCTCGAGCCGGTCGACGACCCGCTCGGCGACCTCGTCGCCCGGTACGCCCGCACCCACGCCCCGTTCCACGCCACCGAGGTCGCGCGCGCCTACGGGCTGGGCATCGCCGTCGTCCACGCCGCGCTCGCGCGCCTCGTCTCCTCCGGCCGGGTCGTCGAGGGCGAGCTGCTCCCCACCGGCGGCGGCGGAAGCGAGTTCTGCGACGCCGAGGTGCTGCGGATGCTACGGCGCCGCTCCCTCGCGGCGCTGCGCGCGGAGGTCGAGCCGGTCACCCCCGTCGAGCTGTCTCGGTTCCTCCAGGGCTGGCAGGGGGTCGGCGGGCGGCTGCGCGGGCGCGACGGCCTGCTGCGGGTCCTCGAGCAGCTGAGCGGGGCGGTCCTGCCGGCGAGCGCCGTCGAGTCGCTCGTCCTCCCGGCGCGCGTCGCCGGCTACACCCCGGGGCTCCTCGACGAGCTGCTGGCCAGCGGCGAGGTGGTCTGGTGCGGCCACGGGTCCCTGCCCGGCGACGACGGCTGGGTCTCGCTGCACGCCGCCGACTCCGCGCACCTCACCCTCCCCGGGCCCGACCCCGACCGGGTCCCCGGCGAGCTCGGCACCGCCGTGCTCGACGTCCTGGCAGGAGGAGGGGCGCACTTCTTCCGCACCCTCTCCGACGCGGTGGGCTCCACCGACGACGAGGCCCTCGCCGAGACGCTGTGGGACCTCGTGTGGGCCGGCCGGGTCACCGGCGACACCTTCGCCCCGGTCCGCGCCCTCCTCGCCGGTGGCCGTACGGCCCACCGCCGCGCGGCCGCCGGGCCGCGCCGCAGCCGCTACGGCGGGCGCCGCGGACCGCTCGGGGCGCTCGGCGCCTCCTCCACCCGTCCGTCCCTGCCCACGCGCAGCGGACCGCCCCGTGTCACCGGGCGCTGGTCGTTGCTCCCCCCGGTCGACGACGACGCGACGCTGCGCGCCTTCGCCACCGCCGAGCTCCTCCTCGACCGGCACGGTGTGCTCACCCGCGGAGCCGTCGCGGCCGAGGACGTCCCCGGCGGGTTCGCGGGGGTCTACCGCGTCCTCGGGAAGGCCGAGGAGGCCGGTCGGGTCCGGCGCGGCTACTTCGTCGAGGGCCTGGGCGCCTCGCAGTTCGGCACGACCGGTGCCGTCGACCGCCTCCGTGGGGCGAGCGGCGGCGCCGCGGACCGCTCCCGGCGCGAGGGCGCGGAGGTCGTCGTCCTCGCCGCCAGCGACCCGGCCAACCCCTACGGGGCGGCGCTCGCGTGGCCCGACCGTGCCGTCGACCCCGCCGACGACGACACCGCGCCGCGGCGGCGGCACCAGCCGGGACGCAAGGCGGGGGCGGTCGTCGTCCTCGTCGACGGCGACCTCGTCCTCTACGTCGAGCGCGGCGGCAGGACGCTGCTGACCTTCGCCGAGGACCCCGACCTGCTCGTCGCGGCCGCCCGGGCGCTGGCCACCGCGGTGCGTGAGGGGAGCCTGGGCCGGCTCAGCGTCGAGAAGGCCGACGGCGGGGCGCTCCTGGGGTCGGGCCACCCGGTCGTCGCCGCCCTCGAGGAGGCCGGTTTCCACCTCACCCCTCGGGGACTGCGGATCAGGCGGTGAAGCGCCGCGGCAGCGACCGCGCCTCGTGCCACGCGGTCACGGCGAGGGTGGCCGTCACCGGCACCCAGAGCAGCCGTTCGGGCAGGCTCGGCGACGCGAGGTTGACGAGCGCGCCCACGCCGGCGACCGCGGTCAGCCCGGTGAAGAGGAGCCGCTGGCGCTCGGGGGCCCGCGGCCGCCCGGAGGCCACGGCCACCGTCGCCGCGCCCCACAGGAGCGTCGCGAGCGCCGACGCGACCCGCAGTGACGGGGGCAGGACGCCCTCGTGGAGGCCGCCGTACGCGAGGACCCCGAAGGGTGCGCCGGCGGCGAGTGACACCTGGAACGCGGTGATCCCGCCGAGGCAGGCGACCACGACCGGTCGCACGGAGTCGGCATCCCCTGCTGATGCATATCTCACAGATACGTTTCTAGCAGATACAGTGGGTCGGTGCCTAGACGCGCCCAGACCGAGGTCGCCGTCCTCGGCGCCCTCTCCACGGGCCCGATGACGGGCTACGAGGTGCGCGCGGCCATCGGCGAGACCCTCGGCCACTTCTGGCACGAGAGCTTCGGGCAGATCTACCCGACGCTCGCCGCGCTCGAGGAGGCCGGGGCGGTGCGTCCCGCACCGAGCGGGCGCCGCTCACGGACGGTCTACGAGATCACCGCCGACGGGGTCGACCGGCTGCGCGACCTGCTGTCCGAGCCGCACCGGGCGCCCCCGGCGCGCAACGGCCTGCTCCTCCGGCTCTTCTTCGGCACCCACCTGCCCGACGGCGCTCCGGCCGACCTCCTCGCCGACGCCGAACGTCAGGCCGAGGCGGCGCTCGAGCACTACGCCGAGGTCCGCGACGAGATCACCGGCGACGACAGCCCGGAGCAGGCCTACCGCACGATGACCCTGGCGTTCGGCGAGCACGTCGCCCGCGCCCAGCTCGCCTGGGCGCGCGAGTGCCTCGCCGCGCTGCCGGACGCGGAAGGGGGCGGCGCCGGTGCCCGAGGGTGACACCGTCCACCGCACCGCCGACCGGTTGCACCGCGCCCTCGAGGGCGCGGTCGTCGAGCGGTCCGACCTGCGCTGGCCCTCGATCGCCGACGCCGACCTGCGCGGCGCCACCACCGTCGAGGTCGTGGCGCGCGGCAAGCACGTGCTCCACCGCCTCGACTCCGGCACGACGCTGCACTCGCACCTGCGGATGGAGGGCCAGTGGCGCGTCGAGCACCCCGGTCCCGACACCGAACGGGCGTTGCGCCGCCGTGACCTGCGGGCCGCGGTCCTCACGTCCTCGTGGTCCGCGATCGGCCTGCGGCTGGGGATGCTCGACCTCGTCCTCACCGCCCGCGAGGGCGAGGTCGTGGGGCACCTCGGCCCGGACGTCCTCGGCCCCGACTGGGACCCCGACGAGGTGACCCGCCGGGTCACCGGCTCGACGGCCCTCGTCGGGGACCTCCTCCTCGACCAGCGCGTCCTCGCGGGCGTCGGCACGTTCTGGGCGAGCGAGCTGCTCTTCATCGAGCGCGTGCACCCGTGGACACCGGGGCGCGACCTCGACCCCGAGCGGGTGCGCGCCCTCCTGGAGCGGCTCCACCGGCTCATGGCGGCCGCGGCCCGCACCGGGTGGCAGGGCAGCACCGGCATCCAGCGGGCCGGCGAGGAGGCGTACGTCCACGCGCGCTCCGGCCGCCCCTGCCGGCGGTGCGGCGACACGGTGAGGGTCGCGATGACGGGGACGGCGCCGCGCGAGCGGACGATGTTCTCGTGCCCGACCTGCCAGGGCGGACTGGCCCCGACCGACGACGGGCGACCACAACGTCCGCTCGGGGCGTCGGGCCGCGGGGGCAGCGGCGACACCTACCGGCGCGGCCGCGCCTGAGGGGTCAGGCCGCGGAGGCCGACACGGTGTCGGCGCCGAGGGCCGGGACGTGGAGGCTGACCGGCGCGGAGAGGGTCTCGACCCGCTGGACGCGCTCCTGCACCAGCCCGAGGACGTCGCTGAGCGGGAGGCCGAGGCCGCCGCACACCGCGGAGAGCAGCTCGGAGGAGGCCTCCTTCGTTCCGCGCTCGAGCTCGCTGAGGTAGCCCAGGGACACCGAGGACGACGTGGCGACGTCGCGCAGCGTGCGGCCCTGCTCCTGGCGGATCTCGCGCAGGACCTCGCCGAGCTCGTGTCGCAGCAGGATCACGGTGCCTCCTCTCGGGCGTCGTCGGTGCTCTCGTGCTGGGTCCCACCGTACCCCGCGCCACCCACGGCGGCCCGGAGGTTGTGGAGACCCCGGCCGAGGAGCCGCAGCACGGCGTCGACGCTCGACGCGCGCACCTGCTCCCGGTCGCCGGTCAACGCGTGCTCCTCGACGAGGATTCCCCAGGGCCCGGCGGCGGCGACGAACACCGTGCCCACGGCCTTCCCGTCGGCGGGGTCGGGACCCGCCACCCCGGTCGTCGCGAGCCCGACGTCGCACCGCAGCACCGCCCGCACGCCCTCGGCGAGCTGTTCGGCGACCGGGGCGCACACGGCACCCTCGGCAGCGAGGAGGACCGGGTCGACCCCGAGGACGGAGGCCTTGACGTCGCTGGCGTACGCGACGACTCCCCCACGGACGACGGCCGACGCCCCCGGGACGCTCGTCAGGGCGGCCGCGACGAGCCCGCCGGTCAGCGACTCCGCCGTGCCCACGGTGAGGCCGCGCGCGACGAGGTCGGCCACGACGGCCGCGGCCCCGTGGTGCGGCGTCACGGCTC
This sequence comes from Oryzobacter faecalis, assembly GCF_046764005.1. NCBI lineage: Bacteria > Bacillati > Actinomycetota > Actinomycetes > Micrococcales > Intrasporangiaceae > Oryzobacter > Oryzobacter faecalis. The sequence continues at coordinate 45,840 of NZ_JBKOFW010000007.1, read as the reverse complement.
CGTGGTCCCGCTCGGCCGGGCGGCCCGTGCCGCCCGCTCGGCGCGCTTGCGCAGGGCCCGCTCGCTCGTCTGGCGCAGGCGCAGCGCCTGCACGAGGTAGTCGACGCCCGTGACGACGGTGACGACGACGGCCGCCCCGAGCAGGGTCCAGGCCAGGCCGTCCCAGAACGCGGGGGCCGGAAGGGTCCAGCGCGGCCAGAGGAAGAAGCCGATGCCGAACGTCTGGAGCAGGGTCTTGACCTTGCCGCCCCTGCCGGCCGCCATGACCCCGTGCCGGATGACCCAGAACCGCACGGCGGTGATGCCCCACTCGCGGACGAGGACGACGATCGTCACCCACCACCAGACCTCACCGACGGCCGAGAGCCCGACGAGCGCCATCGTCACGAGGGCCTTGTCGGCGATGGGGTCGAGCACCTTGCCGACGTTCGTCACGAGGCCGCGGCTGCGGGCGAGGTCGCCGTCGATCCGGTCGGTGAGCATCGCGACGGCGAAGACCGCGAACGCGGTCCACCGGTACGCGGCGTTCCGGCCGTCGTCGACGAGGAGCAGCCAGGCGAAGACCGGCACGAGGAGCAGGCGGAAGACCGTGAGGTAGTTCGCGATGTTCCACGCGCTCGGCCCGGTCGTGGGGACCACCGGGCTCGCCGGGTCGATGCCGGCGCGGTACGGGTCGCTGGCGCGCCCCTCGGCCAGCGGGCCGGGGCGCACCGGGCGGGTGGGCTTGTCGGTCACCGCGCCTCCACGACGAGGTCGACCCCGAGGGACCCCGTGACGACGCCCTCGACGAGCGAGCCGACCGTGGGCAGGGTCCCGCCGGGGGCCGCGCGCAGGAGGCAGACGCCGTCGACGTCGGGGCCCTGGTGCTCGGCGCGCCCCACGGCGACGTCCGGCTCGTCCTCGTCGTGCTCCTCGACGAGGACGACCACCCGCTCCCCCACCCGCTCCTGGGCGCGCTCGGCGGTGAGCTCCTCGACGAGGGCGGTGAGCCGCTCGACCCGTTCGGCCACGACGTCCTCGGGCAGGTGGCCGTCGAGGTGCTCGGCCTCGGTGCCGTCCTCGTCGGAGTAGCCGAAGACGCCGACGACGTCGAGCCGGGCCTCGGTGAGGAAGCGCTCGAGCTCGGCGACGTCCTCCTCGGTCTCGCCCGGGAAGCCGACGATGACGTTGCTCCGGATGCCGGCGAGCGGTTCCCGGGACCGGACCCGGCCGACGAGCTCGAGGAAGGCGTCGGTGCCACCGAAGCGCCGCATCCGCCGGAGCAGGGCGGGCGCGGCGTGCTGGAAGGACAGGTCGTACCAGGGCATGACGCCGGGGGTGGCCGCCATCGCCTCGAGCAGCCCCGGGCGCACCTCGGCCGGCTGGAGGTAGGACACCCGCACCCGGTCGATCCCCTCGATCGCGCCGAGCTCGGGGAGCAGCTTCTCGAGGAGGGTGAGGTCACCGAGGTCCTTGCCGTACGACGTCGAGTTCTCGCTCGCGAGGAACAGCTCACGCACCCCCTGCCCCGCGAGCCAGCGCGCCTCGGCGACGACGTCGGTGGGGCGGCGCGAGACGAACGAGCCGCGGAACATCGGGATGGCGCAGAACGAGCAGCGCCGGTCGCAGCCGCTGGCGATCTTCAGCGGGGCCCACGGGCGGGCGTCGAGCCGGGCCCGGACGAACGACTCACCGTCCCCGTGGCCGGGGAGCGCGACGCCCGCGGCGGCCTCGGCCCGCTCCACCGGGGTGAGCGGGAGCAGCCGGCGGCGGTCGGAGGGCACGTGGGACACGACCTTCTCGCCGTCGAGGACGGCCCGCAGGTGCGTGGACATGTCGCGGTAGGAGTCGAACCCGAGGACGGCGTCGGCGTCGGGCAGCTCGTCGGCGAGGGTCTGCCCGTAGCGCTCGGCGAGGCACCCCACGGCGACGACGGCGCGCGTGCGGCCGGTCGCCTTGAGGTCGGCCGCCTCGAGGAGGGTGTCGATCGAGTCCTTCTTCGCCTGCTCGACGAAGCCGCACGTGTTGACCACGGCCACGTCGGCGTCCGCGGCGTCCTCGACGAGGGTCCAGCCCTGCGAGGCGAGACGTCCGGCCAGCTCCTCGCTGTCGACCTCGTTGCGCGTGCAGCCCAGCGTGACGAGGGCGACGCTGCCGCGGGTGGAGGAAGGCATGCCGTCACTCTAGTTGCGCACGCCCGGGCCGCCTGCACCCGGCGGATAGGGTCGCGGGCATGCCCGGCGACACCCTCACCCGTATCCGCGCCCTCCTCGCCGACCACCCGGTGGTCGACGGCCACAACGACCTGCCGTGGGAGGCCCGCGAGCGAACCGGCTACGACTGGGACCGCCTCGACATCGCGGTGGCCGGGCAGCCGACGCACACCGACCTCCCCCGGCTGCGCGAGGGCGGGGTCGGCGCCCAGTTCTGGTCGGTCTTCGTGCCGGCGACGCTGCAGGGCGACGCCGCGGTGACCGCCACCCTCGAGCAGGTCGACGCCGTCCGCTCGATGGCCGCCCGCTACCCCGACGCCCTCGCCCTCGCGACGACCCGGGCCGAGGTGGAGGCCGCGCGCTCGGCCGGGCGGATCGCCTCCCTCATGGGGGCCGAGGGCGGGCACAGCATCGACTCCTCGCTCGGCACCCTGCGGATGCTCGGCGCCCTCGGCGTGCGGTACCTGACGCTGACCCACAACGACAACGTCCCGTGGGCCGACTCGGCCACCGACGACCCGGTCCTCGGCGGCCTCTCGGCGTTCGGCCGCGAGGTCGTGCGCGAGATGAACCGGATCGGGATGCTCGTCGACCTCAGCCACGTCTCGGCCGACACGATGCGCGACGCCCTCGACACGACCGAGGCGCCGGTCGTGTTCTCGCACTCCTCCGCGCGGGCGGTCTGCGACCACCCGCGCAACGTCCCCGACGACGTCCTCGAGCGGCTGCCCGGGAACGGCGGGGTGTGCATGGTCACCTTCGTGCCGCGCTTCGTCAGCCAGGACGTGCGCGACTGGGACCTCGACGCGTCCGACGCGGCAGTGGCGGCCGGCATCGACCCCCAGGACGAGGCCGCCTTCGTCCCCTTCTACCTCGAGCGACGCGACCGGCTCGGCCGGCCCACGGCGTCCCTCGACGACGTCGTCCGGCACGTCGAGCACGTCCGCGAGGTCGTCGGCCCCGAGCACCTCGGGCTCGGCGGCGACTACGACGGCGTCGACGTCCTCCCCGACGGGCTGGAGGACGTCAGCGGGTACCCGCGCCTCCTGGCGGCCCTGGCCGACCGGGGGTGGAGCGACCGCGACCTGGCGGCGCTGGCCGGGGGCAACGCGCTGCGCGTGCTCGAGGAGGCCGAGGAGCGCGCCGCGGCGATCTCCGCGACCCGGGGGCCGAGCCTGGCCCGGATCGAGGACCTCGACGGCACCCCGGCCTGAGCCGCGGACCGGCCTCCCCTACTGCCGGGAACGGAGCACGGTCAGCGCGACGAGGCGCGAGATGACCATCGCGACGTACAGGACCCCACCGAGCTGTTCGACGGTGCCGATCGCGCGAGCCTCCGGCCTGATGGGTCCGACGTCGGAGAGCCCCACCGAGGTGAGGTTGGCGCCGGAGTAGTAGAGCAGCTCGAGCAGGGTCCGCTGCCCCGGTCCGTCGAAGGACGTGAACGACGACGGCCAGACCTCCTGCACGGCGAGGAAGACGTAGGCGAAGGCGAAGACGAGCACGGTGAAGCACGCCCCGACGGCGAACAGCTCGTCCTTGGTGACCCAGTAGTCCTCGAACATGTACGCGATGAGCGCGTACGCCGTGTAGAAGTAGAAGAGCGCGAGGGCCGCGTGGGCGAGGGCGAGGATGACGCTGCGGTCGTCGAACAGGCTCCACACCTCGAAGACGACCGCGGGCAGCGCGAGGGTCGCCGACAGCCACGTGAGGGCCGGGGTGCTGCGGACCGTGAAGATCGCGATGACGAGCGCCGACAGGCTGAGCAGCGAGATGACCGCCCGCCCACCGTCCGAGGTCTCGAGGAACGGCAGGAGGAGGATGACGAGGATCTGGACCGCCAGGAGGAAGGCCGACGGTTGCTTGCGCAGGGTCGCCCGCCACCGCGCCGACCGGGACGGGGGCTCGCGCAGGTCCTCCCACGTCGACGTCATGGCCACACTGTAGGCGCGGGTGCCGCACAATGCCGGTATGCCGAGCCCGCTGCTCCTGCCGCTCCTCACCTGCGCCGCCGTGCTGCTCGTGAGCGGGGTCGCCAAGCTGCGCGACCCCGCGTCGGTCGACCGGGCCTTCACCGCCCTCGAGGTGCCCACCGTCCTCGACCGGTCCCCCGTGCGGCGGGCCCTGCCGTGGGCGGAGGCCGTCCTCGGACTGTGGCTGCTCGTCACGGGCGGCGCCCTCCTCCTCCTCGGGGCCGTCCTCGTGCTCGTCCTCTTCCTCGCCTACCTCGTGCTCGTGGCCCGGGCCGTCCGCCGTCCCGAGCCTGTCGACTGCGGCTGCTTCGGCGCCCTCGGTGACGACCGCGTCACCCGGGTCACGGTGTGGCGCAACGTGGTTCTCGTCGCGGCGGCGGGCCTGGCCGTCGTCGCGGGGCAGCGCGACGTCGCCCTGGTCCCCGCCCTCAGCGAGCCGGCGACGTGGGCGTGGCTCGGCGCCGCCGCCCTGGCCAGCCTCGCGGCGGTCCTCGTGACGCACCGGTCGACCGGGTCCGCCGACGTCACCGGCGGCTCGGAGCCCGAGGTGGACGAGGACGGGAACTACCTGCGCACCGCCATCCCCCGCGCCCAGGTGCTCACCGAGGAGGGGCGCGTCGCCCTCCTGCGCGACCAGACCAACCGCGGCGCGCACCTCCTGCTCTTCCTGTCGCCCGGGTGCACCCCGTGCCAGTCGCTCTCGCACGAGGTGGCCGGGTGGGCGGACGACCTCGCGCCGCTCGTCGTCGTCAAGGCCGTCGTGGCCGGGTCGCCGGAGTCGCTGGTCGTCGGGCTCGGCCACCTCAAGGGGCACGCCTGGTTCGACGAGTTCGGCATCGCCCGTGCGGCGTTCGCGATGTCGACGCCCGGGGCCGTCCTCCTCGGCACCGACGGGTACCTCGCCGGAGGGCCCGTGCACGGCGAGGGCGAGGTCCGCGCCTTCGTCGAGGACGTGCGCGAGCACCTGCGCGCGCAGACCGACGTCACGGCCCCCTGACCCACCCCGACCCGCGCACCGCCGCGGGTGGGGTCAGCGCCGCCCGGTGAGCTCCCAGGCGTCCTCGCCGCCGTCCTCGTCGCCGTACTCGACGGCCGCCGGGTAGCGGTCGAGGTCGTCTGCCACCGCGTCGCCGCCGTACCCCCGGAGGACGGGCACCTCGGAGGTGTCGTCGGTGGAGTCGTCGGTGACCGCGCGGTCGTCGTACGGCTCGTCGAGGGACTCCGGCACGTCGTCGCCGCGCAGCAGGGCGAGGGTCGTCGGCAGGTCGTCGGGCTTGACGAGGACGTCGCGCGCCTTGCTGCCCTCGGAGGGCCCCACGACGCCACGGCTCTCGAGGAGGTCCATGAGCCGGCCGGCCTTGGCGAAGCCGACGCGCAGCTTGCGCTGGAGCATCGAGGTCGAGCCGAACTGCGTCGTGACGACGAGCTCGGTGGCCTGGAGCAGCAGGTCGAGGTCGTCGCCGATGTCGTCGTCGATCTGCTTCTTCGGTGCCGTGACGGTGACGTCGTCGCGGTAGCTCGGCTTGAGCTGGTCGGTGACGTGCTTGACGACGGCCTGGATCTCGGACTCGGTGACCCAGGCCCCCTGCACGCGCATCGGCTTGCTGGCGCCCATCGGGAGGAAGAGCGCGTCGCCCTGGCCGATGAGCTTCTCCGCGCCGGGCTGGTCGAGGACGACGCGGCTGTCGGCGAGCGAGGAGGTCGCGAACGCCATCCGCGAGGGGACGTTGGCCTTGATGAGGCCGGTGACGACGTCGACCGACGGACGCTGCGTCGCGAGGACGAGGTGGATGCCGGCCGCACGGGCGAGCTGGGTGATCCGGACGATCGACTCCTCGACGTCGCGCGGTGCCACCATCATGAGGTCGGCGAGCTCGTCGACGACGACGAGGAGGTACGGGTACGGCGCGATGACACGCTCGGAGCCCGGGAGCGGCTTGACCTTGCCGGCCTTGACGGACTTGTTGAACTCGTCGACGTGCTTGAACCCGAACGCCGCGAGGTCGTCGTAGCGGGTGTCCATCTCGCGCACGACCCACTGGAGGGCCTCGGCGGCCTTCTTCGGGTTCGTGATGATCGGCGTGATGAGGTGCGGGATCCCCTCGTAGGCGGTCAGCTCGACGCGCTTGGGGTCGACGAGGACGAGGCGGACCTCGTCGGGGGTGGAGCGCATGAGGATCGAGGTGATCATCGAGTTGACGAAGCTCGACTTGCCGGCGCCCGTGGCGCCCGCGACGAGCAGGTGCGGCATCTTCGCGAGGTTGGCGATGACGTAGCCGCCCTCGACGTCCTTGCCGACACCCATGACCATGGGGTGCTCGGTGCCCCGGGCGACCTGGCTGCGCAGGACGTCGCCGAGGGAGACCTTCTCGCGGTCGGTGTTGGGGATCTCGATGCCGATCGCCGACTTGCCCGGGATGGGGCTGAGGATGCGCACGTCCGCGCTCGCGACGGCGTAGGCGATGTTCTTCGACAAGGCGGTGACCCGCTCGACCTTGATGCCGGGGCCGAGCTCCACCTCGTAGCGGGTGACGGTCGGGCCACGGGTGAAGCCGGTGACCTGGGCGTCGATCTCGAACTGGTCGAGCACCTGCGTGAGCGCCTCGACGACCCGGTCGTTGGCCGCGCTGCGGGCCTTGTGCGGGCTGCCCGGCTCGAGGATCGCGGAGTCGGGCAGCGTGTAGGTGACGTCGCCGGCGAGCGAGAGCTGCTCGACCCGCTGCGGGAGCGGGGTCGTCGGCGGCGCCTCGAGGGCGACCCTCTCGGGCACCGGCCCGCGGGCGGCCGGGCCGGCGGCCGCCGTGGCGTCGCCGCCCGGCGTGGGAGCGACGGGGGCCGGGCGCTTCTGGCCGGGGCGCAGGCGGCGCCCGGTGACCGGGTCGACGACCGCCGCCTGCTCGAAGGCCTCGTCGCCGGAGAGGGCGTCGGCCTCGAGGTCGGCGCGGGTGCGGCGCCGGCGCGGGGTGGCCGCGGGCTCGTCCCGCTCCGGCTCGGCCGGAGCGTGCCCGGTGAGCCGGGCCAGGACGGTGCGCAGCCGCTCGGGGACCTGGTGGAGCGGGGTCGCCGTGACGACGAGGACGCCGAACAGGCCGAGCATGAGCAGGAGCGGCACGGTGCCGTAGACGGACACCGCCGCCTCGAGCGGGCTCGAGGCGAGGAAGCCGATGATGCCGCCGGCCGCGCGCATGGCGTTCGCCCCCTCCGGCGGGGTGGGGATGTCGGCGGCGACGTGGGCGAGGCCGCACGCGGAGAACGCGAGCGCGGTCGTCCCCACGAGGATCCGCGAGCTGGCCGACTCCTCCTTCGGCGCACGCAGCAGGTGGATGCCGATGGCGAGCAGGACGAGGGGCACGGCGTAGCCGACGCGGCCGAAGGTGCCCGCGACGACGGCGTGGACGACCGTGCCGACCGGCCCCGGCATCCCCCACCACTCGCGGGCCGCGACGACGACGGCGAGGGCGAGGAAGAGCAGGCCGAGGCCGTCGCGACGGTGCTCGGGCTCGAGGTCGCGCCCGGTGTCGCCGACCTTGCGGGCGACCGCTCCCGTGGCGTGGGCCAGGCCCATCCAGGTCGACTGGACCGCCCGCAGGGGCAGCGGCAACCCGCCGGAGCGGGGCGTGCGGGAGGACGTCGTGCGCCGCGCGGGCGCACGGCGGGACGCGGGCCGGGTCGAGGAGGACCGGCCGCGCGCCGAGGAGGACGTACGAGTCGCCATGCTGCGCAGGCTACGCGAGAGTCACACCGGTATCACGCGTCACACGCGCCGTGACGCCGCCGGTTTCGGGGCAGGCCCACACGACGCCGGTACGGCGGGGTGTGGGGTGGCGGCGGGGCCGGAGCCGGAGTTCCCGGCGCATCTGACCCCCTGCGGCCAGATGCGCCGGGCGACGTGGCCACCCCTGCTCGGAGGCCACGTCGAGGTCGGCTGGTCCTTTGACCTCCGCTGACCAGAACTTTACGTTTCCCTTACCTTTCTCACTGCCCCATATCACCAAGTGGCCGGAAGTTGCCAGCCCTCGTCGCCACATGAGTCACAACCGTGACCAGAGGACCCGGGTGTCACAGGACGCACCCGCTCCGGGCCGGAGGAGGTGCCGCGAGGACCCCGAGGGGTCACGAAGCGGTCAGGCCTCGACGACCATCGGGATGATCATCGGGCGCCGACGGATCTTGCGCCCGACCCAGCCGCCGACGGAGCGGCGGATGACCTGCTGGAGCTGGTAGGCGTCCGTGACCCCGTTGCCCGTCGCCTCGTCGAGCGCCTTGACGAGCGAGGGCATGACGTCGTCGAAGATGACGTCGTCCTCGACGAACCCGCGTGCGGTGATCTCGGGGCCGGCGACGACCTTCCCCGTCATCGAGTCGACGACGACGATGACCGAGATGAAGCCCTCGTCGCGCAGGATCCGGCGGTCCTTGAGCAGCGCCTCGTCGGCCTCCCCCACCGACGACCCGTCGACGTAGACGTACCCGCAGGGCACCGCGCCGACGATGCGCGCCCGACCGTCGAGGAGGTCGACGACGACCCCGTCCTCGGCGACGACGACGTTCTGGCGCGGCACGCCCGTGGCCACGGCCAGCTCGGCGTTGGCCACGAGGTGGCGCCACTCGCCGTGGACCGGCATGACGTTGCGCGGCTTGACGATGTTGTAGCAGTAGAGGAGCTCGCCGGCGCTGGCGTGGCCGGACACGTGGACCTTGGCGTTGCCCTTGTGGACCACCGTGGCCCCCAGCCGCATGAGGCCGTTGATGACCCGGTAGACCGCGTTCTCGTTGCCCGGGATGAGCGAGGACGCCATGAGGACGGTGTCGCCCTGACCGACGTCGATGCGGTGGTCGCGGTTCGCCATCCGCGACAGCGCCGCCATCGGCTCGCCCTGGGAGCCGGTGCAGACGAGGACGACCTGGTCGTCGGGCAGGTCGTCGAGCTTCTTGACGTCGACGAGGACGCCGTCGGGCACGTGGAGGTAGCCGAGGTCGGCGGCGATCCCCATGTTGCGGACCATCGACCGGCCGACCATGGCGACCTTGCGCCCCGCCTTCTCGGCGGCGTCGAGGACCTGCTGCACGCGGTGCACGTGCGAGGAGAAGCAGGCGACGATGATGCGGCGCTCGGCGTGCCGGAACACCTTGTCGATGGCCGGGCTGATCTCGCGCTCGGGCGTCGTGAAGCCGGGGACCTCGGCGTTCGTGGAGTCGGTGAGGAACAGGTCGATGCCCTCCTCCCCCAGGCGGGCGAAGGCGCGCAGGTCGGTGAGGCGGCCGTCGAGCGGCAGCTGGTCCATCTTGAAGTCGCCGGTGTGCAGCAGGGTGCCGCCGGACGTCCGGACCGCCACGGCGAGGGCGTCGGGGATCGAGTGGTTGACCGCGACGAACTCGCAGTCGAAGACGCCGAGCCTCTCGCGCTGCCCCTCGGTGACCCCCAGGGTGTACGGGGTGATCCGGTGCTCCTTGAGCTTGGCCTCGATGAGCGCCAGCGTCAGGGTCGACCCGACGAGCGGGATGTCCTTGCGCAGGCGCAGGAGGTAGGGCACCGCGCCGATGTGGTCCTCGTGGCCGTGCGTGAGGACGATCGCCTGGATGTCGTCGAGCCGGTCCTTGACGTACTCGAAGTCCGGGAGGATCAGGTCGATCCCGGGGTGGTGGTCGTCGGGGAACAGCACCCCGCAGTCGATGACGAGCAGCTGGCCGCGGTGCTCGACGACGGTCATGTTGCGGCCGACCTCGCCCAGGCCGCCGAGTGCGACGACGCGGACGCCGCCGTCCTCCAGCGGACCGGGGAGCTCGAGCTCGGGGTGGGGGTGGCTCATCGGGTCGGGAGGGTCGCGAGGGCGGCGCGCAGGGCCTCGAGGTGCTCCGGCGGACTCTCGACGAGGGGGAGTCGCACCGCGGCCGACTCGATGACGCCGAGCTCGACGAGTGCGGCCTTGGCCATGATCGCCCCCTGCGACGGCGACATGATCGCGTCCACGACGGGCAGCAGCGCCGCGTTGAGCCTCCGGGCCTCCGCGAGGTCACCGCGGTCGACGGCCTCGACCATCGCGCGGTACTCGCGGCCCGCGACGTGCCCGACGACCGAGACCGTGCCGACGGCCCCGATGGCGAGCAGCGGCAGGGTGAGGGCGTCCTCGCCGCTGAACCACAGCAGGTCGGTGTCGGCGAGACCCCTCGTCGCCGCGGCGAGGTCGCCCTTGGCGTCCTTGACGGCGAGGATGCGCGGGTGCTCGGCGAGGGCGACGAGGGTGTCGTGCTGGAAGGGGATGCCGGTGCGTCCCGGGATGTCGTAGAGCATCACCGGCAGCTCGGTGGCGTCGGCGACGGCGCGGCAGTGCGCGACGAGACCCGCCTGGGTCGGCTTGTTGTAGTACGGCGAGACGAGGAGCAGCGCGTCGGCACCGACCTCGGCCGCCCGCTGCGCCATGTGCACCGCGTGGCGGGTGTCGTTGGACCCGACCCCGGCGACGACCGTCGCGCGGTCGCCCGCGCGCTCCCTGACCCGCCGGATCGTCGCGATGCTCTCGTCGTCGGTGAGGGTGCTGGCCTCACCGGTCGTGCCGTTGACGACGATCCCGTCGTGGCCGGTGTCGAGGAGGTGGTCGACGAGGGAGTCGGTGCCCTTCTCGTCGACCTCCCCGTCGGGTGACATGGGGGTCACCATCGCGGTGAGGACGCGGCCGAAGGGGTTGATCGTCATGGCGCCAAGGGTAGTGGGCCCACGAGTCGGGCCGCGCCGGGGCGGCGCCCGGGTGCCGGGGGCGGCCGCGGGTACGCTCGGCCCGTGCGCCAGTACCTCGACCTCCTCGACCACGTGCTCACCACCGGCGTCGAGAAGTCCGACCGCACCGGCACCGGCACGCGCAGCGTCTTCGGGTACCAGATGCGCTTCGACCTCGCCGAGGGCTTCCCCGTCGTCACGACCAAGCGGCTGCACCTGCGCTCGATCATCGGTGAGCTCCTGTGGTTCCTGCGCGGGGACACCAACGTGCGCTGGCTGCAGGAGCGCGGCATCACGATCTGGGACGAGTGGGCCGACGCGAACGGCGACCTGGGTCCGGTGTACGGCCACCAGTGGCGCTCGTGGCCGACCCCGGACGGGCGTCGGGTCGACCAGGTCGCCAGGGTCGTCGAGTCGATCCGGCACTCCCCCGACTCGCGGCGGCACATCGTCTCGGCCTGGAACGTCGCCGACGTCGACGACATGGCCCTGCCCCCCTGCCACGCGCTGTTCCAGTTCTACGTGCGACCCGCGGCCGACGGCGGGCCCGCCCACCTGGACTGCCAGCTCTACCAGCGCAGCGCCGACGTCTTCCTCGGCGTCCCCTTCAACATCGCCTCCTACGCGCTCCTCACGATGATGGTCGCGCAGCTCACCGGCCTGCGGCCGGGCCACTTCGTCCACACGCTCGGCGACGCGCACCTGTACTCGAACCACCTCGAGCAGGCGCGGCTGCAGCTGACCCGCGACCCGCACCCCCTGCCGACGATGTCGATCACCCCGCGCGACTCCATCGACGCCTACGACCTCGACGACTTCGAGCTCGTCGGCTACCAGGCGCACCCGTCCATCAAGGCCCCGATCGCGGTCTGAGGCGAGGGATCCCATGACACGCATCAGCCTCATCGCCGCGGTGGCCCGCAACGGGGTCATCGGCAAGGACGGCGGGATGCCCTGGCACCTGCCCGACGAGCTGCGCCACTTCAAGGCGACGACGATGGGCCACACCCTCGTCATGGGCCGCCGGACGTTCGACTCCATCGGGCGGGCCCTGCCCGGACGCCGCACCGTCGTCGTCACCCGCGACCCCTCGTGGCGGCACGCGGACGTCGAGACCGCACACTCCTTCGCCGAGGCGATCTCGCTCGCCGGGCCGGCCGACGAGGTCTTCGTCGCCGGGGGCGCGCAGGTCTACGCGGAGGCCCTGCCCTTCGCGCACCGGCTCGTCCTCACCGAGGTCGACGCCGAGCCCGAGGGCGACACGTGGTTCCCCGCGTGGTCCCGTGAGGCGTGGCGCGAGGTCTCGCGCGAGCCGCACGACGGCTGGTCCAGGGTGGTCTACGAGCGCAGCTGAGGCCGACCGCGGTGGGACCCGCGGTGGGACCCGCGGTGGGCGCCGCCCGGGGTGCCGCGGTGCGTGCCGCTCGTGCGGGCCTGCCAGCCGACGGCGACGCACAGCGTTCGGACGACGGCGAGGACCGGGGCGACCGGGAGGGCGAAGCCCCACCACACCAGGGCTCCGGGGGCGAGTGCCACGAGCGCCAGCGCCGCCCCGTCGGAGTGCCCTCCCCACAGCCGGAACCCCACGTACGCCTCCATGAGGCAGACCACGAGGAAGCCGACGAGCATCGGCACGGTCGTCGAGAACCCGAGGTCCTCGAACCCCCCGCCTCCGTAGACGGGGTAGCCGAGCAGCGTCGGCACGACCCCGGTGTCGGCCAGGCGCCAGATGGCCCAGGCGCACGGGCCACCGAAGCCCACCGCCGTGACCCACGCGCACACGGCCGCCACGCGCAGCCAGCCACGCCCCTCGTCCATCACCGTCTCCCTCCCTGCAAGAGAAGCCGACGAGGGCACCCTCCTCCCGGGGCGCGGGGAGGTCAATGGCTCGGACGGGCCATCGACCGCGGCGCCGCGCGGGGCGACACTCGCCGTGGCAGCACGTCCCCACCAGGGGGCGCCGAGAGCGCGGAGGGCGCGATGGGCACGGGGTTCCACGAGGGCAGCCGGACGCTGCAGGACCGGTTCGACACCCGCAGGCTCGCGGACCGGATCGACGACCTCCTCGTCCACGACACCATCGACGAGGGCGACCGGGCGTTCATCGAGGCGCGGGACATGTTCTTCCTCGCGACCGCCGACCCCGACGGGCGGCCGACCTGCTCGTACAAGGGCGGCGAGCCGGGGTTCGTCCGCGTCCTCGACGAGCACACGCTCGCCTACCCGAGCTGGGACGGCAACGGGATGTACCTCTCCGCCGGCAACGTCCTGCTCAACCCCGAGGTGGGGATGCTGTTCGTCGACTTCGCCAAGGGGCACCGGCTGCGGCTCGAGGGCACGGCGAGCATCGACCTCGACGACCCGCTGCTCGCCGAGCACCCCGAGGCGCAGCTCGTCGTCCGCGTGCGGGCGCGCAGGGTCTACCCGAACTGCCCGCGGTACATCCACCGCTACGAGCTGGTCAGACGGTCACGGTTCGTCCCGCGCGAGGACTGCCTGACCCCGGTCCCGGAGTGGAAGCGCTCCGACTGGGCGAGCGACGTCCTCCCCGCGGCCGACCCGGCCCGCGACCCCGGCGAGCGCGAGGTCCTCGGCCGCTGACCCCGCGCTCCGGCGTCAGCCGGCCAGGGTGGCCTCGAGGGTGATCGGGACCGAGAGGGCCTGGCTCACGGGGCAGCCCTCCTTGGCGGCCTCGGCGGCCTCCTGGAACTGCTCGGCGGACAAGCCCGGCACGGAGCCGACGACCTTGAGGACGATGCCGGTGATGCCGGTGCCGGGCTGGAAGGTCACCTCTGCGGTCGTGTCGAGCGTGGTCGGCGGTGTCCCGGCCTGCGCCAGCCCGTTGGAGAACGCCATCGAGAAGCACGTCGAGTGGGCGGCGGCGATGAGCTCCTCCGGGCTCGTCACCCCGTTCGGGGCCTCCGCCCGGGCGGGCCAGTTGACGTCGAAGGTGCCGATGCCCGAGGACTCGAGCGTCACCTGGCCGGACCCCTCGAAGAGGGAACCCTCCCAGTGGGCGGTGGCGGTGCGGGTGGTGGCCATCTGCTGCTCCTTCACGGGTGGGGACGTCTTCCTCCGACCCTACCCACGCGGGCCACCGACGTCGCCGGGCACCTGCGCAGCGGACACGGGCGCCCGAGCGGCGGGCCGCGAGCCGTGGGTACTGTGCTCGCGTGCCGATCCACCTCAAGCTCGCCGACCGCGTCGCCACCGTGACGATCGACCGGACCCACCGCCGCAACGCCCTCGACCTCGACTCGCTCGACGAGCTGCACCGCACCGTCGTGCACGCCGTCGACGAGGGCGCCCGCGCGCTCGTCCTCACCGGCGCCGACGGGCACTTCTGCTCCGGCGCCGACCTCCTGGAGCTCGAGGACGTCTCGTTCACCTCGCGCCTCGCCGAGGTCCTGGAGCACCTCGCCACGCTGCCCGTCGTCACCGTGGCCGCGGTCGAGGGCTCGTGCATGGGGCTCGGGATGCAGCTCTCCGTCGCGTGCGACGTCCGGGTCGTCGCCGACGGCGCCCGCTTCGCCGTCCCGGTCGCGCGTCTCGGCCTCATGGTCGACCACTGGACCATCGACCGGGTCACCCGTGTCTGGGGCGAGGGCGCCGCGCGGCACATGGTGCTCACCGGGGCGGTCCTCGACGCCGACGACGCCTGGCGGCTCGGAGCGGCACAGGTCCGTGGCGGCCTGCCCGAGGCGACCGAGGTGGCGGCCCGCGCCGCCGTGCTCGCCCCGCTGAGCCAGTCGGGGTCCAAGGTCGGCTTCGACGCGCGCCGCGACGACCTCGCGCAGGTCGCCCGGTACGAGGCCGCGTTCGCGCGCGCCTGGGGCAGCGACGACCTCGCGGAGGGCCGGCGCGCCTCCAGCGAGCGGCGCGAGCCGCTGTTCGGCGGCCGATGATGACGCAGGGCGGCGCGGGCCACGGCCACGGCTCCCACCACGACCACGACCACGACCACGACCACGGCCACAGCCACGGGGCGGGGTCGGCGGGCTCGCCCTCGGCCGACGCCAGCGTGCGTGCTGCCCGCCCCAACGACGCCCCGGCGGTCGGCCTCGTCCAGGCGAGGGTGTTCCGGGAGGCCTACGCGGGGCGCGTCCCCGACGACGTGGTGGCCCTGTTCGAGCCGGAGGCCTTCGCGCGCTCCTGGCGCGAGAGCCTCGCCGCCCCGCCGCAGGGTGTCCACCGGCTGCTCGTCGCCTGTGCCGGGGAGCAGGTCGTCGGCCTCGCCGCGGTCGGGCCGAGCCAGGACCCCGACGCCGGGCCGGCCACCGGGGAGGTGACCGTGCTCGGCGTCCACCCCGACGCCCGGCGGCAGGGCCACGGGTCGCGCCTGCTCAACGCCACCGTCGACGTCCTGCGCGAGGCCGGTGCCGACACCGTCTCCCTCTGGCTCCTCGCCGACGACGAGGCCGCCCGCGCCTTCCTCGCCGCGTCGGGGTTCGCCCCGGACGGCGCCTTCCGCGACCGCGTCGTCTCCCCCGAGGGTGAGACCCTGCGCGAGGTCCGCCTGTCCGTCCACGTGGGCGGGGACGAGCCACCGGACCCCCGGTGACGGCCGCCACCGAGGGGCCGCTGCCGCACGCCAGGCGCCGGGAGGTCGTCCGGCAGGCGTGGTCGGTCGGGGTCGCCACGGGGGCCTACGGCGTCTCCTTCGGCGCGCTGGCGGTGGCCGCCGGGCTCGACGTCTGGCAGGCCCAGGCGCTCTCCCTCGTCATGTTCACCGGGGGCTCGCAGTTCGCCTTCGTCGGGATCATCGGGGCCGGGGGCCTCGCGGCCGCTCCCGCGGCGATCACGACGGCGGCGATGCTCGGCATCCGCAACGGGCTCTACGGCCTCCAGGCCGCGCGCTTCCTCGGGGTCCGCGGTCCACGGCGGCTCGCCGCCGCGCACCTGACCATCGACGAGTCGACGGCGGTCGGTATCGCCCAGCCGGAGCCGGCGGCCCAGCGGATCGGGTTCTGGCACACCGGCATCGCCGTCTTCCTCCTCTGGAACGCCTCGACGTTCGTCGGCTCGCTGCTCGGCAACGCCCTCGGTGACCCGCGTGACCTCGGCCTCGACGCCGCCGCGGCCGCCGCCTTCGTCGCCCTCCTCTGGCCCCGACTGCACAGCAGGGACGCCACGGCGACCGCGGTGCTCGCCGCGTTCGTCGCCCTGCTCTCCTCGCCCTTCCTGCCCCCGGGCGTGCCGGTCATCCTCGCCGTCGTCGCCGCGCTCGTCGTGGGGCTGCGCCACCCCGGGCGCCACGAGCGGCCGCTCGAGGGCGACGACGGGCACCTGCCCGGCTGGGACCCGACGCCATGAGCGTGTGGGTCGCGGTCCTCGCCGCCTGCCTCGCGTGCCTCGCCCTCAAGGTCGCGGGGTACCTCGTGCCGGACAGCCTCCTCGCCGGCGAGCGGACGTCGCGGATCACGACGCTGCTGCCGGTGGCGCTGCTCTCGGCGCTCGTCGTCGTGCAGACGGTCGTCGGTGACGGTGGTGCGCTCGTGCTGGATGCCCGGCTCGTCGCGGTCGGGGTGGCGGTGGGCCTGCTCCTCCTGCGGGCGAACTTCCTCGTCGTCGTCCTCACCGCGGCAGGGGTCGCCGCGGGCGTGCGCGCGCTCGGCTGGGGCTAGCGCCCGACGGCCCTGGACGCCCGGTTCCTCCTCCGGGTCCCCACCGGTCAGCCGACGACCGCGCGGTACCGGTCGACGACGATCTCGGCCACGCGCGGGTCGGGCAGGACCGGTCCGGTGACGACGTCGGCGCCGCACTCCTCGACGCGGCGCTGGAAGAACCCCGGCGCCAGGAGGTAGGACGCGGCGACGACGGGGCCGCCTCCCCCGCCCCGGGCTGCCGCGACCGCGTCGGCCACCGACGGGCTCGGGCCCGCCGCGAACCCGATGGTCACGGGGCCGTCCCACTGCTCCGCGAGCCGGCGCGCGACCTCGTCGCTGTCGGCCTGGGCCCGCGCGTCGCTCGACCCGGCCGGCACGACGACGACCGCCGCACCCTCGGGAGCCGAGGCCGCCGCCATCCGGTCGAGGACGACGTCGACGAGGCGGTCGTCGGGCCCGAGCGCGGGGGTCGCGACGACGTCGGGCCGTGACGCGACGGCCTCGGCGATGTCGACGTGCACGTGGTAGCCCCCGGCGAGAAGGAGGGGGACGACGACCCCGGCGAGCGGCTCGCCCGCCCCCGCGGCGGGCAGCGCCGCGACGACGTCGGCGACGAACGGGCCGTGGACGTCGACGAAGGCCTCACGCACGTCGACGCCGGGAACGAGGGCGGCGACCTCGTCGACGACGGCCCGCACGGCGGCCCGGCCGGCGGGGTCGCGCGTCCCGTGCGCGCAGACGACGAGGGCGGTGGTCACGTCCTCCTCACGGGACCTCGGCGAGGGCGAGGGCGTAGCCCCGCTTGACGACGGTGCGGACGAGGTCCTTTGCGCCGCACGCCTCGCGCACGCGGCCGATGGCCGTCTCGACGGCGTGCGGGTCGGTCGAGCCACCGGGCAGCAGCGCCTGGAGCCGCTCGCGGGGGACGACGGCGCCGCGCGCCGCGGCGAGCTCGGCGAGGATCGCGACCCCGGCCGGCCCGAGCGGCAGGGGCCGCCCGTCGAGGACGGCGGCCCGCGCCCGGACCGCGAGGTCGCCGGCCACGGTCGCCAGGACGGGCTGGTCGGCGTAGTGGGTGACGAGCTCGCGGACCAGGGCCCCGAGGCGCCACCGCCCGGGGACGAGGGGCGCGAGGCCGGCAGCGGCCAGGGGTGCGGCGGTCACCGGGCCGACGGTCGCGAGGACGAGCCGTCCGCCGAGGTTGCGACGCCGGATGGCGCGCAGGTCGGCGACCTCCGCGGCCTCCAGCCACGCGAGGACCCCGGGCGCGGAGGTGAAGACCACAGCGTCGACGAGTCCGGCAGCGGTGCGCTGCACCGAGTCCCGCAGGACGTCGGGATCCGACGGCCCCCAGCTGTACACGACGACGGAGGTGACGTCGGCGCCCGCCGCCGCGAAGGCCTCGTCGAGCCCGTCGGCGCCGCTGCCGTGGTGCTGCACGGCGATCCGCAGGCCGGCGACCCCCTCGGTGAGGAGGAAGGACTCGATCTCGGCCGCGGTCTCGGACGTCGCCACCCAGTCGGCCGTGAGCCCCGCGGCCTCGATGGCGCCACGCGCCTTGGGCCCGCGCGCGATGAGCCGCGCGTCCGCGAGGACGTCGAGGAGGTCCTCGGCGAGCCCGGCCGCGTCGGCCGCCTCGACCCAGCCGCGGAAGCCGATCCCCGTCGTCGCGACGACGACGTCCGGCGGGTTCGCGAGGACCTCGCGCGTGCGGTCGACGAGGCTGAGGTCGTCGAGGTGCGGCACGACCTCGAGGGCGGGGGCGTGCTCGACGACGGCGCCGCGGCGCTCGAGGGCGGCGGCGAGCTCCTTGAAGCGGCGGTCGGCCGTGACGGCGACCGTGACGCCGGCGAGCACCGGCCCACCCGGCGGCGGCACCGCGGGCCGCCCCGCGGGGTCACCCGCCACGACCTCCTCAGTCATCGTCGCCGCCCGTCGACGACGTCGCGCAGACGGGGTCGTCGAGGAAGCCCTCGGCGGCGACGCGGCCGATGACGATGATCGCCGGCGGCCGCACACCCTCGGCCCGTGCGACGTCCGCGGCCGTGCCGACGCTCGCCCGCGTGACGCGCTCGCGGACCGTCGAGCCCTGCTCGACGATCGCGACCGGGAGGTCGCGGTCGACCCCGGCGGCGAGCGCGGCGGCGCAGATGTCGGGCAGCGCCGAGACCGCCATGAGGAGGACGACGGTCGCCCCGGCCGTGAGGGCCGCGAGGGTCGCGGGGTCGGCGCCGACGTGGCCCGAGCTGACGTGCACCGAGGTCGAGACACCGCGCTGGGTCACCGGGATCCCGGCGAGCGCCGGCACCGAGAAGGCCGAGGTGATGCCCGGGACGACCGACACCTCGATCCCGGCCCGGCGGCAGGCGTGGACCTCCTCCCCACCACGGCCGAAGACGTACGGGTCGCCGCCCTTGAACCGGACGACGGTGAGGCCCTTGAGGGCACGGTCGACGAGGATCGCGTTGATCTCGGCCTGGGGTACCGGGTGGTTCGTCGGGCTCTTGCCGACGTTGACGACCTCGACGTCGGCCGGCAGCCGGTCGAGCAGCGGGGTGGCGCCGAGCCGGTCGGTGACGACGACGTCGGCGGTCGCGAGCGCCTCGAGCCCGGCGACCGGCACGAGCCCGGGGTCGCCGGGGCCGCTCCCCACCAGGACGACCCGCCCGCGCCGCACGCGGCGGCGCCGCAGGTCGACCTCCCCGGCGGCGACGTGCACGGCGAGCTGGTCGCGGACCGCAGCCGCCCGCCGCGGGTCGGCGTCGCCCTCCGAGACCACGCCGAGGGTGAGGTCGCCGTGCGAGCTGGCGGCCGCCATCCGGGCCGACCCGCGGCGCCGGTCGGACGCGTTGACGCACCACGTGCCGCGCGCCTCGGCCCACGCGGCGACCGTGGCGTTGACCTCCGGGTCGGCGGTGGCGGCGACGACGAA
Source organism: Oryzobacter faecalis (assembly GCF_046764005.1). Taxonomy (NCBI): domain Bacteria; kingdom Bacillati; phylum Actinomycetota; class Actinomycetes; order Micrococcales; family Intrasporangiaceae; genus Oryzobacter; species Oryzobacter faecalis. The sequence continues at coordinate 26,422 of NZ_JBKOFW010000007.1, read as the reverse complement.
CCAGGCGCCGTCGAGGTCGGCCTCGGCGACGCGGCGGACGAGCAGCTCGGCGTCGCCGTGGCTGGCGACGCGCAGGGCGTCGTCGGACGGGGCGGGGTCGACGAGGACGACGTGCGCCCCGTCCTCGAGCAGGCGGCGGGCCCGGCGCATGCCGACGAGGCCGGCGCCGACGATGAGGACGCGGCGGCCGGCGAGGTCGAGGCCGACGAGGGTCGTCACGCGCGCGTCACGCCGCCGGCAGGTCGAGGCTCACCCGTCCATCGTCGAGGGTCACGGCGAAGGTCGCCAAGTCGGGTCCACGACCCGGCAGCGGCGCCTTGCCCATCGTGTCGAGGCAGCGGCCGTCCTCGAGCGAGAAGACCTGCTTGTGCACGGGCGAGGCGATGGTCGGCAGCTCGCCCCGCGAGCCGGTGATGCCGCGCGACATCACGGCGGCGCCGGAGTACGGGCAGACGTTGTCGACGGCGAACACCCGCCCGTCGGCGAGGAGGAAGAGGGCGACCTGGCGCCCGTCGGCGAGGACGGCGACACCCAGCTCGGGCGTGAGGTCGGAGACGGCGCACACCTCGACACGGGTCGGGCGGTCGGCGATCGCGGTCATGAGCGGACCTCCAGGGTCGTGGGGGCGATGAGGACGGGGCCGGGTCGGGCGGGCTCAGCGAGGCCGGCGGCGCGCTCGGCCTCGGTCGCCGGGCGGCGCTGGCCGCGCTCGGTGACGTAGGCGAGGGAGGGGTCGGGCTCGTCCGGGGCGTTGACGAACGAGGAGAACTGGCGCAGCCGAACCGGGTCGCGCAGGACGGCGGCCCACTCGTCCTCGTAGGCCTCGACGTGCCGCGCCATCTGGGCGTCGAGGTCGGCGCCGATGCCGAGGACGTCGTCGACGACGATCTCGCGGATGCGGTCCAGGCCACCCTCGTGGTCCTCCTGCCAGGGCGCGGTGCGCTGGAGCCGGTCGGCGGTGCGGACGTAGTAGAGGAGGTAGCGGTCCACGACGCGGATGGCCGTCTCGTCGTCGACGTCCTCGACGAGGAGCTGCGCGTGCCGCGGGGTGAACCCGCCGTTGCCGCCGACGTAGACGTTCCAGCCCTGGTCGGTGGCGATGAGGCCGACGTCCTTGCCGCGGGCCTCGGCGCACTCGCGGGCGCAGCCGCTGACGCCGAGCTTGAGCTTGTGCGGGCTGCGCAGGCCGCGGTACCGGAGCTCCAGCAGGACGGCCATGCCGACCGAGTCCTGGACCCCGAACCGGCACCACGAGGACCCGACGCACGACTTCACGGTCCGCAGCGACTTGCCGTAGGCGTGGCCCGACTCCATCCCGCCGTCGACGAGCCGCTGCCAGATCGAGGGAAGCTGCTCGAGGCGGGCGCCGAACAGGTCGATCCGCTGGCCGCCGGTGATCTTCGTGTAGAGCCCGTAGTCCTTGGCGATCTCGCCGATGAGGATGAGCTGCTCGGGCAGGATCTCCCCGCCCGGCACCCGCGGGACGACCGAGTAGGTGCCGTCCTTCTGCAGGTTCGCCATGACCCGGTCGTTGGTGTCCTGGAGGGCGGCGCGGTCGTCGGCGAGGACGTGCTCGTCGTAGAGGGAGGCGAGGACCGAGGCGATGACCGGCTTGCAGATGTCGCACCCGCGGCCGGTGCCGAAGCGGCCGATGATGTCGCTGAAGGTGCGCAGCCCCGTGGCGGCGACGGCGTTGTAGAGCTCGGCCCGCGACATCGCGACGTGCTCGCACATGGCGCTCGACACGGTGAGGCCCGCCCTGGCCATCTCGGCGCCCATGAGCTTCTTGACGAGCGGGACGCACGAGCCGCAGGACGACCCCGCCTTGGTGCATGCCTTGACGGACCCGACGTCGTGGCAGCCCTGTTCGCCGACCGCGCAGCGGATGGCACCCGCGGTGACGTTGTTGCACGAGCAGACCGTGGCGGCGTCGGGCAGCTCGACCTGCGGGCGCTCGGCGCCGGCGTCCTCGGGCAGCAGCCACAGGCCGGGGTCGCTCCCGAGCTCGGCGCCGACCATCGGGCGCAGGCTGGCGTACGCCGACGCGTCGCCGACGAGGATTCCGCCGAGGAGGGTGCGGGCGTCGTCGGTGACGACGAGCTTCTTGTAGACGCCGGACACGGGGTCGGAGTGGACGAGCTCGAGCGCTCCGGGCGTCGTCGCGAAGGCGTCTCCGAAGGACGCGACGTCGACCCCGAGGAGCTTGAGCTTCGTCGACAGGTCCGCGCCCGGGAAGGTCGCGTCGCCGCCGAGGATCCGGTCGACCGCGACCTCGGCCATCGTGTAGCCGGGGGCGACGAGGCCGAGGCAGCGGCCCTCGATGCAGGCCACCTCGCCGACCGCGAACACGCGGGGGTCCTCCGTGCGGCAGCCCTCGTCCACGACGACGCCCCCGCGGGCCCCGGTGGCGAGCCCCGCCGGGGCGGCGAGCTCGTCGCGCGGCCGGACGCCGGTCGCGAACACGACGACGTCGGCGGGCAGGTCGTCCTCGTCGCCCGTGACCCGCAGGCCCGTGACGACCCCGGCGGCGTCGGCGCTGACCGACTCCGAACCGGCGCCGACGCGCACGTCGACGCCCATCCGCTCGATGATGCGGCGCAGCGCGTGCCCGCCGCCCTCGTCGACCTGGAGGGCCATGAGCCGCGGCGCGAACTCGACGACCGTCGTGTGGGCGCCCAGGCCCACGAGCGCGCCCGCGGCCTCGAGGCCGAGAAGGCCTCCCCCGACGACGACGCCCCGCACGGGGCGGCTCGTGGCCGCCTGCCGGTCGCGCACCCAGGCCTGCAGGGCGACGACGTCGTCGACCGTCCGGTAGACGAAGACCCCCGTGGCGTCGGCGCCGGGGACCGGGGGGACCCAGGCGTACGACCCCGTGGCGAGGACGAGGTGGTCGTAGGCGACGCTCGCCCCGTCCGCGGTCGCCACCGTGCGCGCGTCGCGGTCGACGGCCGTGACGGGGCTGGCGAGGCGGAGGTCGACGAGCGGGTCCTCCCACATCGCGGCCTCGCCGAGGAGGAGGTCCTCGGGCGTCGACCCGGCGAAGAAGGCCGACAGCCCGACCCGGTCGTACGGCGCGCGGTCCTCCTCGGCGAGGACGGTGACGCGGAAGGCGCCGGTGGTGTCGCGGGACCGCAGGGCCTCCACGAACCGGTGGGCGACCATGCCCCCACCGACGACGACGACGTGCTCGCTCATGGCTCGCTCCTCACGAGGGACTTCCCAGGGACGGGTTCGGCGGCCACGAGGGCCTCGACGACACCGCGGCAGTCGCCGCAGCCGGTGCTCGCCCGCGTCGCCGAGGAGACCTCGGCGGCGGTGCGGCAGCCACCGGCGACGGCCTCGCGGATGCGGCCGGCGGTGACGCTGTTGCAGGTGCAGACGCGGTCGGCGTCGTCGAGCTCCTCCGGGCGCCTGGCGGCGGCGGTCGCCCCGCCCCCGGCGAGGGCCCGCACCATGAGGAGCGCGGGGTCGTCCGGGACCGGCAGCGAGCGCGTGTAGAGGGCCGAGAGGGTCGCCGCGACCTCGGCGTCGCCGATGCAGGTGGCACCGACGAGGGAGCCGCCCGCGACGACGACCTCGACGTAGCGGCCGCGCTCGGGGTCCTTGAGGGAGAGGACGCGGTAGCGCGGGTCGTCGCGGTCGACGTCGCCGCACACACCCATGCTCACCATCGACATCCCCGTGGCCTTGACCCGCACGACGTCGTGGGTGACGGCCCCGGCGGGGGCGACCGACGAGCCGGGCGCGAGGCGGGCGACGAGTGCGGCGGCCTGCTGCCAGCCCTGCGCCACGAGGCCCGTGGCGCCCGACGGCGGTTGCGCACAGTCGCCGATGGCGTGCACGTGCGGGTCGTCGGTGCTCGCGAGGGTGTCGGTGACGACCACGCCGCGGTCGACGGCGAGTCCCGCCCGGCGGGCGAGGAACGTCTCGGGGACGGTGCCACAGCACATGACGAACAGGTCGGCGGCTGCCTCGACCCCGTCGGCGAACCGGATGCTCTCGAGGCGCCCCCGCCGGGTGTTGACCCCGACGACGGAGGCCCCGACGTGGGTCGTGATGCCGAGCCGCTCCAGGCTGGTGATGGCGACCTGCGAGGCCTCCCAGCCGAGCTGGCGTTCCATGAGGCGGTCGGCGAGGTGGACGATGCGGACGCTCAGCCCGCGCCGGGCGAGCCCGGTCGCGACCTCGACGCCGAGCACGCCGGCACCGAGGACGACGGCCCGGCGCGCACCCCTGGCCGCCTCGACGATCGCGGTGGCGTCGGCCATGTCCTTGAGGACGAACACGCCCTCGACGAGCCCCTCGGCGTAGGCGACGCCCTGGATCGGGGGCACCCGGGCGGCCGACCCGGTGGCGAGGACGAGCTCGTCGTAGCGGTGCTCTCCCCCGCGGTCGTCGACGACGACCCGGCGGCCGCGCTCGACGGCCGTGGCGCCGACTCCGGTGAGGACGTCGACCCTCGGGTGCGATGGCGCCGCCAGGCCGAGGACCTGCGGGCTCTTCGACCCCGCGACGACGCTCGACAGGAGCACCCGGTTGTAGGCGGGCACCGGCTCCTTGCCGAGCACCGTCACGTGGACGTCCGGGTCGGCCTCGACGAGCAGCTCGGTGAACCGCGAGCCGACCATCCCGTGGCCGACGACGACGACGCGCCTCATGCGGGGACCTCCTCGAGGGTGGGGGCAGGGGCGGGCTCCGGGTCGGCGACCCGCTGGACGCTGACCGCGCAGACCTTGAACTCGGGCATCCCCGACACGGGGTCGGTCGCGTCGTTCGTCAGGAGGTTCGCGCTGAGGTCGCCGGCCCAGTGGAAGGGGAGGAAGACCGTGTCGGGGCGGATGGCATCGGTGACGGCGGCGGCCGCGACCATCGAGCCACGCTTCGACGTCACGCGGACCGGGTCGCCCTGCGCCACACCGAGGTCCGCGGCAAGCAGTGGGTGAAGCTCGACGACCGGGGACGGCACGGCCTCGACGAGCTCGCGGACCCGCCGGGTCTGGGCGCCGGACTGGTAGTGGTGCAGCACCCGCCCGGTGACGAGGTGCACGGGGCGCTCGGAGGTCACGTCGTCGGCCGGCCCACGGTGGTCGACCGGCACCGGGTGGGCGCGACCGTCGGCGGTCGGGAAGCGGTCGAGGAAGAGGCGCGGCGTGCCCTCGGGCCGGTCCGACGGGCAGGGCCAGAACAGTGCCTCCCCCGCGTCGAGCCGGTCGTAGGTGATGCCCGAGTAGTCGGCGCGGCCGCCGGCCGAGGCACGGGCGAGCTCCTCGAAGACCTCGCGGGCGTCCTCGAAGAAGCCCTCGAGGACCCCGGAGCGGCGGGCCAGCTCGCGCCAGACCCAGAGCTCGGAGCGCGCCTCGCCGGGGGGGTCGAGCGCCTTGCGGCGGCGGACGACGCGGCCCTCGAGCGTCGTCATCGTCCCCTCCTCCTCGGCCCACTGGGTCACGGGGAGGACGACGTCGGCCAGCGCCGCGGTCTCGGACGGGACGACGTCGGCGACGACGAGGAGGTCCAGCCGAGCCAGGGCGGCCCGCACCTCGGTGACGTTCGGCGCGGACACCGCCGGGTTGGCGCCGTGGACGAGGAGGGCGCGCGGCCCGTCCTCGCGCCCGAGCCGGCGCAGGAGCTCGACCGCCGGGACACCGGGGCCCGGCAGGGAGGCGGGGTCGACGCCCCAGACGCCGGCGACGTGCTCGCGCGCGGCGGGGTCGGCGATCATCCGGTAGCCCGGGAGCTGGTCGGACTTCAGCCCGTGCTCGCGCCCGCCCTGGCCGTTGCCCTGGCCGGTCAGCGGCCCGTAGCCCGAGCCCACCCGCCCGACGAGGCCGAGGGCGAGGGACAGCGTGATGGCCGCGGACACCCCGTCGGTGCCCTGGGTCGACTGCTCCATGCCGCGGCCGGTGAGGACGTAGGCGCCGCGCCCGCCGTGGACCGGCGCAGCCGCCGCGAGGAGGCGGGCGACGCGGCGCAGGGTGTCGGCGGGGACGCCGCAGACGGCCTCGGCGCGCTCGGGCCACCAGCGCGAGACCGACGCGCGCACGGCCTCCCACCCGGAGACCCGCTCGGCGAGGTACGCCTCGTCGCACAGGCCCTCGTCGACGAGGACGTGGGTCAGCGCGAGGAGGACGACGAGGTCGGTGCCGGGCACGGAGGCGAGGTGCAGGCCCGCGCCCTCCGCGGTGAGTGCCGCCGTCGCCGACCGCCGCGGGTCGACGACGACGAGCCCACCGCGCGACCGGGCGCCGGCGAGGTGCTGGACGAGCGGGGGCATCGTCGCCGCGGGGTTGGACCCGACGACGAGGACCACGTCGGCGCCGCCGAGGTCGGCGAGCGGGAACGGGAGCCCGCGGTCGACCCCCAGCGTGCGGTTCGCCCCGGCGGCGGCGGACGACATGCAGAAGCGGCCGTTGTAGTCGATGAACGGCGTCCGGAGGACGACCCGCGCGAACTTGCCCAGGGCGTAGGCCTTCTCGTTCGTCAGCCCTCCCCCGCCGAACACCGCGAGCGACCCCGGCCCGTGCTCGTCGCGCAGCGAGGAGAGCCGGCCGTGCACGAGGTCGAGTGCCTCGTCCCACGTCGCGGGCTCCAGCGGCGTCCCCCGACCGCCGCGACGCACGAGCGGCGTCGTCAGGCGGTCGGGGGCGCGCAGCACCTCCGCCGAGCTCCACCCCTTCTGGCACATGCCTCCCCGGTTGGTCGGGAAGTCCCGTGCCTCGACCCGCACCGGCGCGGCGGCAGCCACGGCATCCGCGAGCGGCGTGAGGGTCTGGGCACACTGGAGCGCGCAGTAGGGGCAGTGCGTCGGCGTCGGCATCCGCTCAGACCTTCGCCATCGTCGCGCCGCGGCGCAGGTAGACGAGCCACGTCACGGCGGCCATGACGAGGAAGACGCCGACGTAGACCTGGAGCGCCGGGACGATCGAGCCGAACTCCTCCTTGGCGTACTTGTAGACGAACGGGATGACGAACCCGCCGACCGCGCCGACCGCGGAGATGATGCCGACGGCACCGGCCGCGCGGCGCTTGAACTCCAGCGCCCCGCCGTCGCTGCCGTCGCGGGCGCCGAGCCGGGTGAAGATCGCCGGGATCATCCGGTAGGTCGAGCCGTTCCCGACCCCCGTCGCCACGAAGAGCACCATGAAGCTCGCGAAGAACAGCGGCAGGTTCTTGCCCTGCACGCCCACGACCGCGACGACACCGGCGACCGCCATGACGAGGAAGGCGCCGACCGTGACCCGCGCCCCGCCCATCCGGTCCGAGAGCCTGCCGCCGAGCGGACGCGAGAGCGAGCCGACGAGGGCACCGAGGAAGCCGTACCCGAGCGCGATGTCGGGCCGTTCGAAGACGACCTTGAGCAGGGTGGGGAACGCGGCGGAGTAGCCGATGAACGAGCCGAACGTGCCGATGTAGAGGAACGCCATGAGCCAGGTGTGCAGGTGTCGCGTCGCGCGGGCGGTTGGTCCTGGGTCGGCCTTGGCCTCGCGCAGGTTGTCCATGCAGCGCCAGGCGAGGAACGCCGAGACGACCGCGAGAGGCACGTAGACCAGGCCGGCGTTGGCCAGGCCCGCGGCGACGCCGCCGAGCCCGATGACGAGCGGGACGAGCTTCTGCGCGACCGCGACGCCGATGTTGCCGCCGGCGGCGTTGAGGCCGAGCGCCCACCCCTTCTCCTTCTCCGGGTAGAAGAAGGAGATGTTCGCCATCGACGAGGCGAAGTTGCCGCCGCCGAAGCCGGCGGTGCCCGCGACGAGGAGCAGCACCCAGAACGGCAGCTCGGGGTGCTGGACGACCCAGGCGAGGCCGAGCGTGGGGACGAGGAGGAGCAGGGCCGACGCGACCGTCCAGTTGCGGCCACCGAACACCGGCACCGCGAAGGTGTAGGGGATGCGCAGGGCCGCCCCGACGCCCGAGGCGACGGCGAGGACGGTGAGCGCCTGGCCGGCGGTGAGCGCCCAGCCGTTGGCGCCGGCCGCGACGAGGGCACCCGAGGCGTCGAAGGTGCCGGACATCGACACGACGACGATCGACCAGAGCATCCAGACGGAGAAGCCGATGTGCTCGGCGAGGATGGAGAAGACGAGGTTGCGGCGGGCGATGGCGCGGCCGCGGGAGGCCCAGAAGCCCTCGTCCTGCGGGTCCCAGCGCTCGATCCAGCGCCCGGGGCCGACGACCCCGGGCTCGACGGTGGGTGCCGCGGACGGTGCCGCTGACGGGGGTGCCGCCGAGGGCTCGGCGGGTGTGACGGTGGTGGACAAGACGGCCCCTTCCCGGGAGGAACGGGGCTCGGGACGACACCGGGGTCAGGCACGCGGTGGTGGCGTCCCGACCCCGGTGTCGGACGTCTCCGACGCTAGGGAAGGGCTGTTTCCACGGGCTGCGGGACGTGTGAACCGTCTGGAACGTCCTGCGCAACCGCCGTGCTCAGCGGTGGTGAGGTCCCGGAAACACGCGCGTTACACGCGGCGGAACCCGCAGGTCAGCGGGTCGGGACCGAGGGCGTCAGGCCAGGCCGAGGTAGTGCTCGAGGCCCACGGTGAGGCCCGGGTGAGAGCCGACCTCGCGCACTGCGGTGATGACACCGGGCATGAACGAGACCCGGTCGAAGGAGTCGTGGCGGATGGTGAGGAGCTCGCCGGCCCCGCCGAGGAGCACCTCCTGGTGCGCGACGAGGCCACGCAGCCGCACCGAGTGCACCGGGACCCCGCTGACCCGGGCACCCCGGGCGCCGTCGGGGTCGTGGGTCGTGGCGTCGGGCACGTCGCCGAGCCCGGCGTCCGTGCGGGCGGCGCCGATGAGGTCGGCGGTGCGGGCGGCCGTGCCCGAGGGAGCGTCGACCTTGTCGGGGTGGTGCAGCTCGACGACCTCGACCGACTCGTAGAACCGGGCCGCCTTCTCGGCGAAGGCCATCATCAGCACGGCACCGATCGCGAAGTTCGGGGCGATGAGGACGCCGACGGAGGGCGCGTCCTCCAGCTGCGCGCGCAGCGTGTCCAACCGGTCCTGCGACCACCCCGTGGTGCCGACGACGACGTGGACGCCGCGCCCGACGCAGTGGGCGACGTTGGCCGGCGAGGCGTCGGGGACCGAGAACTCGACGACGACGTCGGCGCCACCGAGGTCGCCGAGGTCGTCGCCCGCGTCGTAGCGACCGACGAGCTCGAGCCCGTCGGCCTCGTCGACCGCGCGGCACACGGTCGACCCCATCCGGCCGGCCGCGCCGATGACGGACACCCTGATCGCGCTCATGCCCCGACTCTAGTGAGGCCGGGCCCCAGCCCCGGACCCGCTACGCCTCGGACCGGCGGCGCCCCATGAGCCCGAGGACGGCCGCGCCCGACGCCGGGATCGCGACGATGAAGGACACGCCCACGGCGTCTCCGGCGGGTACACCCACCACGACGCCGTGGACGGCGCCGAGCACGAGCACGCCGACCGTCAGCCAGCCCGTCGCGACGGCGGCGCGTGCCGGCCCGGTGCCGTCGCGGCCACCGAGGGCGGCGAGCGCCGAGGCGGCGACGAGGAGGGCGGCGATGACGCCCCCGACGGCGCCGATGCGCCACACGAGCGCCGCGGAGTCCGGGGAGCCGGGCGTCACGGCCTCGGGGGCGAGGGCGGCGACGACCCCACCGACGAGGGCGAGCAGCAGGGCGCCGACGAGGCGCAGTGCCTCGCGACGGGTCGTCCCGGGAGCGGGCGCCACGTCAGAGGACCGCGCCGCTGGGCCAGGCCTGGTCGGGGAACCCGTTGTTGTCGGACATCTTCTCCTCGAGGTCGCTCCTGGCCGCCGTGCAGTCGCTCTTGAGCAGCTCGCCGCCGGTGTAGAAGGCCCCGATCGCCACGAGCGCGGCGCCCGCGGCGATGAAGATCCCTGCGGGGATGCCGAAGATCGTCGCCGAGGACGCCAGGGCACCGATGATGCCGACGACGAGCGCCGCGAGCGCCGTGATGAGGCCCATGGAGAACTTCACCAGTCCGGCGCGGACCGTGTCGAGGGCAGCGGTGATGCCGGTGACGTAGGTCGTGACGACCTTCTCCAGCGCCGTCTGGTGCAGCTTGGCCCGGGGCCCGTACCGCTCGGCGGCGTCGCCCTCCCACGTGTCGTCGGCGCGCAGGATGACGGAGGCGTCGACGGTGTCCTTCTTCGCCGACACCGGGCTCGCCACGGACGTCGACCACGTGGAGCCCGTCGTGCTGAGCGCGCCCCGGTCACCCATGTTCGTCGTGATGAGGGTGAGCGAGTCCCAGAACTCGTCGAACTTCTCGCAGAGCCAGTCCCACGCGTCCCGGATCTTGTCGGCGAGCCACCCCAGGCCCCAGGGGACCCAACCGAGGAAGTCGTTGACGACTCCGAGGAGCTCGTCCAGCTTGGTCCTGATCTTCGCGATCAGCTCGTTGATCTGCAGCACCAGGTCGTCCACGGCGTCGTCCTCACTCGTCGATCGGGGCCCACGCCGACTCGAGGCGCTGCTTCGCGGCCTCGTCGCTGCCCTCGTAGGTGGTCTTCACGGTCCGCAGTCCCTCGGCGATCGTCGAGGTCTGCGTCGCCCCCTCGCCGAGGAGGCGTTCGGTCTTGGCGCGCATCGACTCGTAGGTCGCCGTCAGGCCGACGACCTCGGCCGCCCACGACAGCTGGGAGGTCGTGAGCCCCAGTCCCGCGGCGGTCGTGCTCGCGCCGTCGAGCGTGGTCGAGACCTCGTCCCAGACCCCCGCGTCGGCGCTGAGGGCCTCGAGGGCCACCCGGAAGCTCATGTCGTGCTCCTTGTCGTCGTCATGTCGTCGCCGTCGTCATGTCGTCGCGTCGCGGTCTCAGAGGGCCCGGAACCGGTCGGCCACGGCCGAGGGGTCGTCGGCCAGGCGGCGCAGCTCGCCGAACACCGAGCGCTCCAGCACCTGCTCGACGCCCCCGGTCGCGACCTGGCGGACCGCGTCCTCGTAGGCCGTCATCACGTGGCGCGAGAGGTTGGCCGCGTGGTGGCGGGCGGCGCCGGGGCCGAAGGTCACGGCGGTGACAGCGGCGGCCCCGGTGAGCGTGACGGTGACGTCGGCACCCGGCGCCCGGCCGGTCACCGTGCGGGCGGCCGTCGCGCGGACCTCGTCGGAGACGTCGTCGATCTCGACGAGCATCCGCTGGAGCACCTCGACCATGGCCTCGAGGGAGGCGCGGTCGCCCTCGACGAGGGCGCGGGTGGAGGTGACCTCGTCGAGACCGGCGGCGAGGCTGCCGTGCGTGGACGGGAGCGGGCGGGTCATCGGCCGCGGCCCGTCGAGCTCGTCGGACAGGGCTGTCCCCCACGCGACCGCCGACCGGGCGCCGGCGTCGGTGACGGCCGCGACCACGCTGGGGCCGAGCTCGTCGACCGAGAGCCGGCTCTCCCAGTCGGCCCGGATCCGGACCGACGCCAGGGCACCGTCGGCGTCCACGGTCACGCTGACGACCCCGGCGGTGTCGGTGCCCTCGACCCGGGTGCGGGCCGCGGCGGCACGCTCGAAGCGCTGCGCCGTCCGGTCGATCTCGTCGCGCACGTCGAGCATGCGCTCCATCGGGTCGCTCATCTGGTCCCCTCCGTCGTCGGTCCCCGTGCGCCCAGCCAACCACGGGGACGCCGCAGGAGGCGATGGGGAGGACTCCCCGGCCGCCGCGTCCGGCGCCACGCCGGGTTGTTCACCTTTTGTTCACCTCCGCGTGGCCGATCGTCTACCATGGGGTGAACAGCAGGTGAACGGACCTGCACCTCGACCACGAAGGGAGGGCGCGATGAAGAAGGCCACGACCTCGACGACCCGAACGGGTCTGTCGATGCGATGGGTCCCGGTCACCACCGACGGGCGCGTTCGCATGGAGATGCGCTGGACCGCGCCTCCGGCGATCCGTCCCCGCTCGGTCGCCTGACCGACCCCCGCCGACGCGAGGAGGCCCGCACCCCCTGGGGTGCGGGCCTCCTTCGGCGCCGAGGGCGCGACATCCCGGTCGGGATGCCGCGCCCTCGGTCGTGGTGCGGGTGCTGCGGAGCGTTCGCTCAGGCGTCGGCCGGCGCGTCGGAGGCGTCGGTGCGCTCGCCGCCCTCGGACCGCTCGCCACGACCGCGGCCGCCGCGACGGCGGTTGCGCGGACGGCGCTCGCCACGCTCGCCGCGCTCGCCGTCCTCGGAGCGCTCGTCGCGCTCGTCGGAGACGTCGTCGGCGACGTCGTCGGCGTCGACCGGCTCGGCGGCGTCGTCGGCAGCGGCGGCCTCGGCCGGGAGGTCGGCGGACGCGCCGCCCTCGCCCTCGGGCAGGACCGCGGCGAGGCTGAGCTTGCCGCGCGGGTCGATCTCCTTGAGCTCGACCTGGACCTTCTGGCCGACGGCCAGGACGTCCTCGACCGCGTCGATCCGCTTGCCACCGACGAGCTTGCGCACCTCGGAGATGTGCAGCAGGCCGTCCTTGCCCGGCAGGAGCGAGATGAACGCGCCGAAGGTCGTCGTCTTCACGACGGTCCCGAGGAAGCGCTCGCCGATCTCCGGCATCTGCGGGTTCGCGATGGCGTTGATCATCGCGCGGGCTGCCTCGGCCGACGGGCCGTCGGTCGCGCCGATGTAGACGGTGCCGTCGTCCTCGATCGAGATGTCGGCGCCGGTCTCGTCCTGGATCTGGTTGATCATCTTGCCCTTCGGGCCGATGACCTCACCGATCTTGTCGACCGGGACCTGGACGGCGATGACGCGAGGAGCGAAGGGGCTCATCTCGTCGGGCGCGTCGATGGCCTCGTTCATGACGTCGAGGATGTGCAGGCGCGCGTCGCGAGCCTGGGTCAGCGCGCCGGCCAGCACGTCGGCGGGGATGCCGTCGAGCTTGGTGTCGAGCTGGATGGCCGTGACGAACTCACGCGTACCCGCGACCTTGAAGTCCATGTCGCCGAACGCGTCCTCGGCACCGAGGATGTCGGTGAGGGCCGCGTACTGCGTCTGGCCGTCGACCTCCGCGGAGACCAGGCCCATGGCGATGCCGGCGACCGGGGCGCGCAGCGGCACACCGGCGTTGAGCAGCGACAGGGTGGACGCGCAGACCGAGCCCATCGAGGTCGAGCCGTTGGAGCCGAGGGCCTCGGACACCTGGCGGATCGCGTAGGGGAACTCCTCGCGGGTCGGCAGGACCGGCATGAGAGCCCGCTCGGCGAGGGCACCGTGGCCGACCTCGCGACGCTTCGGCGAACCGACGCGCCCGGTCTCACCGGTGGAGAACGGCGGGAAGTTGTAGTTGTGCATGTAGCGCTTGCGCGTCACCGGCGACAGCGTGTCGAGCTGCTGCTCCATGCGGAGCATGTTCAGCGTCGTGACACCCATGATCTGGGTCTCGCCACGCTCGAAGATCGCCGAGCCGTGCACGCGCGGCAGGACCTCGACCTCGGCGCTCAGGGCGCGGATGTCGGCGAGGCCACGGCCGTCGATGCGGACCTTGTCGGTGAGGATGCGCTCACGGATGAGCTTCTTCTGCACCGAGCGGAAGGCGGCCGAGACCTCCTTCTCGCGACCGGCGAACTCACCGGCCGTGCCGGCACCGGACTCGGGGTTGTAGTCGCCCACGAGCTTCAGGTGCAGGGCCGCCTTGATCTCGTCGAGGCGGTCCTCGCGCTCGGCCTTGCCGGCGATCTGCAGCGCCGCGGCGGTGTCCGCGGCGACCGCGGCCTCGACGGCGGCGTAGACGTCGTCCTGGTAGTCGAGGAAGAGCGGGAACTCCTGGACCGGCTTCGCCGCGGTCGCGGCGAGCTGGGCCTGCGCCTCGCACAGCTGCTTGATGAAGCCCTTGGCGGCCTCGAGGCCCTGCGCGACGACCTCCTCGGTCGGGGCGGTCTTGCCCTCGTTCTTGACGAGGTTCCACGTCGACTCGGTGGACTCGGCCTCGACCATCATGATCGCGACGTCGTCACCGGCGATGCGGCCCGCGACGACCATGTCGAAGGTCGAGCGCTCGATGTCGCTGAAGTTCGGGAAGGCGACCCACTGGCCATCGATGAGGCTGACGCGGACGCCACCGATCGGACCGCTGAAGGGCAGGCCGGAGATCTGCGTCGAGGCGCTGGCCGCGTTGATGGCGAGCACATCGTACTGGTGGTCGGGGTTGAGCGCCAGGACCGTGATGACGACCTGGACCTCGTTGCGCAGACCCTTGGTGAAGGTCGGGCGCAGCGGGCGGTCGATGAGTCGGCAGGTGAGGATCGCGTCGGTCGACGGGCGGCCCTCACGGCGGAAGAACGAGCCGGGGATCTTGCCCGCGGCGTACATCCGCTCCTCGACGTCGACGGTCAGGGGGAAGAAGTCGAATCCCTCGCGCGGGTGCTTCCCGGCGGTGGTGGTGGACAGGAGCATCGTGTCCTCGTCCAGGTAGGCCGCGACGGCGCCGCCGGCCTGCTTCGCGAGTCGGCCGGTCTCGAACCGGACGGTGCGCGTGCCGAAGCTGCCGTTGTCGAGGACGGCTTCGGCGACAGTGATCTCAGGACCCTCCATGGGTCCTCCTTTTCTCTTGTGGTGCGCGCGTGCATCGTCGTTGTGCACGGGCGTGTCCTTCAGGGGCGCGGTGTCGCGACCCCTCTCACGCGGAAAGGGCGGCCCTCACGGTCAACGTGAGGACCGCCCCGTTCGCGGAAGTCCTTATCGGCGCAGGCCGAGTCGCTTGATGAGCGAGCGGTAGCGCTCGACGTCGACGCTCTCCAGGTAGCGCAGGAGGCGGCGGCGCTGGCCGACCAGCAGGAGCAGGCCACGACGGCTGTGGTGGTCGTGCTTGTGCTGGCGCGAGTGCTCGGTGAGGTCCTTGATGCGCTGGGTGAGCAGCGCGATCTGCACCTCGGGGGAGCCGGTGTCGCCCTCGGACGTGCCGTACTCGTCGATGATCTGCTTCTTGACGTCGGTGCTCAGGGGCATGGGCGACGACTCTCCATTCTGTGGTTTCGCTGCGCGGCGCTCCCGGGCTGGTTCACCGGGGCTCTTGGATCCGCGGCCGAAGTTCACGGCAGTGGACAAGGCTACCAGCGGGGGTAGACCCGTCCTAATCGGGCGCGACGTCCCCGACCGGCAGGCCCGACGGGGGCGGCGCGTCATCCGCAACGGCCTCCCCGCCGGTTCCACGCCGCCCGTCCCGCCCCCCGGCCGCGCCTGCCCGACGGACCACGAAACTGCAGGTCAGGGCGTGTTCCTCGACATGGCACCGCGCGTCCTCGCCCGAGCCCTGCCGTTGCGCGCGGGCGCCGCGTATCGTGACGAGAAAGTCAGCTCTCGACGACGAGGAGACGACGGCCCGTGCCCAAGCGAAGTCCCAGTCCGGTCCCGACGTTCACCCCCGCCGACCCGGCGCGGGCGGCGAGCGTGCGTGCCATCGCCGAGCAGCTCGCCACCCTGCGCGGGCCCCTGCTGCCGATCCTCCACGAGGTGGTCGAGACCCACGGGTACGTCCACGACGACGACATCCCCGTCATCGCCGACGTCCTCAACCTCAGCCGAGCCGACGTCCACGGGACCGTGACCTTCTACCACGACTTCCGCCGCACGCCCCCGGCCGCGCACCGTGTCTCCCTCTGCCGCGGTGAGGCCTGCCAGTCGCGCGGCGCCGAGTCCCTGTACGCCGCCGCCACCGACCGCTGGGCCAGGGACGAGGACGTCGAGGTCGGCGAGGTCTTCTGCCTCGGCCTGTGCGCACAGGGACCGAGCGGCACCCTCGACGGCACCCTGCTCGCCGCCCTCACCGCCGACAAGCTCGCCACCCTCACGGAGGGGTGGGAGCGATGACGACCGCCTGGGTCCCGTGCGACGCCTCCGCCGTCGCGATGGGCGCCGACGCCGTCGCGGCCGAGCTGGAGGTCCGCGGCGTCACGGTGCGGCGCAACGGGTCGCGCGGGATGCTGTGGCTCGAACCCCTCGTCGAGCTCGAGACGGAAGCCGGCCGGGTCGGCTACGGCAACGTCACGCTCGTGGACATCGACCGGCTCCTCGACGGCAGCCTGCGCCACGACGACACCCGGTGCATCGGCGTCGTCGACGAGCACGAGTGGATGGCGCGCCAGCACCGCCTCTCCTTCGCACGCGTCGGCCGCATCGAGCCCACCGACATCGCCGCCTACCGCGAGCACGGCGGGCTCGTCGGCCTCCAGCGGGCCCTCTCCCTCGAGCCGGAAGCCGTTGTCGCAGAGGTCACCACGAGCGGCCTGCGCGGTCGCGGGGGCGCCGGCTTCCCCGCCGGCATCAAGTGGGACACCGTCCGCAAGGCCCCCGCCGACGTCAAGTTCGTCTGCTGCAACGCCGACGAGGGCGACTCCGGGACCTTCGCCGACCGCATGCTCATCGAGGGCGACCCGTTCACGCTCATCGAGGGGATGACGATCGCGGCCATCGCGGTCGGCGCCACCGAGGGCTACGTCTACCTGCGCAGCGAGTACCCGCACGCCATCCGCACCCTGCGGCGCGCCATCGACATCGCGTACGCGCACGGCGTGCTCGGCGAGTCGGTCCTCGGCAGCGGGCTGCGCTTCGACCTCGACGTCCGCGTGGGTGCCGGGGCCTACATCTGCGGCGAGGAGACCTCGATGCTCGAGTCCCTCGAGGGCAGGCGGGGCGAGGTGCGCGCCAAGCCGCCGATCCCCGCGCTCGAGGGACTCTTCGGCAGACCGACCGTCGTCAACAACGTCCTCACCCTGTCCGCGGTCCCCATGGTCCTCGCCGACGGAGGCGAGGCGTACGCCGCTCTCGGAGTGGGCCGTTCCAAGGGCACCCAGGTCTTCCAGCTCGCCGGCAACGTGGCCCGCGGGGGCATCGTCGAGGCGGACTTCGGCATCACCCTCGGCGCGCTCGTCGACGACTTCGGCGGCGGCTCGGCCTCGGGCCGCCCCGTCAAGGCGGTCCAGGTGGGCGGCCCGCTCGGCGCCTACCTGCCGGCCTCGCGGTTCGACCTGCCCATGGACTACGAGGCCTTCGCCGACGCGAACGCGATGGTCGGCCACGGCGGCATCGTCGTCTGGGACGACACGATGGACGCCTCGCTCCTCGCGCGGTTCGCGATGGAGTTCTGCGCCAAGGAGTCCTGCGGCAAGTGCACGCCCTGCCGCATCGGCTCGACCCGTGGCGTCGAGGTCGTCGACCGCATCCGACACGCCCCCGACGACGACGCCCGCCGCACCCAGCTCGTCCTCCTCGAGGACCTCTGCACGACGATGACGAAGGGCTCGCTCTGCGCGATGGGCGGCCTCACGCCGATGCCGGTGCGCAGCGCCCTCGAGCACTTCCCCGAGGACTTCGGCATCCCCGCCGACGACGCGCACGAGGCGGCGTCGGAGATCCCGGAGTCGGCCACGGTGACCACGGAAGGGGCCAGACCATGACGCTCGTCCACGAGCCCGAACCCGCCCTGGAGACACCGGATCACGGCACACCGCCCGTCGTCGGGGAGGCCACCGCACACGTGACGGTCGACGGCGTCTCCGTGATGGTGCCGCCCGGCACGTCCGTGATGCGCGCGGCCAGGCTCGCCGGCGTCGACATCCCGAAGCTGTGCGCCACCGACAGCCTCAAGGCCTTCGGCTCGTGCCGCCTCTGCCTCGTCGAGGTCGACGGGATGAAGGGCACGCCCGCCTCGTGCACCACGCCCTGCGCCGACGGGATGGTCGTGTCGACCCGCACCGAGCAGGTCCGGCAGCTGCGGCGCGGGGTCATGGAGCTCTACCTGTCCGACCACCCCACCGACTGCGACGGCTGCGCCCGCGGCAGCTGCGAGATGCAGGGGCTGGCGCTCGAGACCGGTGTGGCAGAGGTCCGCTACGGGATGGGCGGTGCGTCGCACCTCCACGAGGCGACCGACGCCTCGAACCCCTACTTCGACTACGACCCGGCCGCCTGCATCGTGTGCTCCCGCTGCGTCCGGGCGTGCTCGGAGGTGCAGGGGACGTTCGCCCTGACCGTCTCGGGCCGTGGGTTCGACTCGCGGATCACCCCCGGTGGCACCGACTTCCTGTCGTCCGAGTGCGTGTCGTGCGGCGCGTGCGTGCAGGCCTGCCCCACGGATGCGCTCACCGAGAAGTCGGTCGTGTCCCTGGGGATGCCCACGCGCTCGGTCATCACGACCTGCGCCTACTGCGGTGTGGGGTGCTCGTTCAAGGCCGAGGTCCAGGGATCGGGTGACGCCACGCGTGTCGTGCGGATGGTGCCGTGGAAGGACGGCGGCGCCAACGAGGGCCACTCGTGCGTCAAGGGCCGCTTCGCCTACGGGTACGCCTCGCACGACGACCGGCAGATGAACCCGATGGTGCGCGAGACCATCGACGACGAGTGGCGGGTCGTCTCGTGGGAGGAGGCGATCCAGCGGGTCGCCCAGGGCTTCCTCGACATCCGGGAGAAGCACGGGGTCGGCTCCATCGGCGGCATCTCGTCCTCGCGCTGCACCAACGAGGAGGTGTACGTCGTCCAGAAGATGGTGCGGGCGGCGTTCGGCAACAACAACATCGACACCTGTGCGCGGGTCTGCCACTCCCCCACCGGTTACGGGCTGAACCACGCGTTCGGCACGTCAGCGGGGACCCAGGACTTCAAGTCGGTCGACGAGGCCGACGTGCTGCTCGTCATCGGGGCCAACCCCACCGACGCGCACCCCGTCTTCGCGTCGCGGATGAAGAAGCGGCTCCGGGAAGGGGCGCAGCTCATCGTCGCCGACCCGCGGCAGATCGACCTCGTCCGCTCGCCCCACGTGCAGGCACGGTTCCACCTGCCGGTGCGTCCGGGCACGAACGTCGCGTTCGTCAACGCGATGTGCCACGTCATCGTCACCGAGGGGATCTGGGACGAGGAGTTCGTCCGGTCGCGCTGCGAGGACGTCGACTCCTACCTCGAGTTCATCGCCCACCCCGAACACTCCCCCGAGGCGACCGAGGCCGAGACCGGGATTCCTGCCGCCGAGCTGCGGTCTGCCGCACGGCTGTACGCCGCCGGCCCGAACTCGGCGATCTACTACGGGCTCGGGGTCACCGAGCACAGCCAGGGCTCCACGATGGTCATGGGCATGGCGAACCTCGCGATGCTCACCGGCAACCTCGGGCGCGAGGGCGTCGGGGTGAACCCGCTGCGCGGTCAGAACAACGTGCAGGGCTCGTGCGACATGGGCTCGTTCCCGCACGAGCTGCCCGGGTACCGGCACGTGTCGCGGCCCGAGGTGCGTGAGATCTACGAGTCGCTGTGGGGAGTGACGATCCAGCCCGAACCGGGGCTGCGCATCCCCAACATGTTCGACTCCGCGATCGGCGGCTCGTTCAAGGGCCTGTACGTGCAGGGCGAGGACATCGCCCAGTCGGACCCGAACACCCATCACGTCGAGGCGGCCCTACGGGCGATGGACCTCGTCGTCGTGCAGGACCTCTTCCTCAACGAGACCGCGCGGTTCGCCCACGTCTTCCTCCCCGGGTCCTCGTTCCTCGAGAAGGACGGGACGTTCACCAACGCCGAGCGCCGCATCAACCGCGTCCGCCCGGTCATGCCGTCGCGGGTCGGCAAGGACGAGTGGGCGGTCGTGTGCGAGATCGCGACCGCGATAGGCTACCCGATGTCGTACGGCTCGGCCGCCGAGATCATGGACGAGATCGCCGCCACCACACCGACGTTCGCCGGTGTCTCGTTCGAGCGGCTCGACGACGAGGGCTCGATGCAGTGGCCGGTGAACGACGCCGCGCCGCACGGGACGCCGACGATGCACGTCGGGTCGTTCGTGCGCGGGCTCGGGCAGCTGACGGCGACGGTGTACGTGCCGACGACCGAGCGGGCCAACCGCCGCTTCCCGCTCGTGCTGACGACGGGACGCATCCTGTCGCAGTACAACGTCGGCGCCCAGACGCGCCGCACGCCGAACTCGACGTGGCACCCCGAGGACGTCCTCGAGATCCACCCGTCCGACGCCGAGCTCCGCGGCATCGTCTCCGGCGACGTCGTCGAGCTCTCCTCGCGGGTCGGAGCCACTCGCCTGACGGCGGTCGTCTCCGAGCGGATGCCGGCCGGGGTCGTCTACACGACCTTCCACCACCCGGTGACCGGCGCCAACGTCGTGACCACCGAGAACTCCGACTGGGCGACGAACTGCCCCGAGTACAAGGTCACGGCGGTGCAGGTCGAGGTGGTCACCCAGACGGCACGGGCCGAAGCCCTTGTCGCCGAGCCGGTCCCGACCTCGGCTGGCCGCTCGTGAGCGAGGGCCTCCCTCCCGTCGTCCGGCTCGGGTACGACCTGGTCCGGAACTTCGAGCACCTCCCGCCCGAGAAGGCCGCCGTCGAGCTCGCCACCCACATCAGGAAGTTCTGGGAACCGAGGATGCGCGCCGACCTCCTCGCCCGCGTCCGCCGCGGCGAGCCCGACGTGCCACCGCTGCTCGTGCTCGCGACGGAGCACCTCGTGGACGACCACGTCGACCGGGCAGAGGTCAAGGAGCCCTCGGGCGGCTGAGGACGCACGACGGCGGACCTCAGCGGTCGACGAGGACCACCTCGTAGGTGGGCGAGCTCGGCGGGATGCCCGTGTCGAAGTGTGCGTTGACCGCCGCCAGTCGGTCACCGAACCGGGCGACGGTCGCCGGGACGCCGAAGGACCCGCTCGTGATGACCTTGGTGACGCTCCCGGACGAGAGGTCGCCACTGAGCCGGACCACGGTGATCTGCTCCAGGAAGTTCTGCACGGCGTACACGGTCCGCCCCTCGAGCAGGAACCCGTCGATGTTCGGGAGGCTCACCCCGCTCACGGTCGTACTCGCACCGGTGCGCGGGTCCACCAGGTTCAGGGCACCCTGACCGCTGTGCGCCACGACCAGCACCGACCCGTCGGCGGTGGCCTGGATGCCGTTGTTGTTGAAGTCCGCGCTCGTGTCGGCCGCGGGCCCGCTCAGGGTGAGGGTGGCGGAAGCGCCCGGGACACCGTCGACCACCAGTGCAAGGGCGGCCAGCGCCGCCGCTGCGGAGAGGGCGGTCACGGTGCGATGGCTCATGGCGTCCTCCCCGACGACCTCGCCCAGCATCCTCCTCCGGCTCGTCCGCGTCGTCCATGCCCCGGTCGAGCAGGGGCCGGACCGGTGTGTCGGGGCGATCAGACCTCGATGAGCTGGCGCACTGCCCTGCCGCCGGCCAGGTCGTCCATGGCCCGGTTGACCTGGTCGAGCTCGATCCTCGACGAGACGAGGGTCTCGACCGGGAGGCGGCCTTCGCGCCACCACCGGGCGAGGGTGGGGATGTCGCGGCTCGGCACGGCGCTGCCGAGGTAGCTGCCGATGACCGTCCTGGCCTCGGCCACCATCGTCAGGGGCGAGACGCTCGCTCGGGCGTCGGGGTGAGGGAGGCCGACCGTGACCGTGCGGCCTCCGGGTGCGGTGGCGACGAAGGCGGCCTCGAAGGCGCGCGCGTTGCCGGCGGCCTCGATGACGACGTCGGCCCGGGTGCCGCCGGACGCGAGCTCGGCGGGGTCGAGGACCGTGGTGGCGCCCAGCTCTCGGGCCTGGTCGCGCTTGGAGGCGACGCCGTCGACGGCGATGACCTCGCCGGCACCGATGGCGAGAGCGGTGAGGAGCGCCGCCATCCCCACGCCGCCGAGGCCGACGACCATGACCGACTGACCGGGCTCGGGCGGGGCGGCGTTGAGGAGTGCGCCTCCCCCGGTGAGGACAGCGCAACCGAGGACGGCGGCGACCTCGGGCGGGACGTCGTCCTCCACCGCGACGACCGACCGGACGTCGACGACGGCGTGGGTCGCGAAGGCCGAGACGCCGAGGTGGTGGTGGACGGGCTGGCCGTCCCGCGACAGGCGGCGTCCTCCACCGAGGAGCTCGCCGGCACTGTTGCTCGCCGAACCGGGGACGCACGGCATCCGGCCGTCGGTCCGGCACCCCGTGCAGTCACCGCACCGGGGCAGGAAGGTCATGACGACGCGCTGGCCGACGGCGAGGGAGCCGACTCCCGGGCCGAGGGACTGGACACGCCCGCTCGCCTCGTGACCGAGCAGCATCGGGACCGGGCGGGACCGGTCGCCGTTGACGACCGAGAGGTCGGAGTGACAGACACCGGCGGCCTCGATCCTCACGAGCACCTCGCCGGGACCGGGGTCGTCGAGGTCGAGCTCGCAGATCGTCATCGGTCCCGTCCGCGCCCAGGGGCCGGGACGCCCGACCTCCTCCAGGACGGCCCCGGTGATCCTCACGCGCGGGCCTCCTGGGCTCGGGCGAGGGCCTCGCGGACGGCAGCGGGGACGGGCACGGTGCCCCTCGTGGTGCGGTCGATGTACACGTGGACCCAGTGGCCGAGCGCGGCGACCATGGACGAGCGCGAGTCGAACAGCCCGAGGGAGTAGGTGACCGACGACCGCCCGACCCGCTCGACCCGCACCGCGACGTCGACCGGGTGGGGGAACTCCAGCTCCGCGAAGAACCTGCACCCCGACTCCGCCACGACCCCCAGCTCGGGCAGCGACGTGACGTCGACCCCGGACGCCGAGATGACCCAGGCGTTGATGGCCGTGTCGAACAGCTCGTAGTACACGGCGTTGTTGAGGTGGCCGTACATGTCGTTGTCGGTCCAGCGGGTCGTCACGCGGGCGACGTGGTCGAAGTGCTCGCGCGTCAACGAGCGCGGGTCGGGCAGCTCGGAGGGTGGGCGGGCGTCATCGCTCGTCATCCGCCCATCCTCGGTCATCACCGCGGCCGAGGACCGACCGGGACACGCCGCGGTTGCCGCTCACCCACTGTCCTGTTCGGAGGCCGTGGCTCCCGGGGCTCTCCCGCGTGTACCATCGTCGGTTCGCCAGTATGGCCATCCCACACCAGATGAGAGGCGGATCAGCCGTGCCCGCGCCGACCGCCGACACCCCCACCGACGACGTCCTGACCCGCGAGCAGGCCCATCTCGACCATGCGCGCGACCAGCTGAGGAGGATGCGCGAGGCCGCCGACCGGCTCGACGCCAGCACGGCGAGCGACAGGTACTCGAGCGAGCTCCTCGGGCTGGTGCTCGCCCGCCGCGTCGCCTCCCTCCAGGACGACCCGCACACGACGCTCTTCTTCGGCCGCATCGACACGAGGACCGAGCACGGCGACGAGACCTTCCACATCGGCCGCCGGCACGTCAGCGACGACAGGGGCGACCCCGTGGTCGTCGACTGGCGCGCACCGATCAGCACCGCCTTCTACCGCGCCTCCCCCACTGCGCCGATGGGCGTCGAGCTCCGCCGCCGCTTCGGCGTGGACAGGGGCCGGCTCACCGCGTACGAGGACGAGCGCCTCACCCGCCCGACGGCGGATGGCGGCGCCACCCACAGCGCGATCCTCTCCGCCGAGATCGAGCGTCCCCGCTCCGGGCCGATGCGCGACATCGTCTCGACGATCCAGCCCGAGCAGGACGAGATCGTCCGTGGCGACATCGGCACGAGCATCTGCGTCCAGGGCGCTCCCGGCACCGGCAAGACCGCCGTCGGCCTCCACCGCGCCGCCTGGCTGCTCTACTCCTTCCGGGCGCAGCTCGACCGCTCCGGTGTGCTCGTCGTCGGCCCCAACCGCGCGTTCCTCGACCACATCGGCGCCGTCCTCCCCTCCCTCGGCGAGGTCCGTGTGCAGCACGCGACGATCGACACCCTTCTCGACCACGGTCGCGTCCGTGCCGAGGACGCCACGGCCACAGCCGTGCTCAAGGGTGACGCCCGCCTCGCCGACGTCCTGCGACGCGCCGTGTGGTCGCAGGTCCGCGACGCGAGCGAGGCCCTGGTCGTGCCGCGAGGGGTGAGGAGGTGGCGCGTGCCCGCCCATGAGGTCCGAGACGACGTCGACGCCCTCAAGGCCCGCGGCGTCCGCTACTCCGCCGCCCGCGACCTCCTCCCGCAGCGGCTCGCGCACCACGTCCTCCTCCAGATGGAGCGTGCGGGCGACGCGCCCGACGACCGGGTCCAGGACGCCGTCGCCCGCAGCGCCCCCGTCACCGCCTACGTCAAGGCGCTCTGGCCGGCGCTCGACCCCACCGCCGTCCTCTTCCGCCTCTTCTCCGACGCCGACGCCCTCGCCGACGCCGCTGTCGGCCTCCTCACCGACGAGGAACAGCGGATGCTGCTGTGGGACAGCCCTCCTCGCACCAAGGGCGCCGCCAGGTGGACCCGCGCCGACATGGCTCTCCTCGACGAGGTCGCTGACCTGCTCGACCGCACGCCGAGCCTCGGCCACGTCGTGCTCGACGAGGCCCAGGACCTCTCCCCGATGCAGCTGCGCGCCGTCGGCCGTCGCGCGTCGACCGGTTCCCTCACCGTCCTCGGCGACATCGCCCAGGGAACCACGCCGTGGGCGACCGAGTCGTGGGAGGACGCCATGGGCCACCTCGGCCGCCCCGGCCACGAGCTCGTCGTCCTCGACCGCGGCTTCCGCGTTCCCGGGCTCGTCATCGACTTCGCCGCTCGCCTCCTCCCCGAGATGGCGCCCGGCCTCGGTGCGCCGAAGTCGGTGCGCGACAACCCCGGCCGGCTCGACATCGTCAGGACGGCGGAGGACGCCCGCGCGGCTGCCGTGGTCGACGCCGTCCGGTCCGCGACGGCCGAGCCCGGCTCGGTCGGCGTCATCGCCCCCGACCGCGACGTCGACGCGCTCAGCGGGGCCCTCGCCGCGGAGGGCATCGCGCACGGGCGCCTGGACGCCGACCACGGCGACGACGAGGACCGTCAGGTCGAGCTCGTGCCCGCCGGCATCGCCAAGGGTCTCGAGTTCGACCGCGTCGTCGTCGTCGAGCCCAGCGCGATCGTCGCCGCCGAACCGGACCTGCGCACCGGCCTCCGCCGGCTCTACGTCGTTCTCACCCGCGCCGTCAGCGGCCTCAGCGTCATCCACGCGGACCCGCTGCCTGCCGTCCTCCACGGTGCGACAGGTGCCGCGACGCACCGCGCCGGGCGGCCCGCTACCGGTTGACGTACCCCGCTGCGCAGGCGGCGCCGGCCGCCGGGGTGCCGTAGACGTACAGGTCGTTGTGCTCCCCCGCCTGCCCGAGGTGGACGAGGACGTGCAGCGGGTGCATCCGACCGGCCGTCGGGGCGATGTCGACGTTCGGGTTGTTCTCGAACACGGACGCGGGGAGGACGACCTGCTCCTCGCCGGCGCCCTCGGCGAGCACGACGCACTGGCCGTTGCCCACCACCTTGGCGTGCGTGTGGTCGGCTGCGGCGGGTGCGGCCCAGGCGAGCGCCATCCCTCCCGCGACCCCTGCGACGAGGGCCGCTCGGACGACGGTGCGTGAGGTCATGGGGTCTCCCCTCGTTCTCGGGCGCCGGTCGGTCCGGCGTCGTCGCGCCAGCCTCGCAGCCGACCCCCCGAGGGGCAATGGCCCGATCCGACCATCCGGGCCCACCGGTGGGCCTCCTTCCCGGGCGCCTTGGGCGCATCGCGCCACCTCCCCGCCCCTCCACCGCGAACGTGGGTGAAGATCGTCGGCCGAGCGACGATCTTCACCCACGTTCGCCCGACGCAGGGTGGTGCGGAGGGCGGGCACCCACGTCAGGTTGCCGCGCGAATTCCGCTGTCGTTCATCCACATTCATCCTATCGAACACTTGTGCTAACGCGGGTGGGCGGGTAGGCTCACGGGTACAGGGGGAGGGGACAGCATGAGCAGCACCGCATCGGCGACCAGCAGCCGCACCGGGGATCCGAGCGAGCTCCTCACGGTCCTGCACGACACGCAGACCGTGCTCGCTGCGCTTCCCGCGCCGTCACCGACCGGCGGCTCGCGCCAGGCGTGGGCCGAGGTGGTCCGGTCCTGCCAGCGGGTCGTCAACGCGGTGTCGGCGGTGCAGGACGAGGCGATCGTCGCCCTGGCCGCGATCGAACCGGTCACGCTCGAGGACGGCACCGACGCCGAGACCCACCAGGCGCCCGGGCACGTCGCCCTGGACGCGGCCGCGGTCGTGTCCGGGGCCCTGGAGGTCACCGCGAACCACGCCGGCGACCGGGTCCGCGACGCGGTCCGGTGGGCCGCCGACGGGGAGGCCGGCACGACCGCGTGCACCGGCCTGGGTGGGCTGCACGCGGCGATGCGCACCGGGGTCCTGGACCGGTACCGGGCGGGGGTCGTCGCGCACGAGCTGGAGGAGGCCCCGGCGCCGGTCGCCGAGACCGTCATCGCCACCCTCGGTCAGCACCTCGCGTCCGAGACCGGCACCCAGCTGCGGCGCCGGACCCGGCGGCTGCTCGCAAGGGTCAGCCCCGACCTGCTGCGCCAGCGCGCGGCCCGGGCGAGGCAGGAGTGCGGGCTGCGCCGCCGCGTCGGCGAACCGGGCGTGGACGTGTGGGACGGCTCGTTCCCCTCCGAGCAGGCAGCGAAGGCGTGGGCCGCGATCGACACCCTGAACCGCCCCGGGTTCAGTGGAGAGTCAGGTGTCCTTCCTCGGCGATCGCCGGGGAGGGGTGTTGGGCAGCGTAGT
>NZ_JBKOFW010000006.1:0-281065 GCF_046764005.1 Oryzobacter faecalis | reverse complement strand
GCCGCCAGCGACCGACCCGGCACCCCCGCACCACGGGCCACCCCACCCGACCGGTTCAGCCACCTCGAGTACGCGCTGGAGCACCTCCTCGGACCCGACCTGACCACCCTGCCCGCCCGGGCCCGCCCCACCACCAGCTCCAGGCGCGCAGGCCGAGTCAGCGTCATCCGCCCCGCCGACACCATCACCGTCTTCGACCCGTACGGTCGCTGTCGGCGACCTCGCGCAGCGAAGGACCGCTTCCCCGACGAACCACCCTTCTGACCGGCCGCCGAGGGGGTCGCGTCTCCTGGAGGACCGGCGCGAACCGATCCGCCCAACTCATCGTCCGAGCCGGATCGTCGTGCGAACCCGTGCGTCACGCGGGCGGTTTGACCGCGGCCCCCGGGGGCATGGTTGGGTCGACGAGACCGCACCAACCGCCCGGGCCAGATCGGTCCGGCGGAGAGGAGGAGCAGGATGAGCCGCCACGAGCCAGAAGCCTCGACCGACCGACCCAGCGACACCGGCCGAACCACGGACCCCGACCGGGGCCTCGACACCGGCCGAACCACGGACCACGACCGGCGCACCGATCCCCACACCACCGAGGACGACGACCGGACCATGGCCTTCGACCGGCGCGTCCACGACGACGAGCGGCTTGCGCGGGAGGACCACGTCCACCGCGACGCGCTCGTCGACGAGCCCGCGGCCGCGCCGGCCGTCGCGCGCCACGACCTCCACGCCGAGCGCGAGGCGTTCGGCGGGGTCAAGCTCGGCTCGGCCTTCTTCGGCTGGCTGACCGCCACCGGCACCGCCGTCCTGCTCACCGCCGTCCTCGCCGCCGCGGGCACCGCGGTGGGCCTGTCCGACGGCAGCACCCCCTCGGAGGCCGCCGCGGACGCCGTGGGCGACCCGACCTCGGTCGGGGTCATCGGCGCGGTCGCGCTGGCCGTCGTCGTGTTCGTCGCCTACTACTGCGGCGGGTACGTCGCCGGCCGGATGGCGCGCTTCGACGGAGCCCGCCAGGGCTTCGCCGTGTGGCTGTGGGCCGTCGTCGTGGCCCTCGTCGTCGCGATCCTCGTGGTCCTGCTCGGCGAGCGGTACAACGTCCTCGCCTCGCTCGACGGCTTCCCGCGCTTCCCGGTGGGGGAGGGCGACGTCACGACCGTCGGCCTCGTCGCCGTGGGTGTCGTTCTCCTGACCAGCCTGCTCGGCGCCGTGCTCGGCGGCCTCGCGGGCATGCGCTTCCACCGGCGGGTCGACCGCGCCGACCTCTCCTGACGCACCGACGACGAGGGGCCCGTGACCACACCGGTCACGGGCCCCTCGTCGTGGGCGGGGGTCGCTCAGCGGCGGGCGCCGGCCTTCTGCCCCTTGCCGGACCGCTCCTGGCGACCCTCGGCCGTCTCGCCCTCCTGGCCCTCGGCCGTCTCGCCCTCCTGGCCCTCGGCCTCGTCGGTCGCACCTTCGCCGGCCTCGCCGGCCTCGTCCGTGACGTCGGCCGGCTCCTCGTCGGTCCCCTCCGCGGCGG
Source organism: Oryzobacter faecalis (assembly GCF_046764005.1). NCBI lineage: Bacteria > Bacillati > Actinomycetota > Actinomycetes > Micrococcales > Intrasporangiaceae > Oryzobacter > Oryzobacter faecalis. The sequence continues at coordinate 279,549 of NZ_JBKOFW010000006.1, read as the reverse complement.
CGTCGGTGGGCTCCTCGACCGTCTCGTCGACGACGACGTCCTCGGCATCGGCCTCCTCGGCACCGGCCTCCTTGGCTCCGGCCTCCTCGCCGACCGGCACGTCCGCAGCGCCCTCGGCGGGCGCCTCGTCGGTGGGGGCCTCGTCGACGAGTGCGCCGAGGGCGGCGCCCCCACCGAGCGTGGCGAGCATGTTGCGGACGTTGGAGAGCTGCGCGGTGATGCTGTCGCGGCGCGCGGTGGCGGCGGCGAGCTCGCGCTCGGAGTCGCGGCGGACCCGCTCGGCCTGCTCCTTCGCCGACCCGACGAGCTGGGCGGCCTCGGCCTTCGCGGACTCGAGGAGACGGGCGGACTCCTCGGCGCGGGCGGCGCGCTCCTCCTCGGCCTCGCGCGCCAACAGGTCGGCACGCTCCTGGATGGCGGCGAGCGCCTGGTCCTGCTTGGCCATCTGGGCGGTGAACTCCGCGGCCGAGCGCTCGCGGCGCTCGCCGAGCGTGCGCTCGAAGTCGGCGGCCTGGGCGGCGGCGGTGGCGCGCTGCTTCTCGAAGTACGCCTCGGCCTCCTCGCGGCGAGCCGCGGCCTCGCGGGCGGCGTCGTCGATGATCGAGTCGGCCTCCTGCCTGGCGCGGGTCACGGTCTCCGACGCCTGCACGTCGGCGCGCGAGCGGACGTCCTCGGCGTAGCGGTCGGCATCCCCCCGGACCTGCGCGGCAGCCTCCTCCGCGAGGCGGCGGTGCTCGTCGACCTCGGTCGTCGCGGCCGAGCGGATGGCGTTGGCCTCCTCGTCGGCGAGGCCGAGCATCGTGCCGATGCGCTCTCCGAGGTCGGCCCACGTCGGGCTGGACACCTTGCGGGTCTGCTCCTCGAGGTCGGCGGCGCGGGCGCGCTCGGCCTCGAGCTGGCGCAGCAGGGCATCGTGCGACTGCCGCAGCTTGGTCAGCTCCACGCTCCCGGAGGCCGCCTCCTGCTTGGCCGCCTCCGCGGCCTGCTGCAGGGCGGCGAGGTGCTGGTCGACCTGGGCGGGGTCATAGCCGCGGAAGACGGTGGGGAACTCGGGCTGGTTCATGAGGACTCCTGGGTGGGGGGAGGGGAGGAGGTCTCGGAGACGGACAGGGCGTCGATGACTCCGGTGAGGTTGCCGAGCTGGGCGGTGATGGCGTCGCGGCGCGCAGCGAGAGTATGCACCTCGGCCCTGGCGCGCTCGACCGCGGCCTGGGCCTCGGCACGGGCGGCGTCGGCGAGCTCGCGGGCCTGCTCGCCCTGGCGGACGATCTCGGCGCGGGCGGCACGGTGTGCCTCGTGGGCCTCGCGCTGCATCCGCTCCACGTCGTCGGCCGCGCGTTCACGGACGAGGCGGGCCCCCTGCTCGGCCTCGGCGAGGCGACGCTCGGCGCGCTCGCGGGCCTCCTCCTCGCGGACGCGGGCGTCGGCGAGGAGGCGCTCGGCCTCGCGGGCGGCGGCCTCACGGGTGCGTTCGGCGTCGGCGCGGGCCTCGGCGAGGACCGACTCGGCCTGCTCGCGCATCCGGGTCGACTCGGACTCGGCCTCCGCGAGCCGGTCGCGCCCCCGCGTGAGGGCGCTGCCGAGGGCGGCCTGGGCCCGGTGCCGGTGGACGCGGGAGCGCTCGGCGAGCTCCCGGTGGTGCGCGCGGGCGCGCTCGCGGGCCTCGGACTCGGCCCGCTCGAGGATCTCGCGCACCGTGCCCTGCGCCCAGGCGAGGTGCGCCTGCGCGCTCGCCATGACGGCCTCGGACTCGGCAGTGGCCTCGGAGACCAGGCGCGCGGCGTCGTCACGGGCCAGCTGGAGGAGGCTCGCCGCCTCGGCCCGCGTCGCCTCCTCGTGGGCGGCGAGCTCCTCGAGGCGCGCGCCGACCTCCCGCTCGGCCACGCTGCGGTGCCCGTCGGCGTACTCCTCGGTCTCGCGGCGGAGGCGGGCGAGGTCGGCGAGGGTCGCCTCGCGCAGGGAGGACAGCTCGACGGCGTGGGCCTCGTGCTCGCGCCCCCAGCGCTCCTGGTTCTCCCGTTCCTCCTCGGCGAGGCGGGCCACGGTCGAGTCGTGCTCGTGGCGGGCCCGCTCGAGCAGCTCGTCGGCGCGGGCCTGGGCCTCGGCGAGCCGCTGCTCGGCCTGCTCCTCGGCCAGCGCGACGGCCTCGTCGCTCGCCTTCGTGGCACGCGCGCGCAGCAGGGCGGCCTGGTCGGCGGCGTCGGCGAGCATGAGCTCGACCTCGGCCCGCGTCTCGTCCAGGCGGCGCTGGGCGTCCTCGCGGGCGGTCGACAACGTGGCGCGCAGGTCCTCGAGCTCGAGGCCGGCCTGCTGGGACTCGCCCCGCAGTCGCGCGGCCTCGGCACGGGCCTCCGCGACCTCCCGGTTGGCGTCGGCGCGCAGCTGGTCGGCGAGGGTCTGGGCCCGGGTGAGCAGGCCCAGGGCCTCGTCGACCGGGCTCACCGTCACGGGGGCACCCGAGGCGGGGGCGTCGGGGGCCGCCTCGACCGGCGTCGCCTCACGCGTGGAGCGGTCTGACACGCGCCCCATGATCGCAGACGATCCGGGCCGGGGCCGGACGGAGTCCGACCCGCGAGGCGCGGGCGGGTAGATTGGCCCGCGGACCTCGGCCGACGCGGCGGGGTCACCCCCCGATCCACCGTAAGGAGCCCGCGTGTCCGCACGCCTGTTCACGTCCGAGTCCGTCACCGAGGGTCACCCCGACAAGATCTGCGACCAGATCTCGGACTCGATCCTCGACGCGCTCCTCGAGCAGGACCCCGGCAGCCGGGTCGCCGTCGAGACGATGGTGACGACGGGCCTGGTCCACGTCGCCGGCGAGGTGACGACCGAGGCCTACGTCGAGATCCCGCGCATCGTCCGCGACACCGTCCTCGGCATCGGCTACGACAGCTCGACGAAGGGCTTCGACGGCGCGTCCTGCGGCGTCGAGGTCTCCATCGGCCAGCAGAGCCCCGACATCGCCCAGGGTGTCGACACCGCGTTCGAGAGCCGCACCGGTGGGGTCGACCCGCTCGACAAGCAGGGCGCCGGCGACCAGGGCCTGATGTTCGGCTACGCCTGCGACGACACCCCCGAGCTGATGCCGCTGCCGATCTTCCTCGCGCACCGGCTCGCCGAGCGCCTCACCGAGGTCCGCAAGTCCGGTGAGCTGTCCTACCTGCGCCCCGACGGCAAGACCCAGGTCACCATCGCTTACGAGGGGGACAAGGCCGTCTCCCTCGACGCCGTCGTCGTGTCGACGCAGCACGCCGAGGACATCTCCCTCGACGGCATGCTCGAGCCCGACATCCGCACGCACGTCGTCGACCCCGTCCTCGCCGAGCTCGCCGAGGCAGGCACCGACCTCGCGACGGGCGACTACCGCGCGTACATCAACCCCACCGGCAAGTTCGTCATCGGCGGCCCAATGGGCGACGCCGGACTCACCGGCCGCAAGATCATCGTCGACACGTACGGCGGCATGGCGCGCCACGGCGGCGGCGCCTTCTCGGGCAAGGACCCCTCGAAGGTCGACCGGTCGGCCGCCTACGCCACCCGCTGGGTCGCCAAGAACGTCGTCGCCGCCGGCCTGGCCCGTCGCTGCGAGGTCCAGGTCGCCTACGCGATCGGCAAGGCGCAGCCGGTCGGCCTGTACGTCGAGACCTTCGGCACCGAGACCGTGGCCGCGGAGAAGATCCAGGCCGCGATCCTGTCGACCTTCGACCTGCGGCCCCTCGCCATCCTCGAGTCGCTCGAGCTGCTCCGGCCCATCTACAAGCCGACGGCGGCGTACGGCCACTTCGGCCGCACGGGCGCCGACGGCGTCGACAAGGCCTTCACCTGGGAGCGCACCGACCGCGTGGAGGCGCTCCAGCGGGCTGCGCACTCCTGACCGGACCAGCACGTCGCGCACGGCGCGGGGAGGGCACTGGGCCAACCCCGCGCCGTCCGTGCCTCAGGGGTCCCGGACCGGGGTGGCGGCGTGCCAGGGCCTCGGGTCGGTCCGCAGCAGCGAGGACGGCAAGGCGTCCCAGTAGGAGACCGGCCGGCAGAACTCGATGTGGCCGACGATGCCGCCGCCCGGCGGCTCGAGGACGACCATGCCCTCGTCGTCCACAGGCGGCCGAGCCCGCCCCCGGCCGGTCGGTGGGCTCCGCTAGGTTCGCAGGGTGACGGAGGCGGCGGACGACGGCGAGCAGCTCGCCCTCCTCCGCCCCGCGACCCCGCACCGGCGCCGGGTGGCCGGCGACGACCCCGTCACCGACGACCACCCGGTCGCCCTCGTCCAGGTCGACACCGGGCTGGCCCACCTCGACCGCCCGTTCGAGTACCTCGTGCCCACCTCGATGGCGGAGGCGGCGCGGCCGGGCGTCCGCGTCAAGGTGCGCTTCGCCGGGCAGGACCTCGACGGCTTCGTCCTCGAGCGCCGCGAGGGCGCCGAGCACACCGGCCGCCTGGCACCGCTGCGCACGGTCGTCTCGCCCGAGCCGGTGCTCGTGCCCGCCGTGCTCACCGCCGCCCGGGCCGTCGCCGACCGCTACGCGGGCACCCTCGGCGACGTCCTGCGGCTCGCGGTGCCCAAGCGGCACGCGACCGCGGAGAAGGCGCTCGCGGCCGAGGCGCCGGCCCCGCCCGACCTGCCCGCCCACGAGACCGTCACGTGGCCCGTGCTGCCGGCCGGTGCGGCCTTCCTGGGCCGGGTCCGCGACGGGGGCGATCCCGCGGCCTCCGTGCTCGCCGTCCCGGGCCGACCCGGGCACGACTGGCCGGTCCTGCTCGCCGAGGCCGCCCGGGCCACCGTCGAGGGAGGCCGCGGCGCCCTCCTCGTCGTCCCGGACCACCGCGACGTCGCGCGGGTCGAGGCAGCCCTCGCCGAGGTCGTCGGCCGCGGGCGGTTCACCCGGCTCACCGCCGACCAGGGACCCCAGGCGCGCTACACCGCCTTCCTCATGACGCTGCGCGGGCACGTCGACGTCGTCGTCGGCACCCGGGCCGCCGCGTTCGCGCCCGTCCACGACCTCGGCCTCGTCGCGTGGTGGGACGACGGCGACGACCTCCTCGACGAGCCGCGGGCCCCGTACCCCCACGTCCGCGAGGTGCTGCTGGCGCGGGCCCGTGAGTCGGGTGCGGCCGTGCTCGCGGCCGGGCACACCCGGTCGGTCGCGGTCGCCGAGCTCGTCGAGGACGGGGTCCTCGCCCCGGTCGAGGCTGCGCGGGCCGTGCAACGGCGCTCCGTGCCGTCTGTGCGCGTCGCCGGCGAGGGGCACGACGCCGACCGCGACCCGGCCGTCGCCGCCGCCCACCTGCCCTCGGTGGCGTGGCGCGCCGCGAAGGACGCGCTCGAGCACGGCCCGGTCCTCGTCCAGGTGCCCCGGCGCGGGTACCTGCCGGCGCTGTCCTGCCAGACCTGCCGACGCCCGGCCCGGTGCCGCGCCTGCTCCGGCCCGCTGGGTCTGCCCGGCCCGCAGGGACCACCGGCCTGCCGGTGGTGCGGGCGCGTCGAGACCGGCTTCGCCTGCCCCTCCTGCGGGGGTACCCGGGTCCGGTCCTCGGTCGTCGGGGCGCGGCGCACCGCCGAGGAGCTCGGGCGGGCCTTCCCCGGCACCCCGGTCGAGCGGTCGGGGGCCGGCGTCGTCCTCGAGACCGTCCCCGCCGGCCCCCGGCTCGTCGTCGCCACCCCCGGTGCCGAGCCGGTCGCCCCGGAGGGCTACGCGGCCGCGCTCCTCCTCGACGCGTGGGCGCTCCTCGAGCGACCGAGCCTCATGGCGGGCGAGGAGGCCCTGCGCCGGTGGATGGCGGCCGCCGCCCTCGTGCGCCCTGCGGCCGAGGGCGGCCGGGTCGTCCTCGCCGGCGCCCCCACCGACGTGCCGGTCCCGGCCGTCGAGGCGCTCGTGCGCTGGGACCCCGCCTGGTTCGCCTCCCGTGAGCTCACCGAGCGGCGCGAGCTCTCGCTGCCGCCGACCGCCCGGATGGCGGCCCTCACCGGGTCGCGCGCCGCGCTCGACGCCGCGGTCGGCGAGCTGACGCTCCCGGGCTCGGCGTCCGTCCTCGGCCCCCTGCCGCACGCGCCGGCCGCGTCCGGGGGCGAGCCGCGGTGGCGGCTGCTCGTCACGGTGGCCCCGGGCGACGGGCCCGCGCTGACCCGCGAGCTCGCCGCCCTGCGGGCCCGGGCGTCCGCCCGCAAGGAGGGCGACCCGGTCACGGTGCGGGTCGACCCCCCCGACCCGACGGCCTGAACCGCCGCGGGACCCCGGCCCACCGGCGCCGGGCCCTCGTCGACGCGGAGGTCACCCGTGGAGCACCACCGGGCGCGGCCCTGCCCGTCAGCGCCTCCTAGACTCCCCGGCGTGAGCGTGACCCCGATCCGCCTCTTCGGCGACCCCGTCCTGCGGACCCCGGCCGAGCCCGTCGTCGACTTCGACGCCGAGCTGCGCCGCCTCGTCGGCGACCTCACCGACACGATGCTCGACGCCGGGGGAGCCGGGCTCGCGGCCCCGCAGCTCGGGGTCGGCCTGCGCGTGTTCACCTACCACGTCGACGGCGTCGTCGGGCACCTCGTCAACCCCGACCTCACCCTGGGCGACGAGGAGGAGGTCGGCCCCGAGGGCTGCCTGTCCTTTCCCGGGCTGCGGTTCGACACCCCGCGGTCGGTGTCCGTCGTCGCCCGCGGCTGGTCGATGCACGGCGAGCCGGTGACCGTCGAGGGGACGCACCTGCTCGCCCGTGCGGTGCAGCACGAGACCGACCACCTCGACGGCGTCCTCTTCGTCGACCGGCTCGACCCCGAGCAGCGGCGCGAGGCGATACGCCTGGTCCGCGAGGCCGACTGGGGGTCGTCGGTTCCCCGGGTCAGGGTCAGCCCGCACGCCGGCGCCTTCGGGAGGCCGTGAGTGCGCCTCGTCGTCGCCGGGACCCCCGAGACCGCCGTCCCGTCCCTGCGAGCCCTCCTCGCGTCGCGGCACGAGGTCCTCGCCGTCGTGACCCGCCCGGACGCCCGGTCGGGGCGCGGGCGCACGCTGTCGCCCTCCCCGGTGAAGGAGGTCGCCCTCGAGGCGGGTGTCGAGGTCCTCACCCCGGTGACCCCGCGCGACCCCGAGTTCCTCGACCGGCTGCGGGCGCTCGCGCCGGACTGCTGCCCCGTCGTCGCGTACGGGGCCCTCGTGCCGCGGGCCGCGCTCGACGTGCCCCGGCACGGCTGGGTCAACCTCCACTTCTCGCTCCTGCCCGCCTGGCGCGGAGCCGCCCCCGTGCAGCGGGCGATCATGGCGGGCGACGACGTCACCGGGGCGACGACGTTCGTCCTCGAGGAGGGCCTCGACACCGGACCCGTGCTCGGCGCCCTCACCGAGACCGTCCGCCCGGACGACACCTCCGGCACCCTCCTCGACCGGCTCGCCCACGCGGGCGCCGGACTGCTTGTCGCCACCGTCGACGGGCTGGAGGACGGCTCGCTCCGGGCCGTGGCACAGCCGGAGGACGGGGTCAGCCACGCGCCGAAGCTCACGACCGAGGAGGCCCGAGTCCGCTGGGACCTGCCGGCCCACGTCGTCGACCGGCACGTGCGCGGGTGCACACCGGCACCGGGGGCGTGGACGACCTTCCGGGGCGAGCGGCTCAAGGTCGGGCCGTTCGTCCGGGGGGCCGGCGAGGCCGACCTCCCCGCGCTCGCGCCCGGTGCCCTCCACGTGACGAAGCGGTCGGTGCACGTCGGCACCGCGTCCGGGCCGGTCGCCCTCGGCGAGGTGGGTCCGCTCGGCAAGCGCCCGATGGCCGCCGCGGACTGGGCGCGGGGGGTCCGGATCGACGCCGGGGAGGTGCTCGGTGGCTGACGAACGAGGGGACCGCGGGCGCGGCCCGCGCCACGACGGCCCGCGCCGCGACGGTCCGCGCCGGCGGTCCGCGACCCGCCCGGCCCAGCGCAGCCGGCACGCCGAGCCGACCCGGTTCGCGGCGTACACGCTGTTGCGCGCGGTGGCCGACGGTGCCTACGCCAACCTCGAGCTGCCGCGGATCCTGCGCGAGCGCCGCCTCGACGCCCGCGACGCCGCCTTCACGACCGAGCTCGCCTTCGGGACCCTGCGGTGGCAGGGCCTCTACGACGCGGTCATCGCGGTCGCCGCCGACCGGCCGGTGGCGCGGATCGACGCCCCGGTCCTCGACGTCATGCGCCTCGGCGTGCACCAGATGCTCGGGATGAGGGTCGCTCCGCACGCCGCCGCCGACCAGACGGTCGGGCTGGCGCGGGCCGTGGTGAGCCAGGGCGCGGGCGGGTTCGTCAACGCGGTCCTGCGCCGGGTGGGGGAGCGCACGCTCGAGGAGTGGCGCGAGGCCGTCACGCCCGAGGGCGGGGGAGCGGCCGCGCTCGCGGTGCGCCACAGCCATCCCGAGTGGGTCGTCACGGCGCTGCGGGCGGCCCTGCTCGGCCACGGCCGCGCGACGCCCGCCACCGTCGACGCCGAGCTCGACGCGCTCCTCGAGGCCGACAACGTGCCACCCGTGGTGCACCTCGTCGCGCGGCCCGGGCTCGCCACGGTCGACGAGCTGCTCGCCGCCGCCGACGCCGAGCCGAGCGCCACCAGCCCGGTCGGCGCGGTCCTGCGGTCGGGGGACCCGGGCCGCATCGCGGCAGTCCGCGACGGGCGCGCGGCGGTCCAGGACGAGGGCAGCCAGCACCTCGCCCTCGCCCTCGCCGCCGCGCCGGTGGCCGCCGGGCTGCCGGCGCGCTGGCTCGACCTCTGCGCCGGGCCGGGCGGCAAGGCGGGCGTCCTCGGCGGGCTCGCCCTCCAGCAGGGCGCCGACCTCGTCGCCACCGAGGTGAGCCCCCACCGCGCCGACCTCGTGCGCGGGGGCCTCGCCGCGCTCGTCGCCCGTGCGGAGGCCGAGGGGCGCAGCATCGAGGTCCGCACGGCGGACGGCCGCGAGGTCGGGGAGGACGAGCCGGGCGCCTACGCGCGCGTCCTCGTCGACGCGCCGTGCACCGGCCTCGGGGCGCTGCGCCGCCGCCCGGAGGCCCGCTGGCGGCGCCAGCCGTCCGACCTCGCCGAGCTCGGCCCGCTCCAGCGCTCGCTCCTCGGCTCGGCCCTGTCCGCGGTGGCGCCGGGGGGTGTCGTCGCCTACGCGACGTGCAGCCCGCACGTCGCCGAGACCCGGTTCGTCGTGGCCGACGTCCTCAAGAGGCACCCGGACGTCGAGGTCCTCGACGCCCGGCCCTTCGTCACCGACGCGTCCGGGGCGCCCCTGCCCGACCTCGGCGACGGGCCCTACGTGCAGCTGTGGCCCCATGTCCACGGCACCGACGCGATGTTCCTCGCCCTGCTCCGCCGGAAGGGCTGACGCCGGCGGTCGCTAGGGTCGGTGCCGTGCAGATCTCCCCGTCGATCCTGTCGGCCGACTTCGCCAACCTCGAGCGCGAGCTGCGCGCCATCGGCAACGCCGACTGGGCGCACGTCGACGTCATGGACAACCACTTCGTCCCGAACCTCACGCTCGGGCTGCCGGTCGTCGAGGCGCTGCTGGCGGTGTCGCCGATCCCGCTCGACTGCCACCTGATGATCGACGACCCCGACCGCTGGGCGCCGCCCTACGCCGAGGCCGGTGCGCAGTCGGTGACCTTCCACGTCGAGGCCGCCCACGACCCCGTGGCCACGGCGCGCGCCATCCGGGCCGCCGGGGCGCGGGCCGCGTTCGCCGTCAAGCCGGGCACGGACTTCGCCCCCTACGAGCAGCTGCTGCCCGAGGTCGACATGGTCCTCGTCATGACCGTCGAGCCCGGCTTCGGGGGCCAGTCGTTCATGGCCGACCAGATGCCCAAGGTCCGTCAGGTCCGCGAGGCCGTGCGACGCCACGGCGGCGAGGTGTGGATCCAGGTCGACGGCGGGGTGTCGGCCTCGACGATCGAGCAGTGTGCCGAGGCCGGGGCCGACGTGTTCGTCGCCGGCTCCGCGGTCTACGGGGCCGAGTCGGCATCCGGGGCCGTCGACGAGCTGCGGGCGCTGGCGCTCCGGCACGCCCACCCCGCCGGATGACGTCGCTCGCCGAGCGGGTCGCGGGCACCGAGGGCTGGGTCGTCGGCGTCGACCTCACCGAGGGCCTGGCACCCGGGGAGGTCCTCGCCGGCGTCGAGTTCGAGGACTGCCGGTTCACCGGGTCGGTGCTCGAGAAGGCGGTCCTGCGTGGCTGCCGGTTCACCGGGTGCATCTTCACCGGCTGCAACCTGTCGATGGCCGACCTCGCCGGCTCGCGGTTCACCGACTGCCGGTTCCTCGAGTGCAAGGCACTCGCCGTCGCGTGGGCCCGTGCCGACGCGGCGCCCCTCTCGACGCGGCCGTGGGACATGGAGCGCTGCCGGCTCGACCTCGGCTCGTGGCGCGATGCCGACGTCGCGGGGTCGCGCTTCGTCGAGTGCTCGATGCGCGAGGTCGACCTCGCTGGGGCCGACGCCCGGCGGGCCGAGCTGCGCGGCTGCGACCTCACCGGTGCCACGGTCGCCGACACCGACCTGCGCGAGGCCTCGCTCGTCGGCTCCTACGGGTACGCCTTCGACCCCACCGCGAGCCGGGTGCAGGGGCTGACCGTCGACGCCGCCGGTGCGGGCGGCATCCTCCGGGCCATGGGCCTCGTCCTCGCCGACTGAGGCGTCGACCACACCCGGGGTCGAGGTGTTGCGCCGGTGCCAGGCACCGGCGCAATACCTCGACGCACGGACTCAGGACACCGGGGAGGACGAACACCGGGGTTCGCAGCCGTACCGCGGTGACACCTCGGCCCACCAGGACTCCCGACCGTGTCGCACCGCGGCGTCGAGCCGGTGGAGGAGCGCGGCCTCGGACCACGGGGTCCCGACGACCCACGACCCTCGTCGGACGGGCGGCGCGTCGGACAGCTCGACCGGGTCGAGCAGCGCCACGGGGGCCGCCACGGGGTTTCCGGCGGCCCGTCCGGCGCCATCGCGGGCGCCGGCTGTGGCGGACCGCACGCCGGGCGGCCGTGGCCCGCCGCGGCACGCGGGTGCATACTGGGCCAGTACGTGCTCCGGGGTCGGTGCAATTCCGAACCGGTGGTGACAGTCCACGACCCGACCGCAGCCAGCGGCCGGTTGACCCGGTGAAACTCCGGGACCGACGGTGAGAGTCCGGATGGGAGGCAGCACGTGCCGATGCGCGACCCGTGAGGGTCGGTGTCGGCGGCCGTGGCGACGGCGTACCCCTTCGGGGTGCCCCCGTCGACGCCGGCCATCCGCCCGGAGCCCGACCGAGAGACCGGTTCGAGGCACGAGGGCAGGCGAGATGGAGCAGCACAGCGCGCTGATGCAGCGGGCGCTCGACGCTGCCCTCCTCGGGCCCGAGGCCGACCCCAACCCCCGCGTGGGGTGCGTCGTCACCGACCGCCACGGACGCGTCGTCGGTACCGGCCACCACCGCGGCGCCGGGACCGCGCACGCCGAGGTCGCCGCCCTCGCCGCAGCGGGGACGGCCGCTCGCGGCGGCACCGCCGTCGTCACCCTCGAGCCGTGCGACCACACCGGCCGCACCGGCCCCTGCACGAGCGCCCTCCTCGACGCCGGCATCGAGCGCGTCCGCTACGCCGTCGCCGACCCCCACCCCCTCGCCGCCGGGGGCGCGACCCGCCTGGCCGCCGCGGGTCTGGACGTCGTCCTCGAGGAGGACCCGCTCCTGCGCGCCGCCGCCGAGGACCTCAACGCCACGTGGCTGCACGCCCGCCGCACCGGCCGCCCGTTCGTCACCTGGAAGACCGCGGTCACGCTCGACGGACGCACCGCCGCCGCCGACGGCACGAGCCGCTGGATCACCGGGCCGGCCGCCCGGGCCGACGTCCACGCGCTGCGCGCCCGGGTCGGCGCCGTCCTCGTCGGCACCGGCACCGTCCTCGCCGACGACCCCGCCCTCACCGTCCGCGACCGCGACGGCAGCCCCGCACCCCGCCAGCCCCTCCGCGTCGTCGCGGGGCTGCGCCCGGTCCCGGAGGACGCCCGCCTCCTCGACGGCGCCGCCGACACCCTCGTCGTGGTGACCCGCGACCCGGCCGAGGTGCTGGCCGCCCTCACGGGGCGCGGCGTCCACCACGTCCTCCTCGAGGGCGGCGCCACCCTCGCCGCGGCGTTCCTGCGCGCCGGGCTCGTCGACGAGGTCGTCACCTACGTGGCGCCCGTCCTCCTCGGGGCCGGCCCCGCGACGGTCGGCGAGCTCCGCATCTCGACCATCACCGAGGCGGTCCGCCTCGAGACCACGGACGTCACCGTGCTCGACGGAGACGTCCGCATCACCAGCCGACCCGTGAGGACCTGACCATGTTCACCGGCATCGTCGAGGAGCTCGGCACCGTCACCGCCCTCGAGCAGGGCACCGACAGCGCCCGGCTCACCGTCCACGGACCCCTCGTCACGTCCGACGCCGAGCACGGCGCCTCGATCGCCGTCAACGGCGTCTGCCTGACCGTCACCGAACACGGTGAGGGCGCGTTCACCGCCGACGTCATGGCCGAGACGCTGCGCCGCACGAGCCTGGGCGTCCTCCGCCCGGGCGACCGGGTCAACCTCGAGCGGGCGATGGCGGCGTCCTCCCGCTTCGGCGGGCACGTCGTCCAGGGCCACGTCGACGGCACCGCCACCATCGCCGCCCGTGAGCCGGGCGAGCGGTGGGAGGTCGTCCGCCTCACCCTCCCTGCCGACCTCGCCCCGTACCTCGTCGAGAAGGGCTCGATCACCGTCGACGGCGTCTCGCTCACCGTCGTCGACGTCGAGGAGGACGCCTTCTCCGTCTCGCTCATCCCGACGACCCTCGCGCTCACGACGCTCGGAACCAAGGGCGTCGGCGACCCCGTCAACCTCGAGGTCGACGTCCTCGCCAAGTACGTCGAACGGCTCCTCGCCACCCGCTTCGCCGCCACCACCCCCGACCGCGAGGAGGCCCGCGCATGAGCGCCGACCCCGTCCGCACCCCCGGCCTCGCCACCGTCGAGGAGGCCCTCGACGCCCTCCGCGCGGGCCGACCCGTCCTCGTCGTCGACGACGCCGACCGCGAGAACGAGGGCGACGTCGTCCTCGCCGCCGAGACGCTCACCGAGCGCTGGACCGCCTGGGCGGTCCGACACAGCAGCGGCTACCTCTGCGCCCCGGTGACCGAGGAGGTCGCCGACCGCCTCGGCCTGCCGCTCATGGTGCCCGACAACCACGACCCGCTGCGGACCGCCTACACCGTCACGGTCGACGCCGCCGTGGGCGTCACGACCGGCATCTCCGCCGCCGACCGCACGAGGACGGCCCGCGTCCTCGCCGACCCCTCCGCGACGGCAGCGGACCTGCGCCGCCCCGGCCACCTCGTCCCGCTGCGGGCGCGCGAGGGCGGCGTCCTCGTCCGACCCGGGCACACCGAGGCCGCGGTCGACCTCTGTCGCCTCGCCGGCCTCGCCCCCGTGGGCGTCATCGGCGAGCTCGTCGAGGACGACGGCTCGATGACGCGCCTGCCCGGTGTCCTCGCGCTCGGCACCCGCGAGGGGCTGCCCGTCCTCACCATCGCCGACCTCGTCGCGTGGCGGCAGCGGCACGACCGCGTCGAGCGGGTCGCCGACACCGTCGTCCCCACGCGGTACGGCGCGTTCCGGGCCCTGGCCTACCGCGACCGGATCACCGGCGACGAGCACCTCGCGCTGGTGAGCCCGCGGGGGGTCCCGCCGGGCGCCCCCCTCGTCCGGGTGCACTCCGAGTGCCTCACCGGCGACGTCCTCGGCTCGCAGCGCTGCGACTGCGGCCCCCAGCTCGAGCGCTCCCTCGAGCGCGTGGCGGCCGAGGGCGGCATCGTGCTCTACCTGCGCGGCCACGAGGGCCGCGGCGTCGGCCTCGCCGAGAAGCTTCGGGCCTACGCCCTCCAGGACCGCGGGCTCGACACCGTCGACGCCCAGGTCGAGCTCGGCCTGCCGGTCGACGCCCGCGACTACGTCGCCGCGGCGGGCGTCCTCGCCGACCTCCAGGTCGACGGCGTCCGGCTGCTCACGAACAACCCCGCGAAGGTGGAGGGCCTGCGGGCCCACGGGGTCGAGGTCGTCGCCGTCGAGCGGCTGCGCACGACCCCCCTCCCCGCGAACGCGGCGTACCTGCGCACGAAGCGCGACCGGATGGGGCACGACCTCGTCCTCGACCCGGCCGACTCCGGCACCACCGCCTGACCCCGGACCCCCGACGAGGCACCACGAACCCCGAGGAGAACCCCAGCATGAGTGGACACGGAGCCCCCGCCGTCACGGCCGACGGGCACGGGCTGCGCGTCGCGGTCGTCGCCGCGTCGTGGCACGAGGAGGTCATGACCGGCCTCCTCGACGGTGCCCTGCGCGGCCTCACCGAGGCCGGGGTCGAGGACCCGCTCGTCGTGCGGGTGCCCGGCACGGTCGAGCTGTCCGTGGCGTGCGCGCGCCTCGCCCCGTCGCACGACGCGCTCGTCGCCCTCGGGGTCGTCGTCCGCGGCGGGACCCCGCACTTCGACTACGTCTGCCAGAGCGCCACGGCGGGCCTGACCGAGGTCGCGGTGCGCACCGGCGTCCCCGTCGGGTTCGGCGTCCTCACCTGCGACGACGACGCCCAGGCGCGCGACCGCTCGGGCCTGCCGGGCTCGCGCGAGGACAAGGGCCACGAGGCCGCCACCGCCGCCGTCGCGACCGCCGCCACGCTGCGCGAGCTCGCGCCCCGCCCGCTCGGTGCCACGGTGGTGCCGGCGTGAACGGCCTGCGCGAGCTCCTCGCCTGGATCCAGCACGAGTCCGTGACCGTCGGCGGGTACCAGCTGCCGTGGATCGAGATCGTCGGCAACGCCTTCGGGTTCGCCTCCGCCATCCTCGGCATGCGGCGCCGCGTGTGGGCGTGGCCGGTCGGCATCGTCGGCAACCTGCTCCTCTTCCTCATCTTCGTCTCCGCGACCTTCGACGAGGCCGCCCGCACGCCGCTGTTCGGGCAGGCGGGGCGCCAGGTCTTCTTCATCGCGACGAGCCTGTACGGCTGGTGGCGCTGGGACCAGCACCGCAAGGCCCGCCTCGCCGCCGGTGCGCCGGACGACACGCCCGCCATCACCCCGCGCTGGGCCACGGCCCGGGAGCGGCTCGGCTACGTCCTCGCGTGGGTGGGGCTCGTCCTCGTCGCGCAGTGGGCGCTCGCCGCCATCGGTGCCGCGTGGCCCGCGCCGCGCTGGTACTTCTGGTGCGACGCGTGGATCCTCGTCGGCTCGATGATGGCGACGTACGCGATGGCGCGCGGGTGGAACGACTTCTGGCTCATGTGGATCGCCGTCGACCTCGTCGGCGTCCCGCTCCTGTGGCACAGCCAGTACTACCCGACCGCCGTCCTCTACGCGGTGTACGGCGGGCTCGTCCTCTACGGCTTCACGGTCTGGCTGCGCGCCTCGCGCACCGAGCCCACCGACGAGGTCGCCGAGGCCGGTGCGCCCGAGCCGGTGCGCACCCCCTGAACCACCCGGGCGGGTCCGCCACCCCTCCGGTGGGCCCGTCCGGGTGCTCGTCCCCGCGGACGCCCCGTCGGCGCCGTCCCCCGCGCCTCCTAGACTCTGCCCTCGTGAAGACCTTCGACTCGCTGTACGCCGAGCTCGCCGAGAAGGCCCGGCTCCGCCCCGAGGGCTCGGTGACCGTGGCCGCCCTCGACGCCGGCGTCCATGCGATCGGCAAGAAGATCGTGGAGGAGGCCGCGGAGGTGTGGATGGCGGCCGAGCACGAGGGGCGCGACCGGACCGCCGAGGAGGTCAGCCAGCTGATCTACCACCTGCAGGTCCTCATGGTCGCCGCCGACCTCACCCCTGACGACGTCTACAAGCACCTCTGACGAGGCAGACCGGAGAACCACCCATGCTGCGCATCGCCGTCCCCAACAAGGGATCGCTCGCCGACCCCGCGGCCGCCATGCTCCGCGAGGCCGGGTACCGCACCCGCCGTGACGCCAAGGAGCTCGTCGTCAGTGACGTCGACAACGGCGTCGAGCTGTTCTACCTGCGCCCCCGCGACATCGCCGTCTACGTCGGCTCCGGCACCGTCGACTGCGGCATCACCGGCCGCGACCTGCTCCTCGACTCCGGCTCCGCCGCCGTCGAGCTCATGGCCCTCGGCTTCGGCGCCTCGACCTTCCGCTACGCCGCCCGCCCCGGCACGGCCTCCGCCCTCGCCGACATCGGCGGGCACCGGGTCGCCACCAGCTACCCGGGGCTGGTCGAGAAGCACCTCGCCGACCACGGCGTCGTCGCGTCGGTGACCCGCCTCGACGGTGCCGTGGAGACCGCGATCACCCTCGGCGTCGCCGACGTCATCGCCGACGTCGTCGAGACCGGCGCCACGTTGCGCAGCCAGGGCCTCGAGGTCTTCGGCGAGCCCATCCTGCGCAGCGAGGCCGTCCTCGTCCGGCGCGAGGGCAGCGAGGAGAAGGCCGGCATCGAGGTGCTGCGCCGCCGTCTCCTCGGCGTCATCACCGCACGGCACTACGTCATGCTCGACTACGACGTCCCGAACGCCCTCGTCGACCGTGCCTGCGCCATCACGCCCGGGCTGGAGTCACCGACCGTGTCCCCGCTGCAGAACCCCGAGTGGGTCGCGGTCCGGGCGATGGTGCCACGGGCCGGCACGAACGCCGTCATGGACGAGCTGTACGACCTCGGTGCCCGCGCCATCCTCGTCACCGACATCGCCGCGTGTCGCCTCTGACGCCCGCGGCGCCGTTCCGACCGCGCCGCGGGCGCACGATGGCGCTCGCGATGGCGACCGCGGCCGTCCTCGTCTGCGTCCTCGCGGCCGTCCTCCTCGGCGGGGCCCGCCAGTGGGGACCGGCCGACCAGGTCGCCCTCGTCGTGTTCGGGGCAGGGATCGCCGCCTTCCTCCTGCGCTACGCGACGATCCGTGCCGTCCCGGACGACGACGGGCTCACCGTGCGCAACCTCCTGCTCACCCGTCGGGTGCGGTGGGAGGACGTCGAGGGAGTCCGGTTCGACGAGGGGGCGCCGTGGGTGGTGCTCGACCTCCACGACGGCGACGAGCTCGCCGTGATGGCCGTGCAGCGCGCCGACGGCGAGGTCGCGCGCGGGGAGGCCGGTCGGCTCGCGGCCCTCCTCGACGCGCGGGGTGACGGCTCCCGAACGGCCTGACCTGCGGGTCCTTTCCACGGCCGAGCCGGAGAAACCTGAGGAACCCTCAGGTGGGGGGCGTGCACTCCACCCCGATCTCCGGGACCATGAGCGCCCGAGCCGCCCACCCCGGGCGGCCTCCGGCGTCGGGGGTGGGGCCCGTGCGGGTCGAGCAGGTCAGGGCGTTCGCCGTCCTCGCGGAGGAGCTGAACTTCCGGCGCGCCGCAGCACGCCTCTTCGTCAGCCAGCCGACCCTCAGCGCGCAGATCCACGGACTCGAGCGCGACCTCGGCGTCGTCCTGTTCGAACGGGGCCGGGAGGGCACCCGGCTCACCGACGAGGCGGCCACCGTCCTCCCGTTGGCCCGGCAGGCCCTGCGCGCGCTCGAGGACCTGGAGTCCGTCGCCGGTCGCCCCGAGGCGGGGGCCGACCGGCTCAGCCTGGGGGTGGCCCCGGACGGCATCGGCCCGGCGACGTGGTCGGCGGTGCGGCGGCTCATGGGGGAGCGCCCCGAGCTCGACGTCGCCCTGCGCCCGGTCGGCTTCGGCACGATGCTGACCTCGCTCGACGACGGCACCGTCGACGCCGTCCTCCTCCACGGCCCCGTGGCGGAACGCCCGGGTCGCGTCGTCGTCACCGTCGGCGAGGTCAGGGTCGGCGTCCTGGCGCCGGGCTCGCACCCCTTCGCGACGCTGGAGGCGGTCCCGCTCGACCTCGTCGCGCCGCACCTGCGGGCCGAGCCGCCCGCCGGTGCCGGTGAGGAGTTCACCCGGTTCTGGCTCCTGCGCGACCACCCCTCGGCGCCGCGGCCCGTCGACCTCGGGCTGGGGGAGGACCCCGCCACCATCGCGGCGCTGGCCGCCCGCAAGGGTGTCGTCGCCCTCTGGCCCACCGACGTCGTGGTCCCCGACGGGTCCGGCTCCGTCGTCGTCCCCCTGACGGACGAGCGGTGGGCCCCGCTGCAGGTCGTGCACCGGGCCCACCTGCCGCTCGGCCCCGCCCTCGTGGAGGCGGCCCGCGCCGCGGTCGCGGTGACGAGCCGGCCGGGTGTGGTCCGGGTGCCGCTCGACGGACACCGCTGATCGACAGGACCGATCAGCGGCCCCTGTCGCTGCAGGTCAGGGTCTTTGTACGGTGACGGTCGGGCCAGACCGACGGGACCGAGTGGCCCACCCAGTGGGGACGACAGGTCGCCGCCGGCCCGCCGACGCAGGGGGCCGGGGGGCCGCGCGACCGACGTGTCCCGCCGGGGTCGTCACAGGGGACGCCCCGGCGGGATCGGGCCGCGGGTCGGTCAGCCCCCGGGGGCGCCCACGCGCGGCAGGTGCGGTCCCAGCCGGGCCGACGCGAGGAGCTGGGGCACCATGGCGACGGCGAGGAGCATCCAGACGGCCCCGAAGCCGCCGGTGGCGTCCTCGACCGCACCCGACGTCGCGGGTCCGAAGGCCGCGATCGAGTAGCAGACGAGGAAGCCCATGGCGGTGAGCCGGGAGCTGTCGCGGGCCGTCACGGCGTATCGGACGAGCAGGCCGAGGCCGAGCGCGAAGGACGCCCCCTGCCCGGCGCCGAGGAGGAGCGCCCAGACCCACGGCGCGGCGTCCGGGGCGAGCCACACCCCGAGCTCGCCGGACCCGCCGAGCACTCCCGCCGTCACGAGGAGGACGCGTGCGTCGGCCACGCGGTCGAGCAGGGTCGGGGCGACGAGCCCGGAGACGAGCTGGGCGCCGGTGAACAGGGCCATGAGGAGGCCGGCGTCGCGGGCGCTCCAGCCGTGCGACTCGTAGGTCGGGGCCAGCCAGGCGAGGGCCGAGTAGAACTGCCAGGACTGGGCCGTCAGGTACGCCGCGAGCAGCCAGGCCGTGGTGCTGCGCCAGGGCAGCGCGTGCGAGCCGCCGTGGTCGCCGGCCGGCACCGCCGTCCTCCGACGCAGGGGACGGCGCACGGCGAGCCAGGCGAGCAGCCCGAGGGCCGCCGGTGCCGCCCACGTGAGCAGCGAGGCCGTCCAGCCGCCGAACGCGTCGGCGAGCGGGACGGCGCCGGCGGACGCCAGGGCCGCGGCGGCCATCATCGCGCTCATCGTCAGACCCGTCCCGAGCCCGGCCCGGTGCGGTGGGAAGACCGCCTTGACGACGCCCGGAAGCAGGGTCCCCGTCAGGGCGATGCCCGCGCCGGCGAGGAGCGTCCCGGCGTACAGCGCCTCCACCGACCGGTCGCCGACGCCGCGCAGGACGAGTCCGACGAGCACCGCCCCCGTGCCGCCGGCGACCGCGGCCACGGCGCCGGTCCGGCGAGCGACCCGGACCGCGACCGGCGCGAGCAGCCCCATGGAGAGGACGGGCAGGGTCGTCAGCACGCCCATCGCCAGGCTCGACAGGCCGAGGTCGGCCCGCACCGCCTCGGCGAGCGGCGGGAGGCTGGCCATGACGGTGCGCAGGTTCGCGGCGACGAGGACGACCGCGAGGACGAGCGCCCAGGTCGGCGCCTCGGGGGCCCCGGCGCCGCGTGGGCTGGGGGTGGTCACCGGCCCGATCGTGCCACGCGGGGTCGCCGCCGTCGCAGGGGGCCCGGCCGCCTAGGGCAGGTGCGACTCCGGGACGAGCTGGAGCGCCTCGTCGTCGTCGAGCCCCGCGACGACGAGGAGGTCGACGACCATCGAGCGCACCTGGCCGCGGATCATCTCGGCCGACAGCCCCGCCGCCGGGTCGACCCGTGCCGACAGCCCCGCGACGCGACCGAGGACGGCGCGGGCCGCCGAGGGCGTCGCGTGCTCGTCGAGGACGCGGGCGAGGTCGTCGGCGGCGTCCGCGAGTGCCGAGACGAGGTCGACGTAGTGGTCCGGCACGACCTCCGGGCGGGAGACCGCCACGGACGCGCGGCGCGCGAGCACCCGCAGGTTGCGCACACAGCGGTCGAGCGGCACGACGAGCCCCTGCGCCGCGTGCGCGGACTGGGCGTGGCCGCGCAGGAACGGCGACTGGCGGACGACGGCGACCCCCTCGGCCGCGGCGGTCCGCAGCTCGGAGATCTGGCCCTCGAGGTCGCGCGCCTCGGCCAGGGCGGCCGTCGCGAGGGCCCGGTCGCGGCGCCGCAGGGCGGCGACGACGTCGCGCAGGGTCACGGCCACCTGACGGACGGTCCGGGCGGCCTCCGCGCGGGGACGGCGCACCGGCGAGGTCGGGGCGACGGCGCCGATGACGAGCGCGACGACGCCGCCGACGACGGCGTCGAGCCACCGCGACACCGCGTCGGACTGGTTCGCGACGAGGGCGACGATGAACACCGACTGCACGCCCGCCTGGATGACGAGCAGCTGACCGCTCGACAGCACCACCGCGATGGCCATCGCGAGGACGACGACGACCGCCATCTGCCACGCCCCGGTGCCGAGCCCGAGGACGATGACGTCGCCGACGAGGACACCGATTGCGACGCCCACCGTCACCTCCGCGATCCGGCGCAGCCGCTGCCCGTAGGTGAGTCCGAGGCACAGGATGGCGGTGACCGGGGCGAAGAAGGGCACCTCGTGGCCGAGCACGTGCTTCGCGACGAGCCAGGCGACGAGGACGGCCACCCCGACCTGGAGGATGAGGACCCACCGGTCGCCGAGCCGCCGCAGCCCGCGCTCGAGGGTGGGCCGGACCCGGTCGAACGCGGCCGCGCTCACCGGGCGACCGTCCGGACGACGAGGTCGGCGTCCTCCCAGGGACGTGCGGCGTAGGCGAGGTCCTCCTGGGCTGCCCAGCGGTCCCAGTGCGGGGCGTAGGTCTCGCCGTCCCGGGCGAGGGCGCGGCGCCTGCGCTCCTCGTCGGGCGCCTCGACCCAGACGCGGACCGTCGCGTGCGCGGCGGCCGGCTCGACGAGCGCGCCACACCCCTCGACGACGAGGACCGGGGCGACGGGCACCCGGACGACGCGGCCCGGGCGCGACCTCATCCAGTCCCAGCGGCGGTAGGTGCCGGCCTCCCCGCGGGAGACGGGCCCGAGCAGGTCTGCCGTGACGAGGGCGACGCCCTCGGCGAGCCCGTCCCACCCGGGGTAGACGTCGTCGAGGTGGACGACCGGGGCGTCGAGCGCGGCCGCGACGGCCGTCGCGAGGAGGGTCTTGCCGCTCCCGCTCCGCCCGTCGACGGCGACGACGACCGTGCCGCCGGGAGGCGGCGTGGCCGTCCGCGCGCTCGCCACGACCGCCGCCACGTGGGAGGGGTCGGCCCGCTCGGTGCGCTCGTGCTCACGGGACGGGGCGGCCATGGCGGCGAGCCTAGTGCTCGGTACCGTTGGCGCATGTCCGTGGCGGTCCGCGTCATCCCGTGCCTCGACGTCGACGCCGGGCGCGTCGTCAAGGGGGTCAACTTCGAGAACCTCCGCGACGCCGGTGACCCCGTCGAGCTGGCCCGCCGCTACGGCGAGCAGGGCGCCGACGAGCTGACCTTCCTCGACGTCACGGCCAGCAGCGGGGCCCGCGAGACGATGTACGACGTCGTCGCGCGGACCGCCGAGGAGGTCTTCATCCCCCTCACCGTGGGCGGAGGGGTGCGCACCGTCGACGACGTCGACCGGCTGCTGCGTGCCGGCGCCGACAAGGTCGGGGTCAACACCGCGGCCATCGCCCGCCCGGCGCTCATCGCCGAGACCGCCGACCGGTTCGGGGCGCAGGTGCTCGTGCTGTCGGCCGACGTCCGGCGCCGGCGTGACGAGAGCGGCTCGCCCACGGGCGGGTTCGAGGTGACCACGCACGGCGGGCGCACGCGCACCGGCCTCGACGCCGTCGAGTGGTGCGCCCGGGCCGCCGAGCTCGGCGCGGGCGAGATCCTCCTCAACTCGATGGACGCCGACGGCACCAAGGACGGCTTCGACCTCGAGCTCATCGCGCTCGTGCGGGCCGCCGTCGACGTCCCGGTCATCGCGAGCGGGGGAGCGGGCGCGGTGGGCCACTTCGCCCCCGCGGTGCGCGCGGGCGCCGACGCCGTCCTCGCCGCGAGCGTCTTCCACTTCGGCGAGCTGACCATCGGCCAGGTCAAGGAGGCGCTGCGGGCCGACGGCCAACCTGTGCGCTGACGGCCGTCAGGACATCCCGAGCTGCGCGGTCCGCAGCGTCGCCACGTCCTCCGGCGACCCGTCCATCGTGACCTCGGCGACGCGCGCGCGGCCGGACGCGAGGAGGAGCAGCTCGACCGGCTCGCCGCTCACCGTGACCGACCGGTCGTCGGGTCCGGCGTGGAGCGGCTCGCGGCCCGGGGCGACGAGGGTGACCCCGACGGGTGAGCGCCGGAACATCAGGTCGGCCGCCTTGCGCAGGGCGTGGAAGGCGGCCCGCGCCACGCGGTCCGGCACCTCGCGGCGCGGGCCGACGGCGCCGTCGCCGCGCAGGACGTCCTCGTGGTGGACGATCAGCTCGACGGTGTTGAACACCGACTCGACGCGGTCGATGCGCGCGGGCGACCACCACGGGGCCCCCGAGCGGACCGTCGCGACGAGCTCGTCCCAGTCGCCGCGGGCGATGCGCTCCTGCTCGTGCTGCGTCCACCCCGAGAACGCGGGGACCCAGATGCCGACGGCGGCGTCCGGGCGGCGCTCCCGCACGACGAGGTGGGCGGCCAGGTCGCGCGTGCGCCACGGGTCGCACAGGGTCGGGGCGTCCGGCCCGACGGCGAGGAGGGTGTCACAGAGGGCGTCGCGCTCGAGGCGGACGACGGGGGTCCGCGCGTCGGTGGTCATGCCGCCATTGTGGCCCGGTGGTGGCGGCCGGTGCGGCTGGCGGCCGTCGTCGGGATCACCGTGACGGGGCTCGCCACTTCGTCCTGCTCCGGCCCCTGCTCGACCTCGACGGCGCCGACCGGCTGGTACCCGTACCCCTTCCTGGACGCGCGCGAGAGCGGTGGCGGCGCGGTCGTCGGTGCCTGCCGCGGCATCACCGTGCTCGTCCTCGCGCTCCTTCGCCGGGGCCCGCGCCCTCGACCGGCGCCTGGCACCCGCGCCGGCCGCCCCCGTCCGCTGACCGGCCCGGGGCAGGGACGACGTGCTCCGCGCGGCACAATGACGGGGTGTCCGCCACCCCCGAGCCCATCCTCGACCCCGCCGTCGCCGCGCGCCTGAAGCGCGACGAGCACGGCCTCGTCGCGGCGGTCGTGCAGCAGCACGACACCGGCGAGGTGCTCATGCTCGGGTGGATGGACGACGAGGCGCTGCGCCGCACCCTCACGGAGGGCCGGGTGACGTTCTGGTCGCGCAGCCGGCAGGAGTACTGGCGCAAGGGCGACACGAGCGGCCACGTCCAGCACGTGCGCTCCGTGGCGCTCGACTGCGACGGCGACGCGCTCCTCGTGCGCGTCGAGCAGGTCGGCGTGGCCTGCCACACCGGCGACCGCACCTGCTTCGACGCCCACGACCTCGGCGCGGTGGTCGGCGCCGGCCCCGGGGGAGCCGCGTGACGAGTACCGGAGCCGCCCCGGCCGCCGAGACCCCGCCCCTGGCCTACGGCCAGACCTGGCCCACGCTCGACGTCTTCGGCGTCCTCGCCCGCGACCGCCGCGTCATCCCCGTGGTGCGCCGCCTCATGGGTGACGCCGAGACCCCGGTCGGGGTCTACCGCAAGCTCGCCGGCGACCGGCCCGGCACCTTCCTCCTCGAGTCGGCCGAGCACGGCGGCGTCTGGTCGCGCTGGTCGATCGTCGGGGCCGCGAGCCGGGCCACGCTCACCGAGCGCGGGGGCGAGGTCCACTGGATCGGCGAGCCGCCCGTCGGCGTGCCCACGACCGGGCTCGCCACCGAGGCCCTCCGCGCGACGATGGAGGCGCTCGCCACCGAGCCGGTCGCCGGGCTGCCGCCGCTCACCGGCGGGATGGTCGGCGCCATCACCTACGACGCCGTCCGCCGCTGGGAGAGGGTCCCGAGCACGGCGCCCGACGACCTCGGCCTGCCCGAGGTCGCGATGATGCTCGCCACGGACCTCGCCGTCCTCGACCACACCGACGGCTCGATCCTCCTCGTCGCCAACGCCGTCAACTACGACGACACCGACGAGCGGGCGGAGCAGGCCTGGGCCGACGCCGTCGACCGCCTCGACGCGATGACGCGCGCCCTCGCGGCACCCGCGGACAGCACCGTCGCCGTCGTCGACACCGACGCCGTCGACGCCGCGATGGCGCTCGTCACGTCCAACACGACCCAGGAGCGCTACGAGGAGGTCGTCGAGCTCGCCAAGGAGGACATCCGGGCCGGCGAGGTCTTCCAGGTCGTCCTCTCGCAGCGCTTCTCGATGCCGTGCCCGGCCGACCCGCTCGACGTGTACCGCGCGCTGCGCGCCGGCAACCCGAGCCCGTACATGTACCTCTTCCGCTTCCCCGCGCCCGACGGGTCCGACTACGCCGTCGTCGGCAGCAGCCCCGAGGCCCTCGTCCGGGTCACGGGGGAGCGCGCGATCACCCACCCCATCGCCGGCAGCCGCCCGCGCGGGAAGACGCCCGAGGACGACGTGCGCCTCGCCGAGGAGCTCCTCGCCGACCCCAAGGAGCGCAGCGAGCACGTCATGCTCGTCGACCTCGGGCGCAACGACCTCCAGCGCGTGTGCCGGCCCGGGACCGTCGACGTCGTCGAGCTCATGGACGTCCGCCGCTACAGCCACGTCATGCACATCGAGTCCACCGTCGTGGGGGAGACCCGTCCCGGCGTCAGCGCCTACGACGTCCTCGTCTCGACCTTCCCGGCCGGCACGCTCTCGGGGGCACCCAAGCCGCGTGCCCTCTCCCTCATCGAGCACTACGAGCCCTCGCGGCGCGGCCTCTACGGCGGCGTCGTCGGCTACCTCGACTTCCACGGCGACCTCGACATGGCCATCGCCATCCGCACCGCGGTCGTCAAGAACGGGGTCGCCCACGTCCAGGCCGGCGCCGGCATCGTCGCCGACTCCCACCCCACCCGCGAGCACGAGGAGTGCCTGCACAAGGCCGCCGCCGCCCTGCGCGCCGTCGCGACCGCGGGGGCGATGAGGACGGTGTCGTGAGGGCCTTGGCGCGTCGCGGTCCGGTCGCCCTCCTCGGTCTCGTCGGCGGGTTCGCCCTCCTCGCGGTCGCCTTCCGGCCCTGGGTGTCCGGCGCCGTCGACGACGCCGTGCTCGGCGCGACCCGGATCGGCGCGACGGGTGCCGAGGTCGCCCCCGGCCTCACCGCCGTCGCCCTGGCCCTCGCGGCCGCGACCGTGGCGACCGTGGCCGGTGGCCGGGTCACGCGCGTCGTCGCCCTCCTCGGCTGGGCCGGCCTCCTCGTCGTCGCCGCCGGGCTCACCGGACGGGTCCTGCTCGACCCGGACGGCGTCCTCGGTCCCGTCGGCGCGGCCCGCGTGGGACGCACGGGATCGGTCGAGACGGTCGCCGACCCGAGCGCCTGGCCCGTCGTCGCCCTCGGGGCCCTGGCCCTCTCCCTCGTCGGGCTCGCCTGCGCCGCGTGGGGCATGGGGTCCTGGGGCGGCCCGAGCAGCCGGTACGAGGTCGCCCCCACGGACGGCGGGGACGTCGCCGGACCCCGGGGCGAGCGGGTCGCGAGCGACTGGGACGAGCTGTCCGCCGGCCGCGACCCCACCGATGTCGGTCCCGACCGCCCGACCTGACAGAATCGCCCCAGACCACGCCGCGGGTCGCCGACCCCACCACGAGGAGTGACGCCATGAGCCAGCACGACGAGCACGAGGACCACGGGCACAGCGTCGCTGCCTGGACCGCCGTGACGATCTGCATCGTCGCGTCGGCCGTGATGGCGCTCGCCGTCCTCTTCCCCAACGTCTGGGTGTTCGTCGGTGGGGTCGTGCTCGCCGTCGTCGGCGTCGTCGCGGGGAAGGTGCTGTCGATGGCCGGTTACGGCGCGGCCGGGCGCCCCCGTGACGAGGCCCCCTCCATCCACTGACGGCTGGGCGCGTCGTGACGACCGTCCTCGACTCCATCGTCGCCGGGGTCCGCGAGGACCTCGCGGCCCGCGAGCGCCGCACCTCGCTCTCCGAGCTGGAGGCCGCGGTCCTCGCCGCACCCCCGGCGCTCGACGCCGAGACCGCCCTGCGGCGGCCCGGCCTGTCGCTCATCGCCGAGGTGAAGCGGGCGAGCCCGAGCAAGGGCCCGCTCTCGGACATCCCCGACCCGGCGGCCCTCGCCGCGCAGTACGCGCTCGGCGGGGCCACGGCGGTGTCGGTGCTCACCGAGGGGCGGCGCTTCGGCGGCAGCCTCGACGACCTCGACGCCGTGCGCGCGGCCGTCGACGTGCCGGTCCTGCGCAAGGACTTCATGGTCAGCGACTACCAGCTGTGGGAGGCGCGAGCCCACGGCGCCGACCTCGTCCTCCTCATCGTCGCCGCGCTCACCGACGACGACCTCTCCTCGATGCTGCACCGGACCGGCGAGCTCGGGATGACCGCGCTCGTCGAGGTCCACGACGAGGTCGAGACCCAGCGCGCCGTCGACGTCGGCGCGGCCGTCATCGGCGTCAACGCGCGCAACCTGAAGACCCTCGAGATCCAC
This sequence comes from Oryzobacter faecalis, assembly GCF_046764005.1. NCBI lineage: Bacteria > Bacillati > Actinomycetota > Actinomycetes > Micrococcales > Intrasporangiaceae > Oryzobacter > Oryzobacter faecalis. The sequence goes on along the minus strand of NZ_JBKOFW010000006.1, from coordinate 252,946 downwards.
CCCGACACCTTCTCCCGCCTGCGCCCCCTCATCCCCGAGGGCGTCGTGACCGTCGCCGAGTCCGGCATCGCCGGGCCGGAGGACGCCGCCTCCTACGCCGCACAGGGCGCGGACGCCGTCCTCGTCGGGGAGGCGCTCGTCCGCACCGGCGACGCCCACGCCGGCGCCGCCGCGATCGTCGCCGCCGGCGTGGCCGGTGCCGCACCCCTGGAGGCCTGACCCACCGTGCCCGACGACGCCACCATCCCCTCGACCCACGACCTCGTCCCCGAGGAGCTGCCCCGCCCCGGGCGGTTCGGCCCGTTCGGGGGCCGCTACGTGCCCGAGGCGCTCGTCCCCGCCCTCGAGCAGCTCGACGAGGCCCGCCAGAAGGCGATGGTCGACCCCGACTTCCTCGACGAGCTGGCCCGCCTGCACCGCACCTACACCGGCCGGCCGAGCATCGTCACCGAGGTGCCCCGGTTCGCGGCGCACTGCGGGGGAGCGCGCGTCGTCCTCAAGCGCGAGGACCTCAACCACACCGGCTCGCACAAGATCAACAACGTCCTCGCCCAGGCGCTGCTCACCAAGCGGATGGGCAAGACGCGGGTCATCGCCGAGACCGGCGCCGGCCAGCACGGCGTCGCCACGGCCACCGCGGCCGCCCTCATGGGCCTGGAGTGCCGGGTCTACATGGGCAAGGTCGACACCGAGCGCCAGGCGCTCAACGTCGCCCGGATGAAGATCCTCGGCGCCGAGGTCGTCCCCGTCGAGCACGGCAGCGCGACCCTCAAGGACGCCATCAACGAGGCCCTGCGCGACTGGGTCACCAACGTCCGCACGACGCACTACCTCATCGGCACCGTCACCGGCCCGCACCCGTTCCCCGAGATGGTCCGCGACTTCCACGCCGTCATCGGCGAGGAGGCCCGCGAACAGGTGCTCGAGCTCACCGGGCGCCTCCCCGACGCCGTGATCGCCTGTGTCGGAGGCGGATCCAACGCCATGGGGATCTTCCACCGCTTCGTCCCCGATGAGGGGGTGCGCCTCATCGGCATCGAGGCGGGCGGGTCGGGCATCGAGAGCGGACGGCACGCCGCTCGGTTCGCCTCGGCCACCCCGGGCGTCCTCCACGGCGCGATGAGCTACCTCATGCAGGACGACGACGGGCAGACCGTCGAGTCGCACTCCATCTCCGCCGGGCTCGACTACCCGAGCGTCGGTCCCGAGCACTCCTTCCTGCGCGACAGCGGCCGCGCCGAGTACCGGTACGCCACCGACGAGAAGGTCATGGAGGCGTTCTCCCTCCTGTGCCGCACCGAGGGCATCATCCCGGCGCTCGAGTCCGCGCACGCCCTCGCCGGTGCCATCGAGGTCGGCCGCGAGGTCGGGCCTGACGGACTGCTCCTCGTCAACCTCTCCGGGCGGGGAGACAAGGACATGCACACCGCGGCCGAGTGGTTCGGCCTCGTCGACGGGCCCTCCTCGTGACCACGGCGACGCGCGGCGTCGAGGACGTCCTGCGCCGCTGCCGCGAGGAGGGACGTGCCGCCCTCGTCGGCTACCTGCCCGTGGGCTACCCCTCGGTCGAGGGTTCGCTGGAGGCGATGCGGGTGCTCGTCGAGGCCGGCTGCGACGTCGTCGAGGTCGGCGTCCCCTACAGCGACCCCCTCATGGACGGCGAGGTCATCCAGCACGCCGCCGCCACCGCCCTCGCGCAGGGGTCCCGGGTCGACGACGTCTTCCGCGCCACGGCAGCCGTCCGCGAGGCGGGAGGCTCCCCGCTCGTCATGACGTACTGGAACCTCGTGCTCCACCGCGGGGTCGAGCGCTTCGCCGCCGACCTCGCCGCGCACGGGGGAGCGGGCCTCATCACCCCCGACCTCATCCCCGACGAGGCCGACGAGTGGGTCGCGGCCAGCGACCGGCACGGCCTGGACCGGGTCTTCCTCGTCGCGCCGTCCTCGACCCCCGAGCGGCTCGCCCGCGTCACCGCGGCCTGTCGGGGCTTCGTCTACGCCGCCTCGACGATGGGCGTCACCGGCGCCCGCACGAGCGTCGACAGCGACGCGCGCGGCCTCGTCGAGCGCACGAAGGCCGTCACCGACCTCCCGGTCTGCGTCGGCCTCGGTGTCTCCACCGGCGAGCAGGCCGCCGAGCTCGCCGGGTACGCCGACGGCGTCATCGTCGGCTCCGCGCTCGTGCGTGCCCTCGGGGGCGACGGGGAACTCCCCGGACGGCTCGAGACGTTGCGCGGGCTGACGGCCGAGCTGGCCGAGGGAGTGAGGTCGGGGCGGCGGTGATCGCGCGTACGGATCCGGGGACGGACGCCACCGAGGTGGAGGCACCGGCCCCCCGGCGCACCCTCGTCCTCGACGTCGTCGGGCTCCTCGCCCGCATGGTCCTCGGCGTCGTCCTCGTCTGGGCGGGGGCGGCCAAGATCGGCTCGCCCCTGACCGCCCAGCGCGCCGTCCAGGCGTACGAGATCCTCCCCATGGACCTCGCCGGGGCGGTCGGGCTCGCGCTGCCCTTCGTCGAGGTCGTCCTCGGCGTCCTGCTCCTCGTGGGCCTGTTCACGCGCCCGGTCGCCGCCGTCTCGACGGTGCTCATGGCGGCCTTCGTCCTCGGGATCGCCCAGGCGTGGGCGCGCGGTCTGACGATCGACTGCGGCTGCTTCGGCGGTGGCGGGCAGGTCGGCGCCGACGAGACGCGCTACCCCCAGGAGATCGCTCGCGACCTCGCCTTCGCGGCGGCGGGCACCTGGCTCGTCGTCCGGCCGCGGTCGCTCGCCGCCCTCGACCACCGGCTCTTCGGCCACTGACCACCCCGAGAGGAACACCGCACGCCATGGGCAGCACGAAGTCGTCCCCGTCCGCCGACCGCAGGGCCAGGATCGAGGCCGCGCGCAAGGACGGCGGGGGCGGCGCCGACAAGGTCGTCGTCGCCGCCGTGGTCGTCGTCGTCGCGATCGTCGCGGTGGTCGGCGGGGTGGTCTGGTCCTCCCGGTCGTCCGACACCGGCTCCGGCGGCACGGCCCTGCCGAAGGGCGTCACCGCCATGGGGGCGGGCTACCGCGCCTTCGCCGACGTCACGCCCCGACCCGGCGCGCCGACCGTCGACGTCTACGAGGACTTCCAGTGCCCGGCCTGCGCGCAGTTCGAGGAGCTGACCGGGTCGACGATCAGCTCGCTGGCGCAGGAGGGACGGATCGTCCTCGTCTACCACGTCAAGAACTTCCTCGACGACAACCTCAGGAACGACAGCTCGACGCGGGCCGGGAACGCCGCCTTCTGCGCCGCCGACGCCGGCAGGTTCCAGGAGTTCCACGACCGCGTCTTCCCCGGCCAGCCCGAGCAGGAGGGCACCGGCTTCACCGACGCCGACCTCGCCGGGTTCGCGCAGGCGGCCGGCATCACCGGCGACGCGCTCTCGACCTGGGAGGCGTGCCTCGACTCCGGGCGCTACGACGCCTACGTCGACTCGGTCGAGAGGAAGAGCTTCGAGGACGGCGTGCGCGGGACGCCCACGGTGCGGTTCGACGGGGTCGACCAGGAGCTCGGCGCCATCGCCTCGCCCGAGGGGTTCACCGCGGCCGTCGAGGCGGCCACGAAGTGAGCGCCCTCGCGACCGTGCTCCCCGCGGCCCTGCCCAGCCCCACCGTCGGGGTCTGGCACCTCGGGCCGCTGCCGCTGCGGATGTACGCGGTCTGCATCCTCCTGGGGATCGTCGTCGCCGTGTGGCTCACCGGGCGCCGGCTCGTGCCGCGCGGGTTCGAGTCGGCCCAGGCCCTCGACGTCGCCGCGTGGGCCGTCCTCTTCGGGATCGTCGGCGGGCGGCTCTACCACGTCGTCACGACCCCCGATCCGTACTGGGGCGAGGGCGGCAACCCCGTCGACGCGGTGAAGATCTGGGAGGGCGGCCTCGGCATCTGGGGGGCGATCGCCCTCGGCGCGCTCGGTGCGTGGATCGGCTGCCGCCGCCACGGCATCCCCTTCCTCGCGTACGCCGACGCCGCGGCGCCCGGGGTGGCGCTCGCCCAGGCGATCGGCCGGTGGGGCAACTGGTTCAACAACGAGCTCTACGGCGGGCCCACCGACCTCCCGTGGGGCCTGACGATCCACGAGTGGGACAACGGCGCGGGCCGGGCCGTCGTCGACGCCTCGGGGGAGCCGGTCGTCCTCGGGACCTTCCACCCGACCTTCCTCTACGAGTCGCTGTTCCTCGTCGTCCTCGCCGCGGCGCTGCTCGTCCTCGACCGCCGGCGCCGCCTGCACCCGGGGGCGGTGTTCGGCCTCTACGTCGCGGGCTACCCGATCGGGCGGATCGTCGTCGAGAGGATGCGCACGGACGACGCCGAGGTCGTCCTCGGCCAGCGGCTCAACGTGTGGACGAGCATCCTCGTCTTCCTCCTGGGCCTGTGGATCGTGTGGTTCACCCGCCGTCGGGCCGAGCGCACCGACACCCCACCGACACCGGGGAGCGACCCCGGTCCCCGCACGGAGACCGACGCGGAGTCCCAGAATCTGGGATAGCCCGGCTCGAAATGCAAGACGAGAGGGCCCGGCGATAGCATTCCGGCACGTGGCCGACGCCGTCCGCGCCTGACCTTGCCGTGCCCGGTCCCCGAGGGATCGACGACCTCTGAGGACGGTGATGCGACGTGACCGTCGCCCGCTTCTCCGCCCAGCCCGCCGACACGGGCCTGTACCGCCGTGAGCACGAGCACGACGCGTGCGGCGTGGCCATGGTGGCGACCATGCGGGGCAGCGCGGGTCACGACATCGTCGTCCACGCCCTCGACGCCCTGCGCAACCTCGACCACCGCGGCGCCACCGGTGCCGACCCCCTCGTGGGGGACGGGGCCGGCATCCTCACCCAGGTCCCGGACGCGTTCCTGCGGGCCGTGCTCGACACCGAGCTGCCCGACCCGGGCGCCTACGCGGTCGGCATGGCCTACCTCCCCACCGACGACGCCGAACGCGCCGAGGCCGAGCGCCGCATCGGCGAGATCGCGACCGAGGAGGGCCTGCGGGTCCTGGCGTGGCGCGACGTCCCCGTCACCCCCGACCTCGTCGGCCGGGCGGCGCGCGAGTGCATGCCGACCTTCCGCCAGCTGTTCGTCTCCGCCACCTCCGGCGCCACCGGCGTCGCGCTCGACCGGCTCGCCTTCTGCCTGCGCAAGCGGGCCGAGCGCGAGGTCGAGGTGTACTTCCCGTCCCTGTCGTGTCGCACGGTCGTCTACAAGGGGATGCTCACCACCGGCCAGCTCGAGCCGTTCTTCCCCGACCTCTCCGACGAGCGGTTCGCCACCGAGCTCGCGCTCGTCCACTCGCGCTTCTCGACGAACACCTTCCCGAGCTGGCCGCTGGCCCACCCGTACCGGCTCATCGCGCACAACGGCGAGATCAACACCGTCAAGGGCAACCGCAACTGGATGATGGCGCGGGAGAGCCAGGTGAGCTCCGAGCTCATCCCCGGCGACCTCGAGCGGCTCTTCCCGATCTGCACCCCGGGGGCGTCCGACTCGGCGACCTTCGACGAGGTCCTCGAGCTGCTCCACCTCGGCGGGCGCTCCCTGCCGCACTCGGTCCTCATGATGATCCCGGAGGCCTGGGAGAACCACGAGTCGATGGACCCCGCCCGCAAGGCGTTCTACGAGTTCCACTCGACCTTCATGGAGCCCTGGGACGGACCGGCCTGCGTCACCTTCACCGACGGCACCCTCATCGGCGCCGTCCTCGACCGCAACGGCCTGCGGCCCGGCCGCTACTGGGTCACCGACGACGGCCTCGTCGTCCTCGCCTCGGAGGCCGGCGTCCTCGACCTCGAGCCCGAGAACGTCGTGCGCCGCGGCCGCCTCCAGCCGGGCCGGATGTTCCTCGTCGACACCGCCGCCGGGCGGATCGTCAGCGACGAGGAGGTCAAGACCGGGCTCGCGGGGGAGAACCCCTACGAGGAGTGGCTGCACGCCGGCCTCATCGAGCTCGAGGACCTCCCCGACCGCGAGCACATCATCCACACGGCCGCCTCGGTCGCGCGCCGCCAGCGGACCTTCGGCTACACCGAGGAGGAGCTGAAGATCCTCGTCGCACCGATGGCGAGCACCGGGGGAGAGGCCCTCGGCTCGATGGGGACCGACACCCCGATCGCCGTGCTGTCCGACCGTCCGCGGCTCGTCTTCGACTACTTCACGCAGCTGTTCGCCCAGGTGACGAACCCTCCGCTCGACGCCATCCGCGAGGAGCTCGTCACCTCGCTCGGCTCGACGATCGGACCCGAGGGCAACGTCCTCGACGCCTCGCCGGCCCACGCCCGCCAGGTGGTCCTGCCGTTCCCGGTCATCGACAACGACGACCTCGCGAAGATCGTCCACATCAACGCCGACGGCGACCTGCCCGGCTTCAGCACCGTCGTCATCCGCGGCACCTACGACGTCACCGGCGGCGAGGCCGCGCTGCGCGCCCGGCTCCACGAGATCTTCGACGAGGTGTCGGCCGCGATCGCCGAGGGTGCCCGGTTCGTCGTCCTCTCCGACCGCGACTCCGACCGCGACCTCGCGCCGATCCCGTCGCTGCTGCTGACGAGCGCCGTGCACCACCACCTGATCCGCGAGAAGACCCGCACCCAGGTCGGCCTCCTCGTCGAGGCCGGCGACGTCCGCGAGGTCCACCACGTGGCGCTCCTCGTCGGGTACGGCGCGGCCGCGATCAACCCCTACCTCGCGATGGAGACCGTCGAGGACATGGTGCGCAGCGGCGCCATCACCGACGTCACCGAGGAGAAGGCGGTCGCGAACCTCATCAAGGCACTCGGCAAGGGCGTGCTCAAGGTGATGTCGAAGATGGGCATCTCCACCGTGGCCTCCTACCGCGGGGCCCAGGTCTTCGAGGCGATCGGCCTCTCGCAGGAGCTCGTCGACGAGTTCTTCACCGGCACCGTGAGCCAGCTCGGCGGCGTCGGGCTCGACGTCATCGCCGCCGAGACCGCGGCCCGGCACGCCATGGCCTACCCGCCCGACGGCATCCGCCAGGCGCACCGCAAGCTCATGGTCGGTGGGGAGTACCAGTGGCGCCGCGAGGGCGAGCCGCACCTGTTCGACCCCGAGACCGTCTTCCGCCTCCAGCACGCGACGCGCGCCAAGCGGTACGACGTCTTCAAGCAGTACACCCAGCGCATCGACGAGCAGTCGGGCCGCCTGATGACGCTGCGCGGGCTCTTCGAGCTCGGCGGCGCCGAGCGGCGCCCGCCCGTGCCGATCGAGGAGGTCGAGCCGGTCTCGCAGATCGTCCAGCGGTTCAACACCGGGGCGATGAGCTACGGCTCGATCAGCCAGGAGGCACACGAGACCCTCGCCATCGCGATGAACCGGCTCAAGGCCCGCTCGAACACCGGCGAGGGCGGTGAGGACGTCGAGCGCCTCCTCGACCCCGAGCGCCGCTCGGCGATCAAGCAGGTCGCCTCGGGGCGGTTCGGCGTGACGTCGATGTACCTGACCCACGCCGACGACATCCAGATCAAGATGGCCCAGGGTGCCAAGCCGGGGGAGGGCGGCCAGCTGCCCGGGCCGAAGGTCTACCCGTGGGTGGCGAAGACCCGGCACTCGACGCCCGGCGTCGGCCTGATCAGCCCGCCGCCGCACCACGACATCTACTCGATCGAGGACCTCGCACAGCTGATCCACGACCTCAAGAACGCGAACCCGGCCGCCCGGGTGCACGTCAAGCTCGTCTCCGAGGTGGGGGTCGGCACGGTCGCCGCGGGCGTCAGCAAGGCCCACGCCGACGTCGTCCTCATCTCCGGGCACGACGGCGGCACCGGGGCCTCGCCGCTCACCTCGCTCAAGCACGCGGGCGGGCCCTGGGAGCTCGGCCTCGCCGAGACCCAGCAGACCCTCGTCCTCAACGGGCTGCGCGACCGGATCGTCGTGCAGGTCGACGGCCAGATCAAGACCGGGCGCGACGTCGTCATCGCCGCGCTGCTCGGCGCCGAGGAGTTCGGCTTCGCCACGGCCCCGCTCGTCGTCTCCGGCTGCATCCTCATGCGGGTCTGCCACCTCGACACCTGTCCGGTCGGCATCGCCACCCAGAACCCCGAGCTGCGGGCGCGCTTCGCCGGGGCGCCGGAGTTCGTCGAGACGTTCTTCGAGTACGTCGCCGAGGAGGTGCGCGAGCACCTCGCGGCGCTCGGGTTCCGGTCGGTCGCCGAGGCCGTGGGCCAGATCCAGCACCTCGACACGGCCAAGGCGGTCCGGCACTGGAAGGCGAGCGGGCTCGACCTCGGCCCGGTGCTCACCAGGGTCGAGAGCCCCGACGGGTCCGGCGTGCGGCACACCATCGCCCAGGACCACGGTCTCGAGAAGGCCCTCGACCACCAGCTCATCGCCGCCGCGCGCGACGCCATCGACAGCGGCGCGCGCGTGCAGGCCCGCTTCGCCGTCCGCAACGTCAACCGCACCGTCGGGACGATGCTCGGCCACGAGGTGACCAAGCGGCACGCGCAGGGCCTGCCCGACGGCACCATCGACCTCACCCTCACCGGGTCCGCGGGCCAGAGCTTCGGCGCGTTCCTCCCGGCCGGGATCACCCTGCGCCTCGAGGGCGACGCCAACGACTACGTCGGCAAGGGGCTCTCCGGTGGCCGGGTCGTCGTCCGCCCGGCCCCGGGCTCGGCGCTCGTCGCCGAGGACAACGTCATCGCCGGCAACGTCATCGGCTACGGCGCGACCTCCGGCGAGCTGTTCCTGCGCGGCCGGGTCGGCGAGCGGTTCTGCGTCCGCAACTCCGGCGCCACGGCGGTCGTCGAGGGCGTGGGCGACCACGGCCTCGAGTACATGACCGGGGGGACCGCGCTCGTCCTCGGCCCGACGGGGCGCAACGTCGCGGCCGGGATGTCGGGCGGGGTCGCGTACGTCCTCGACCTCGACCGCAGCCACGTCAACCCCGAGCTCGTCGACCTCCGGCCCCTGCGGCCCGAGGACGAGCTCGTCGTGCACGACCTCCTCGAGCGCCACCTCGGGTGGACCGACTCCGCCGTCGCGGCGCGGCTCCTCGCCGACTGGGACACCGCCCGCTCGGCCTTCACCCTCGTCCTCCCGCGGGCCTACCAGCGCGTCCTCGACGTGCGGGCCAAGGCGACCGCGGAGGGACTCGACCCCGACGGCACCCAGGTGTGGGAGCGGATCATGGAGGCGTCCCGTGGCTGACCCCCAGGGCTTTCTCAAGACGCGCGAGCGCGAGCTGCCGCGCCGCCGACCCGTACCGGTCCGGATCAGGGACTGGAAGGAGGTCTACGAGGAGCAGTCGTCGACCGAGCTCCAGCGCCAGGCCGGCCGCTGCATGGACTGCGGGATCCCGTTCTGCCACAGCGGGTGTCCGCTCGGCAACCTCATCCCCGAGTGGAACGACCTCGCGTGGCGCGGTGAGTGGCGCCAGGCCATCGACCGCCTCCACGCGACGAACAACTTCCCGGAGTTCACGGGTCGCCTCTGCCCCGCGCCCTGCGAGTCGGCGTGCGTCCTCGGCATCAACCAGCCGGCCGTGACGATCAAGCAGGTCGAGGTCTCGATCATCGACCGCGCGTTCGCCAACGGCGTCGTCGACCCCGTGGCGCCCGAGCGGCTCTCGGGCAAGACCGTGGCCGTCGTCGGGTCCGGCCCGGCCGGGCTGGCGGCCGCGCAGCAGCTGACCCGCGCCGGCCACACCGTCGCCGTCTACGAGCGCGCCGACAGCCCCGGCGGCCTCCTGCGCTACGGCATCCCCGAGTTCAAGATGGAGAAGCAGCACGTCGACCGGCGGATCGCCCAGATGAAGTCCGAGGGCACCCGCTTCCGCACCGGCGTCGAGGTCGGGGTCGACCTCACCGGCGCCGACCTCCGCAAGCGCTTCGACGCGGTCGTCGTCGCCATCGGTGCGACGGTCCCGCGCGAGCTGCCGGTGCCCGGGCGCGAGCTCGACGGCGTCCTCCAGGCGATGGACTACCTGCCGCCCGCCAACCGCGTCGCGCTCGGCCAGTCGGTCGAGGGCCAGGTCACGGCGGCCGGCAAGGACGTCGTCGTCATCGGCGGCGGCGACACCGGCGCCGACTGCATCGGCACCGCGCACCGCCAGGGCGCCCGGTCGGTGACGAGCCTGGAGATCATGCCGCAGCCGGGCACCGCGCGGGCCGCCGCGCACCCGTGGCCGACCTACCCGATGCTGTTCCGCGTCGCCTCCGCCCACGAGGAGGGCGGAGACCGCGTCTACGCCGTGTCGACCTCCGAGATCGTCGGCGACGAGCAGGGCCGGGTCGCCGGCCTGCGGCTGCACGAGGTCGTCATGGGCGAGCAGGGCTTCGAGAAGGTCGAGGGCACCGAGCGCGAGATCCCGGCCCAGCTGGTCCTCCTCGCGATGGGCTTCCTCGGTCCGCAGGCCGAGGGTCTGCTCGACCAGCTCGGCGTCGAGAAGGACGCCCGCACCAACGTCGCGCGCGACGGCCACTTCATGACCAACGTCCCGGGCGTCTTCGTCGCCGGCGACGCCGGTCGCGGGCAGTCGCTCATCGTGTGGGCCATCGCCGAGGGGCGCTCGGCCGCGCACGAGGTCGACGCCTGGCTCATGGGCAAGCCCTCGCGCCTACCGCGCCCGGTCAGCCCCACGGACCGCCCGCTCGCCGTCTGACACCGTCGCCCCTGCTCCTCCACCCTCGACTCCGCCTGAGACCGCCCGAGACCGCGACCTACCGCCTGGTCAGCGCTGCGATCACAGCACTGACCAGGCGGTAGGTCGCGCTGTGGCCGGAGGTTGCGCGCAGGGCGGCGAGGGGGTGCGGGAGGGCGCGCGCGGGCTCGCGTGAACGAAGGGTGAACCCGGGTCCGGGATGTGGCCCGCGTCACTGGTGCAAACGGTTCCACCGATAGGGTTCGAGCATGCGTCGCGCGAAGATCGTCTGCACCGTCGGACCCGCCACCAGCTCGTCCGAGAACCTCCGCGAGCTCGTCCGGTCGGGCATGGACGTCGCGCGGCTCAACCTCAGCCACGGCGACCACAAGGACCACGAGCGCGTCTACATGGACGTGCGTCGCGCCAGTGACGCCGAGAGTCGCGCGGTCGGCGTCCTCGTCGACCTCCAGGGCCCCAAGATCCGCACGGCCCGGTTCGAGAACGGCCCCGTCCAGCTCGTCCGCGGCGCGAGCTTCACCATCACCACGAGGGACGTCCCCGGCGACGTCAACGAGGTCGGCACCACGTACGCAGGGCTGCCCGGCGACGTCACGGCCGGCGACCGGATCCTCATCGACGACGGCAAGCTCGCCCTCGTCGCCACCGACGTCACGGCCACCGACGTCGTCTGCGAGGTGGTCGAGGGCGGCACCCTGTCGAACAACAAGGGCATCAACCTGCCCGGCGTCTCGGTGTCGGTCCCCGCCCTGTCGGAGAAGGACGAGGACGACCTGCGCTGGGCGCTGCGGATGCGCGCCGACATGATCGCGCTCTCCTTCGTCCGCAACGCCGACGACATCCTCGACGTGCACCGGATCATGGACGAGGAGGGCATCCGCCTGCCCGTCATCGCGAAGATCGAGAAGCCCCAGGCCGTCGAGAACCTCGACGACATCGTCCGTGCGTTCGACGGTCTCATGGTCGCCCGTGGTGACCTCGGCGTCGAGATGCCGCTCGAGGAGGTGCCGCTGGTCCAGAAGCGCGCGTGCGAGCTGGCCCGCCGCCAGGCCAAGCCGGTCATCGTCGCGACCCAGGTGCTCGAGTCGATGATCGAGAACAGCCGCCCGACGCGCGCCGAGGCCTCCGACGCCGCGAACGCCGTCCTCGACGGCGCCGACGCCCTCATGCTCTCGGGCGAGACGAGCGTCGGGAAGCACCCGTTCACCGCGGTCCGCACGATGGCCCGGATCATCGAGAACACCGAGGACCACGGCCTGCACCGCATCCCCCCGCTCGGCAGCCGCCCGCACACCAAGGGCGGAGCCGTCACCGCGGCGGCCGCCGAGATCGGCGAGCTCCTGGGCTGCAAGCACCTCATCACGTTCACGATGAGCGGCGACTCCACGCGGCGGCTGTCGCGCGTGCGCCCGCGCATCCCGATGCTGGCGTTCACCCCCAGCCAGTGGACCCGCAGCCAGCTGGCCCTCACGTGGGGCGTGGAGACCTTCCTCGTCGGCGACGCCAAGCACACCGACGAGATGGCGATGCAGGTCGACGAGGTGCTCCTCGCGGCGGGCCGCGTGGTCGAGGGCGACCTCGTCATCATCGTCGCCGGCTCGCCCCCCGGCATCCCCGGCTCGACGAACGCGCTGCGGGTGCACCGCATCGGCGACGCGAAGAACCGGGTCGCCCCCGCGTACAGCCAGCTCAGGCCCTGAGCGGTCGCCGGCCGGTGCGAAGGGCCTCGGTATGCTGACGGCGCGCCCCGGCCGGGGTGGTGGAATGGCAGACACGGCGGACTCAAAATCCGCTGCCCGCGAGGGCGTGCGGGTTCAAGTCCCGCTCCCGGCACATGAGTGAGACGACCGCCGCCCAGGCCCCTCGCACGCCCCGTCGCGTCCTCGTGGCCGAGGACGAGGCCATCATCCGCCTCGACCTCGCCGAGATGCTCGGCGAGGCGGGCTACGACGTCGTGGGCCAGGCCGGCGACGGCGAGCAGGCCGTGGCGATGGCCCTCGAGCTCAAGCCCGACATCGTCATCATGGACGTCAAGATGCCGGTCATGGACGGCATCACCGCCGCCGAGCAGATCGGCAAGGAGCGCATCTGCCCCGTCGTCATGCTCACGGCGTTCAGCCAGACCGAGCTCGTCGAACGGGCGCGCGACGCCGGCGTGATGGCCTACATCGTCAAGCCGTTCACCGCGGGTGACGTGACGCCGGCGATCGACATCGCCCTCTCCCGCTGGGGCGAGCTCAAGGCGCTCGAGGAGGAGGTCGCCGACCTCGGCGAGCGGCTCGAGACGCGCAAGGCCGTCGACCGCGCCAAGGGCGTCCTCATGGCCAAGCTGAAGATCTCCGAGGCCGACGCGTTCCGCTGGATCCAGAAGACCGCCATGGACCGCCGGATGGGGATGAAGGAGGTCGCGGACGCCGTGATCGCCGGCATGGAGAAGGCCTGAGCCCACGGCGCGCCACGGGCTCGCTAGCGCAGCCAGACGACGAGCTGGGTCAGCACCGGCGCCACGATCAGGGCGGGCAGCATGTGGCCCACGGGTACCTCGCGGATCCGCAGCAGCCGCAACCCGATTCCCACCAGCATGAGACCGCCGGTGGCGGTCAGCGCAGCGATGTGGGCGTCGGGGACCACCGATCCCAGCAGCACCCCCACGAGGGTCAGCAGCCCCTGGACGACCGCCACCGAGACGGCCGACATCAGCACTCCCACACCGAAGCTCGCGGCGAAGGCGAGGGCCGCGAAGCCGTCGAGCACCGCCTTGAGGGCGAGCTGGTCGATGCCGCGGCCCAGCCCGTCGTTGAGCGAGCCCAGGATCGTCAGCGGACCGACGCAGAACAGCAGCGACGCGGTGAGCCAGCCCTCGATGAACCGCTCGCGCGCCGCGTGGTCGGTGCCGCCCTCGCTCCTCGAGCGGCGGGACACCCAGCCCTGCACCCGGCCGGCGAGCCCCTCGAGGCGCTCCTCGATCCGCAGCAGCGAGCCGGTGACCGACCCGATGAGCAGCGAGCCGAGGACGACGAGTACCGGTGCGCCGGACCCGACGGCGTCCGCGAGCGCGGCGTCGGTGACCGAGAACGCCGACAGCGCGGCGACGAGCAGGGTGACCAGGCCGAGGCAGTCGGTGACGACGTCGCGGGTGTGCGCGCGCAGCCGGTGACCCACGGCCATCCCGAGCCCGGCCCCGACGACGACTGTGAGGACGTTGAGAACGGTCCCGAAGCCGGGAAAGGCGCTGGTCACCGTGGCAGCCTAGACACCCCGGTCCGCTGTCCGTCCCCCGGGCTTCCCCCGGCGCCCGCCGGGGTCTAGGGTCGGGTGCTTGGGAGTGCTCCCACGCGGTCGGACAGCGAGCCGTGACGACGATGACGGAGGTGCCGTGGCCAGGCGCACGGTTGACGTGACCCCGGTCGACCCCGACGACCTCCGCGACATCACGGGCCTGTGGCTCGCCGCGCGCATCGACGGTGGCTCGAGCAAGGAGGCCGCCGCGCGCGCGGTCACCGACGGCCGGCTCACCACGGCGCTGCGCCGCCCGGGCGTGCAGGCCTTCGTCGCCCGCCTCGACGGCGAGGCCGTCGGGTACGCCATCGCCACCGAGAACCCCTTCGGCCTCAGCCCGACGGCCGAGCTCGCCATCGAGCAGCTGTGGGTGGGGCCCGAGGTGCGTCGCCACGGTGTTGCGAAGTCGCTGATCGGCGCCATCCTCACCTCCGCCGAGCGGTCCGGCTGCGAGATCGTCGTGTCCAACGTGCCGACGACGAGCCGCGACGCCAACCGGTTCTTCGCCCGGCTCGGCTTCACCTCGACGATCGTCCGCCGGGTCGTCCCCACCGCCACGCTGCGCCGCAAGCTGGCGCCGGAGACCTGCGAGACCGGCAACGAGCTGATGCGTCGTCGTCGCTCGCTGCGCAGCCGCGCGTTCGCGGCCACCCGCACCCTCTGACGAGCCCCCTGACCGCCCCTCCGCGGCCGGGGACGCGTCAGCGTGCGCGGACCAGCCCGAGGCGCTGCGTCGGGAGCCCCGGGAGGACGGTGCTCGCCGCGAGGCCGCACCGCCGCTCGAGGATCTCGCCGAGGACGACGCGGTAGTCGGTCGTCGCCTTGAGGTCACCTGCCTGGAGCTGGTCGGGGCCGACCCCCGGCCACGCCCCGTAGACGGCCCCGCCGACGACGCCGCCGCCGAGGACGAACGAGACGTTGCCGTGGCCGTGGTCGGTTCCGCCGGAGCCGTTCTCGGCGACCCGCCGCCCGAACTCGGAGAGCGTCACGAGGGTGACCCGGTCGGCGGCGCTGCCCAGGTCGGTCATGAAGGCGGCGAGGGCCAGGCCGACCTCGGTGAGCTGGCGCGCCATCCACCCGCTGTCGACGCGGCCGAGGCCGGCGTGCATGTCCCAGTTGCCGGAGTCGACGGTGACGGCGCGCAGCCCGACCCCGGCCTTGACGAGGCGTGCGGTGTCGCGCAGCGCCTCACCCAGCCCGCCCGAGGGGTAGGAGGCCCCGTTGGCGGGGGTGTAGCCGGCGGCCTTGAGCGCCGTCGTCGTCGCGAGGGCGTCGAGCGTCGAGCGCGCGGGGACGCCGACCGGCTCGGCGGCCCCGACGTGCAGGGCCCGCAGCGCGGTGGTCCAGCGGGTGGTCTCGGTCGCGTCCCAGGGTCCGGAGAGCGAGAACTGGTCGACCGAGCGCAGGGACAGCTCGGTGGCCGGTCCGAGGAAGGAGCGCGGTGAGGTGGTCGAGCCGAGAGAGGTCCCGGCGAACGCGCCGGGTGTCGTCGTCGCGCCGACCATCCGGTCCAGCCAGCCCGTGCGCAGCGACGAGCCCGGGGCGGCGCGCTCCATCTCGTCCATGTCGGTGAAGTGCGACCGGGTCGGGTTCGGCTGGCCCATGGCGTGGACGACGGCGAGCTTCCCGGACGCGTAGAGCGGCTGGAGCGGGGCGAGCGCCGGGTGCAGGGCGAACTTGGACGTCAGGGCGATGCCGCGCGACTGCGGGACGGCGATGTTCGGCCGGGCGGCGTGATAGGCCGGCTCGTCGACCGGCGCCACGGCGGACAACCCGTCGAACCCGCCGCGGAAGGAGAGCACGACGAGGGTGTCGCCGGTGTAGCCGGCGTCCGCGAACGTGAAGCGGGTGGTCGCCTCGGCGGGGGAGGCCGCCGTGACGGCGCCCGCGACGGCACCGAGCACGCCGGCGCCGCCGAGGAGGCCGCGACGGGAGACGCCGGCCGCCACACCCTCCGGGCAGCCGCATCCGGTGTGGCCGACGGCGGTCAGGTCGGTGGCGGCGTCGGTCGTGGTGTCGGTCGTGGTGTCGGTCATCGGGACGTCCTCAGCGGGTCGCGAACTCGGGGGAGTCGAGGACGAGGGCCACGACGTAGGGCAGGCGCCACCCGACGGCGGGGTCGGTCGGCTTGAGGGCGGTCGCGGCGGTCCTGTCGAGGAAGGCGCAGACCGCGTCGCGCTTGGTCGCCGGGAGGGGCGCGTGGAGCAGACGGGTCGCGAGGGCGTCGACATAGCCGCCGTAGGTGGCGGGAAGCGTGGCCGGCAGGAGCGTGCGCAGCGCCGGGTAGGAGATCTCCGGGGTGGAGGAGGTGGCCTCCCAGCCCTGCGACATGTGCCAGTTCCAGCACGCGAGGACGGCGCCCGCCCCGGCCCAGGCCCCGGCGACGTCGGGGTAGCCGTTGGGTGCCGGCCACGCCATCGGCGCCTGGCCGGCGACGCGGGCCGCCCACAGCAGCTCGCGCAGCCAGTCCTTGGTGTCGGCGCCCGGCCGTGCGCCCAGGACGCGGGCGGTCGACACGAGGTTCTCCAGGGGCCGCTTCGTCTTCTGGCCCGTCGACGCGGCGAACTCCGGGGACAGGAGCAGGGCGCGCACGACGGGGGCGATGCGCGTGTCGTTGGCGAGGTAGACCTGCGCGAGGCGGTCGACGAGGGCTGCGGGCGGTGCGTCGGCGACGAACCGCACGCACAGCTTGGTCGCGATCCGGCGGGCCGTCCTCGGGTGGCGGGCGAGGTGGGTCAGGTAGGCGACACCGGCCGCCTCGCCGAAGGCCGAGTCGTTCGCGTGGGAGAAGCCGAGGATGTCGATGCGGCCCTTGTGGTGGCGGATGTGCCGGTACTGGTACTCCCCGGACTCGTCGTCGACCGACATCCCGGTGAGGACCAGCGCCGAGCGCAGGATGTCGGACTCGAGGTAGCCCCCGTCGTGGCCGACGGTGTGCAGTTCGAGGACCTCTCGGCCGAAGTTCTCGTTCGGGGCGCGCTTGGTCGACGAGGCGTTGTCGAGCTGCTCGAGCATGGCCGGGTGCTTGGCGGCCGCGACGAGCATGTCGGCGTAGCGACCGAGGGCGTGCTTGCGGATGACGTCGGCGTGGAAGCGGTGGGCGCTGTCCCACGCGTCGCCCCAGGGGGCGGTGACGACGAGGTGGTTGGTCCAGAAGTCGACGAGCACCTCGAGGAGCTGACGCCTGGACCACAGGGCCCGGGCGACGTAGGACTGGACGAGGTCGTTGCCGAGGTCGCCGGTCGAGCTCGGCCAGTAGGCGTCGTGGACCTCCCAGATCGCCATCGACAGGCGGGGCCACTGGGCCGCGAGGAGGGCGTCCATCTCCGTGTCGGCGATGCCTGCGGGGGCGAGCTGGGCGTCGACCCACGCCGTCGCGCCGGCGGCCCGGATCTCGGCGACGAGCCCGGGGGTCGCACCCCACGAGGCCCGCCGGGCGAGGTGGAGGGCGGCCTCGGCCGAGGTCGACGCCGAGCTGCCGCTCGTCATCCGGCCGATGCCGACCTTGCGGCTCCACGACGACGCCGTGCTGGTGCGAGGTTCCGAGAGCGGCACGCGCGGCCGGTAGACCCGGTCGACGGTGGCCGCCTTCGGTGCCCTCACCCGGACGGGCGCACCGGTGACCTGGGCGTTGGTGGACGGAACGGCCGGGTCGACGGCGGGGGCCGTGGCGGGAGCGGCTGCCGCGCGCATCGCCGCGCGGCCGGCCGCACCGGGCGCCACGGTGTCCAGGGCCGAGGCGAGGAGGGCGGCGGCGGTCGACCGGCGTGAGAGGGGAGCAGGGGACACCCGACGATCGTGACCGCGGGCCAGGGGCCCGGCGTCGGCCGTTCAGCCACAGCCCGATCGGCCTAACGGGCCGCAGGTGCCGTTCTTGACCTGCGCTTGACCGAACCCTGACCGGGGGCAGACCGACGCTTGTCCGGAGGTTGACCGAACGCGGTGGTCCGGGTCACGCCCCGGGCGCGGCCTCGCGGACGAGGCAGGTGATCCGCGAGGTGCAGATCCGCCTCCCGTCCTCGTCGGTGACGACGACCTCGTACGACGCGAGGGTCCGGCCCAGGCTCAGGGCGGTGGCGGTCCCGGTGACGTGGCCGGAGCGCGCGGCCCGGTGGTGCGTCGCGTTGATGTCGAGGCCGACGACGGCCTTGCCCGGACCGGCGTGCAGGGCCGCGCCCATCGACCCGAGCGTCTCGGCGAGGACGACCGAGGCGCCGCCGTGGAGCAGGCCGTAGGGCTGGGTGTTGCCGGCGACCGGCATGGTCGCGACGAGGCGCTCGGCGCTCGCCTCGACGACCTCGATGCCCATCCGGTGGATCAGTTCGGTGTCGGTCATGGTGGATAGGCTGCCACGCGTGAAGCTCCTCCTCCTCGACGGCCACTCGCTCGCCTACCGTGCCTTCTTCGCCCTCCCGGTCGAGAACTTCTCCACGAGCACGGGGCAGAACACCAACGCCGTCTACGGCTTCACCTCGATGCTCATCAACGTCCTGCGCGACGAGGCGCCCACGCACGTGTGCGTCGCCTTCGACGTCTCGCGCCAGACCTTCCGGCTCGAGGAGTACGCCGAGTACAAGGCGGGGCGCTCCAAGACACCCACCGAGTTCTCCGGCCAGCTGCCGCTGCTCCGCGAGGTCCTCGACGCGCTCCGGATCAGGCACGTCGGCGTGGAGGGCTTCGAGGCCGACGACGTCATCGCGTCGCTGACGAAGGAGGCCGTCGCCGAGGGGGCCGAGGTCGTCGTCTGCACCGGTGACCGCGACGCGTTCCAGCTGGTCTCGGACCAGGTGACCCTGCTCTACCCCGTGCGCGGTGTCTCCGAGGTGTGGCGCATGGACCCGGCCGCGGTCGAGGAGAAGTACCTCGTCCCGCCGAACCGCTACAGCGACCTCGCGGCCCTCGTCGGCGAGTCCAGCGACAACCTGCCGGGCGTCCCCGGCGTCGGCCCCAAGACCGCGGCGAAGTGGATCACCCAGTACGGCGACCTCACCGGCGTCGTCGCGCACGCCGACGAGATCAAGGGCAAGGCCGGCGAGAACCTGCGCGAGCACCTCGACGCCGTGCTGCGCAACCGGCGCCTCAACCGCCTCGTCGACGACCTCGAGCTCCCCCTTCGCCTCGCCGACCTCGAGCGCCACACGTGGGACCGCGAGGAGGTGCACCGCGTCTTCGACGGCCTCGAGTTCCGGGTCCTGCGCGACCGGCTGTTCCAGACCTTCGAGGTCGAGGCCGACGAGGTCGAGGGCGGCTTCGACCTCGGCGAGGAGGTGTTCACCGCGAGCGACCTCGCGGTGCGCTTCGGCGACGGGGCCCACGGGCGGCAGGTGCCGCACGGCGTGGTCGTCGTCGGTCACTACCGCGGCGGGTCGGGCGACGCCGGCGCCGTCGCCCTGGCCGGGGAGGACGGCGCCACCGGCTACCTCGACCTCACGGCGCTGACGCCCGAGCAGGAGTCGGTCCTCGCGTCGTGGCTCGCCGACCCGCAGGCGCCCAAGGTCCTCCACGACGCGAAGGAGCAGGTCCAGGCGCTCTCGACCCGCGGCCTCGAGCTGCGCGGCATCACGAGCGACACGGCCCTGGCCGCCTACCTCGTCCGGCCCGACCAGCGGTCCTACGACCTCGAGGACCTCGTCGTGCGCCACCTCGGCCGCGAGCTCAAGGCCGAGGCCGAGACCTCCGACCAGGGGATGCTGGACTTCGCCACCGACGACGACGCCGCCTCGCGCGACGCGATGGTCCGGGCGCGCGCCGTCCTCGAGCTGTCGGCCGCGCTCGCCGGGAAGCTCGACGAGACCGGCGGTACCGAGCTGCTCGCCGACCTCGAGCTCCCGCTCGTCGACATCCTCGCGGTGATGGAGCGCACGGGCATCGCGGTCGACGAGGCGGCCCTCACCGCCCTCGAGGCCGACTTCGGCGCCAAGATGCGCCAGGCGCAGGAGGACGCGTGGTCGGCCATCGACCGCCGCGACGTCAACCTCGGGTCGCCCAAGCAGCTGCAGGAGGTGCTCTTCGACCAGCTCGGCATGCCGAAGACGAAGCGCACGAAGACCGGCTACACCACCGACGCCGACGCGCTCGCCGACCTGTTCGCCAAGACCGAGCACCCCTTCCTCGAGGCGCTGCTGCGCCACCGCGACACCTCGCGGCTGCGGGTCACCGTCGAGGGGCTCATCAAGTCGGTGGCCCCCGACCGGCGCATCCACACGACGTACATCCAGACGATCGCGGCCACCGGGCGCCTGTCGTCCACCGACCCGAACCTGCAGAACGTGCCGATCCGCACCGAGGAGGGCCGCCGCATCCGCGAGGTCTTCGTCGTCGGCGAGGGCTTCGAGTCGCTGATGTCGGCCGACTACAGCCAGATCGAGATGCGGATCATGGCCCACCTCTCCGGCGACGAGGGGCTCATCGAGGCGTTCCGCAGCGGTGAGGACCTGCACCGCTTCGTCGGGGCGCGTGTCTTCGGCGTCGCGCCGGAGGACGTCACCCTCGAGATGCGCAGCAAGGTCAAGGCGATGTCGTACGGCCTCGCCTACGGGTTGTCGGCGTTCGGTCTGTCCAAGCAGCTGACGATCAGCACGGGCGAGGCGCAGGGCCTCATGGACGAGTACTTCGCCCGGTTCGGCGGGGTCCGCGACTACCTGCGCGAGGTCGTCGCCGAGGCGCGGGCCACCGGCTACACGGCGACGATGCTCGGCCGGCGCCGCTACCTCCCCGACCTGATGAGCGACAACCGCCAGCGCCGCGAGGGCGCCGAGCGGATGGCGCTCAACGCCCCCATCCAGGGGTCGGCGGCCGACATCATCAAGCTCGCGATGAAGGGCGTCGACGGCGCGCTGCGGTCGGAGGGGCTGACGTCGAGGATGCTCCTCCAGGTCCACGACGAGCTCGTCCTCGAGGTCGCCCCCGGCGAGCGCGACAAGGTCGAGGAGCTCGTGCGCCGCGAGATGGGTGCGGCCCTCGACCTCGGCGACGTGCCGCTCGAGGTCAGCGTCGGGGTCGGCCGCTCCTGGCACGACGCCGCCCACTGACCACGGCGGCGCGGGTCGGCCGTCAGCGGACGGCGGGCTGCTCCGGCGAGCTCGTGTCCTCGGCGATCGCGGGCTCGACGACCGGCGGGGCGGGCGGGTCGGCGGCGCGTGGGGTGACGACGAGCAGGTGCACCGTCAGCACGGCGAGCAGCACGGCGTCGACGCCGAGCTTGATGGCGAGCAGCTGCGGGGCGGAGTCGGCGAGCGGGGAGAGGGCCACCGTCACCACGAGCGCGAGCCACAGCGAGACGACGGCCCTCGGGTGCTGTTGCGCCAACGCGCTGTAGACGAGCAGCTGGACCATCGCGAGCACGGTGCCGAGCACCGCGAAGAGGGGGAGGGCGGGCTCGACGGGCTCGTAGGCCGGCCCGCCGACGAACGCCAGCGCGAGGCCGGAGGCCACGGCGACGGCCCCGGCGGCGACGACGCCGAGCCCCAGGATGGCGCCGAGCCCGAGGACGTGCGTGCGCCGTCCGCCGCGGGAGCGGGCCATCGCGGGGAAGAGGACGATGACGACGAACTGGGGGAGGAAGAGCATCGCCTTGGTGAGGACGAGTCCCGCGGCGTAGTGCCCGGCCGGCACGTCGTCGAGGAGGGCGCGGGCGAGGAGGACATCGACGTTCGACACGGCGAAGAACGCGAGGAGCGCGTGCGCGCTGTGGGCCACCTCGCGGGCGATGCCGCCGCGCTCCCACGCGCGCCAGGACTCGACGGGCTCGGCGCCGACCGGGGGGCGGCCCGCCGTGCGGGCCGGGTGCCGCAGCGCCAGCGCGGCGACGACCACCGGCACGGCCGCGCCCACCGCGACGCCGACGAGCGCCGCCGCGGCCGACCGGTCGACGAGGAGCGCGATGCCGCCGCACGCGAGCCGGGCGACGCCCATCGACGCATACACCCCGGCGAGCGGCACCCATCGCTGCTCGCCCTGGAGGATGCCGGCCTGTCCGCCCATGAGGGTGAGGAACCCGGCGGCCACCGCCATCGCCAGCGCGCCGACGGGGGAGTCGAGCCGGAGACCGGCCGTGACCAGTGGTGCCGCGAGGACCGTGACGGCGCCGACGCCCAAGGCGCTGACCGCGGTCGACCGGAGGACGGTGCGCTCGATGACCTGCCGGTCGCCGGGTGCCGTCGAGACGCGTCGGGCGCCGGTGGCCTGGAGGGCGAGGGAGACGACGTTGACGACGATGAGCGCGCCGAGGACCGAGGAGAACTGCCCGAACTGGTCGGGACCGAGGACGCGGGCCGTGGCGAGGGTCAGGCCGTAGGTCGTGAGGTTCATGACGCCGATCGCGGCGGCGACGACGGCGCCGCCGACGACACCGCCCTTCCGGTCCGCGCTGGCCACCGGCGAAAGTTACCACCGCGTAGGGCCGGCGCGACCAGGCCTCGAGGGGTGTCGTGCGCCTCAGAAGGGGTCGTCGCGGTCGTCGTGGCCCAGGACCCGCGCCGCCCGCCCCAACCGCAGCCGCAGGAGCACCTTGACGACGAGGTTGCGCGCGAACCACGGCAGGCCCGCGACCATCCGCGCCCGGTCCCCGAGGGTCGGGGCACCGACGACGAAGCGGGCCAGCGACCCGGTGCGCCCGACGAAGCGCAGCTCGCGACGCGGGAGGACGCGGAGGAGCAGGCCGAGCGTGACCCCCACCGACGAGAACGCGTCGTGCACGAGGACCGCGCCCCCCGGGCGGACGTGCGCCACCCAGCGCAGGTCGTCGCGCACGGTCCACACGTCGTGCTTGCCGTCCACGTAGAGGACGTCGACCACTCCCGACCAGGTGGCCCGGGCGGCGCGGCTCGTCGTCACCCTGAGGTCGACGCGGTCCGCCACGCCGGCCGACGCCAGGTTCGCCTCCAACGACTCCCGAACGGACGGGCCGGCGAAGAGGCGGGCCGTGACGAACGGGTCGACGGCGGTGACGCGGACGTCGGGCCGGGAGGCGGCGAGGACGAGCGTCGACCTCCCGTGGTGCGACCCGATCTCCACGACGCACGGGTCCGGGGGAGCGGCGAGGACGGCGTCGTGGAGGACGCGCGCCTGCTCGCGGGTCAGCCACCCGGGGACCGCGTCGACGAGGGGCCACCGCGCGTCGAAGCCACCGTCGCCGGCGGGCCCTCGGCCCGGGGCGTCCGCAGCGTCCACGGCGAGCCACCTCCTCCGGTCTAGGGTGTCCACGACCGCGCCAGCATAGGGAGAGCGACGTCGTGACCGACGACAGGGAGGTGCGTCCCCAGCGGCGCGTCGAGGCACTGCTCGACCTCTGGGTCCTCGTGCCGGTCGTCGTCCTGTGCCGGCCCCTGCTGACCAGTGGCGGGTACCCCTTCGCGCGCGACCTGGTCCTCACCCCGGCGCTGCCCCTGCGGCCGGAGGCGCTCGGCCTCGGCACCGGCTCGCCGCGCGCCGCACCCCTCGACGCCGTGGTCGCCGTCCTCTCGACAGTGGTCGACGGGGGTGTGGTGGGCCGCGTCGCGGTCGTCGGCGTCCTCCTCGCCGCTGGGATGGCGGGGCACCGCGCGGTCAGGGGGCTCGGTGTCGCGCCCCGCGCCCTGGCGGGGGCGCTGGCCGTCTGGAACCCCTTCGTGGTCGAGCGGCTCGGTCTGGGTCAGTGGGCGCTCCTCGCCGGGTACGCGGCCGTCCTCGGAGTGCTCGCAGTGGTCCGCCCGGGCCGCGACGCGGGACGACGCGGGACCGCGGCACGCGTCGCGCCGTGGCTGCTCCTGGGCGCGCTGACCCCCACCGGTGCCCTCCTGGCCGGGGCGGCCGCGGTCGTGCTGGCCGTCCGTCACCGTCGCGACGTCGGTGTCGTCGTCCTCGCCGGCCTCGTCCAGCTGCCCTGGTTGCTCCCGGCCCTGCTCGGTGGGGCCGGCGCGGTGTCCGACCCGGCCGCCGTGGCGGCGTTCGCCGCCCGCGCCGAACGCCCTGGCCCGGCCCTGTTGTCGCTCGTCGGCCTCGGTGGCATCTGGGACGGCCAGAGCGTCCCCGGCAGCCGCACCGGCTGGCTCGGCCACCTCACCGCGGGCCTCGTCGTGGTCGTGCTCGTCGTCGCGGCCCGCCGGAGCGGCGCAGGCCCCGCGCGGCCGTCGGGACGGCTGTGGGCGCTGGGTCTCGGCTCGCTCGCCCTCGCCGCGCTCACGTCGCTCCCCGTGGCCGGCGAGGTCGTCGCCGACCTCACCGCCGTCGTCCCGGGGCTGGGCCTGCTGCGCGACGCGCAGAAGTGGCTCGCTGCGTTCGTCGCGCTCGCCGTCGTCGCCGCCGCGGTCACCGCCGACCGGCTGCTGCGGCTCGTGCGCAGGCGCGCCGGCGCCCTCGCCCCGACGGCCCTCGTGCTCGTGGTCGTCGCCCCCTTCGCCCTCCTGCCCGACGCGACGGTCGTGGTGCACCGGGTCCTCACCCCCGTCGCCTACCCGACCGAGCTGGGGCGGGCCGCCGAGGTCGTCGCCGCCGACCCGGGGCTCGTCGCGTCGACCCCGTGGCGGCTGTACCGCACCTTCGCCTGGGCCGGCCCCTACACGACCTACGACCCGGCATCGCGGTGGCTCGACGCCCGGGTCGTGACGAGTGACGACCTCGTCCTCGCCGACCGGGTCGTCCGCGGTGAGGACCCCCTCGCCGCTCGGATCGGGTCCCTCGTCGACGACCCCGGGCCGGGAACCGCCGAAGGGCTCGCGGCGCTGGGCGTCCGGTGGGTTCTCGTCGCCCTAGACGACCCGGCCGCGCCCGACCTCCTCGACGCGCTCCTCGCCACGTCGGGAACCGAGCCGGCCGTCGAGGGTCCGGCCTTCGTCCTCCTCGGCGTGACCGGCACCGACGACCGGGCCGGCGCCGCCCTCGAGGTGCCCGGGTGGCGGGTCGCCCTCGTCGCCGCGGTGGACCTGCTCGTGCTCCTCGTCACCCTCGTCGTGGCGCGCCCCCGAAGCTCGCGTGGCGGCCGTTCGGGCTCTGTTACTGTGGCGTAGCCCATTCGAGGAAGGACGTCATGATCAGCAACATCGTCGCCCCGGCCGTCGCCGGGGTCGTGCTCGCCACGGTGGCGCTCTTCAGCCTCGTCTCGGCCCAGACGGCCGCGCCGGAGAAGAACCCGGCGAACCAGGAGATCATCGTCTACGGCGACCGCTGAGCCGCCCGCGGGTCAGCCCGCACCCTCCGCCCGCAGCACCGTGAGGAGCTCGCGGGCCGTCTCGTCCCAGTCGAGGGTCAGCGCCCGGCCCCGGGCCCGCCGGGACGTCCCCGCCAGGTCCACCCGACCGGACAGCACCGCGTCCACCTGCGCCACGAGCCCGTCCAGGTCGTCGACGAGCCACCCCGTGCCGCCGTCCACCACCGACTCGGTGAGCCCCCCGCTCGACCGGTAGCCGATCGTCGGGGTGCCCTGCACGGCCGCCTCCGTGACGGCGATGCCCCACCCCTCGGTCACCGACGGCAGCACCATGACCCGGGCCCGCGCCAGGAGCGCGTCCCGCTCACCGTCGCCGACGTGGCCGTGGAAGGTCACGAGGTCGCCGGCCCCGAGCTCCGCGGTGCGCGCCTCGAGCCGGTCGCGCCACCAGCCGTCGCCCACGACGTCGACCCGCAGCCGAGGGTGCCGCGCTCGCAGCCGCGCCGCGACCTCGAGGACGTGCTCGACCTGCTTGTGGGGGACCAGTCGGGTGAGGACGACGACGCGGGGCTCCTCGCCGGGCGGGACGTCGGCGAGCGGGCGGGGTGTGAGGCCGTTGCGCACCACGGTGACCCGCGCGGCGTCGACACCGATCCGACCCAGGTCCTCCCGCGTCGCGCCCGACACGGCGACGAAGCGACGCCCCCGGTACAGCGCCGGCACGACCCGTGACTCGACGAACCAGCCCACACGTCCGCGCCAGTCGGGGTAGATGAGCTGCCACTGCCGGCGGTGGACGTGGTGGACGAGCGCCACGACGACCCGGGGACGGGCGAGCGGCGTCGCGAAGGGGATGCCGTTGACGACGTCGACGACGGCGTCGAGCCTGCGGCGGTGCCGCGCCACCCATGCGAGGCCGAACGGGTACACGCCGAGCCGCCCGCCGCCGCGCACGTGCCGGACGCCGTCGACGACCTCCTCACGGGCGAGCCCGTGGGGACGGGCCGAGACGACGGTGACGTCGTGGCCCTCGCGGACCCACCGCGTGGTCACCTCGTGGACGTAGACCTCCGACCCGCCGGCCTCCGGGTGCCGCACGTCGCGCCAGGCGAGCACGCCGATTCGCAGCGGGCGGCCACCGTCCGGCGCGCTCACGGTTCGGTGCCCGGGACGCCTGCGTCGCGGGCCAGGCCCTCGCACAGGGCGGGGGGACGGCCCTCGCGCGGCACCACGGTCGCCCCGAGGGCACGGGCTCGGGCCGGGGCCCCGGCATCGACGACGACCCGGCCCGGTGCGGAGTTGAAGTCGAGGTCCCGGCGCACGTAGGGGACCTGGGCGACGAAGCCGCCCGGCGTCGTCGTCACCGTCGCGAGCTGGGCCGAGGGCCGTGGGGCGATGGCGAGGCGGAAGGTCGTCGTCGGGTAGACGCCGAACCACGGGCCCTCGACCGTGGCGTAGGCGTCGCGGACGACCACCCGCACGTGGTGGTCGTCGCGGACCTCGAGGTCGACGTCGCGCACCGAGGTCGCGAGGACGCTCGCGAGCCGGACCGTGCCCGGCTCGATGTCGCGACCGAGGCCGACCTCGAGCACCGTGGGTCGCTCCTCGACGAGGACCCAGGGCTCGTACCGGTCGCCCGTCGCGAGGTAGAGGGCCCCGCAACCGGGCGTCATCGCGAGCGTGTCCGGCGTCCCGGGCGCGGCGGGCGGTCCGTCGACCTGCTCGACGAGACCGGCCTGCGCCGACCCCTCCCCGCCGGAGAGGGCCCGCTGCCACTCGAGGTGGCGCACGAGCCTGTCCCCACCGGCGGTCACCGCGCTCGTCGTCAGACCCATGAGGGCGTGGACGGCGAGCGAGTACGCGGTGAGCACGGCCGCGCCCGCGAGCAGGAGGCCGCCGACGACGGGCCCGAGCCGCCGGGCGTACGGCGCGAGGGTGGCCACCGTCACCGCCGAGCCGACGACGAGGAACGGCACGAACTCGCTCGTGTAGCGGTTCGCGATGTACCCGTACATGAGCACGCCCATCCCGACGGCCGCCGACCCGAGGAGCGGGGGCACGAGCACCGCTCTCGTCGCGGCCCGGCGGGTGAGCGCGAGGGGCAGTGCCAGTGCCGCGAGGAGGAGCAGGAGGGGCGTCGTCGCGGTGACGCTCGCGGTCCGGTACGTCTGGTCGAAGACGGCGTCGGCGTGCACCGGCGGCGGGTCGGCGGGCGCCGACACCCAGGGGAACCAGGGCGTGAAGCGGATGCCCTCGACGCCGAAGTACGTCGGCAACGTCGTCGGGAGGAACTGGGGACCGGTGATGGTGCCGCCGTTGGCCTCGAGCGCCTCGCGGCGTTGCTCGCTGACCTCCGTCCACACCTGCTCACGCAGGGGGAACAGGTAGGGGTGGTCGAACTTCGCGAGGTTGAGGGTCACCGAGGCGAGCGCCGGCACCAGCGAGGCGACGAGGAGGGCGACCACCGCCCGGCCCGGGCGCACTCGACGCCCGGCGGCCCAGCGCCACAGGGCGGCCAGCCCGATCGCCCCGCAGACGGCCAGCCCACCCGTCGTGCGGGTCAGCGCCGCAGCGGCCGCGAAGGCCAGGAGCCAGCCGTGCGCGCGGCGCGACGGTTCGTGGAGCACGCGCGCCAGCCAGTAGAGGGCGCCGACGACCGTCGCCACGGCCCAGGTGTAGACCTCGTGGTAGACCCACGGCAGCGAGGCGTCGAAGGTGAGGACGGTGCCTCCGGTCATCGCGGCGAGGACGACGCCGACGAGCGCGGCCTCGAGCCGGCCGACAGGGCGGTCGGGCCCGTGGACCACCCGACGGCACAGCCACACGAGACGGGTCGCGACGACGGCGAGGACGAGCCAGGCCAGCGCCATCGACAGGACCGTGAGCCGCCCGTCGAACTCGCGGGTGACGAGCATGACGGGCATGCGGACGAGGGCCGGGAACGGCGGGAAGTACATGAAGGTGCGGCCGCCGACGACGAAGCCCTCGATGCCCAGGCTGCCCTCCGGCACGTCGAGCCGTCCCTCGAGCAGCGAGGCCGCCTGGAGCTCGAAGAAGTTCGACGCGTACCGCAGCTCGATGGCCGTCCGGCCCGGCGCCCAGCGCAGGTCGAGCAGCACCGAGAGGTGGGCGACGGCTCCGACGAGGCAGCCGAGGACCGAGGCGACCCGCACGCGGCGGGCGCTCGTCGCCGCAGCGGTCACGCCGGAGCGAGGCGGTAGAGCAGCTGGTAGCCGAACATCGTCGGCCACGCGTGGGCCGCGGCCCGCTCGGCCCGGCTCGCGACGCGCACGGCGTCGGCGACGCGGCCTCCGGGGCCGCCGCGCTCGATGACGTCGACGGGCACCCCGACGACGTCGCGCTCGACGACCCGCAGGCCGCAGGACCGCACGAGACGCTCGAAGCTGCGGCGCGTGAAGAAGCGGACGTGGCCCTGGTCGAGGGGCCCGCGGGTGTCGTAGTCGAACAGCCCGAGCGCGGTCCTGCCGCGGGGGTACCAGTGGCCGAAGTTCGGCACCGACACGAGGATCTCGCCGTCCGGCGCGAGGCGCGCGGCGATGTCGCTGAGGAGGGCGGCGGGGTCGACGACGTGCTCGAGGACGTCGCCCGCGACGACCCGGTCGAAGCCGCCGCCGACCTCTCGGGGGAGCCCGGTGTTGAGGTCCGCCTCGACGAAGCCGTCGAGGCGCTCCCCGACGCCGTCGTGCTTGACGAGGTCCACGCCGTGGACGCGGTGGCCCTGCTCGCGCACGAGGGCGCCGAACCGTCCGTCGGAGCAGCCGACGTCCAGGACCTCGCCACGCGGGGCGGCCGCCAGCCAGGCGAGGAGGCGCCCGTGGCTGGAGTGCACCGACGGCTTGAGCTCGTAGGCGGTCGGGTCGACGCCGGTCGACCCCTGACCGAAGCCCATCCGGGTCACGCGGTAGCGGATGACGTCCTTCGCCACGTCCTTGGCGTACCCCAGGCCGTTGACGTAGCAGATCTCGTCGCCGTAGTACGTGGGGATCGGGACCTCGGCGATGCGCTTCCCGGCCGCGATGAGCCCGAGGATGATCTCGGTGTCGAAGTCGAAGGCGTCGGCGTACGAGGCGAGGTCGAGGTCACGCAGCGCGTCGACCCGGTAGGCCCGGTAGCCGCTGTGCCACTCGGAGAGGCGCGACCCCGTCATCGCGTTCTGGAACGTCGACAGGATCCGGTTGCCGACGAACTTGTACAGCGGCATCCCTCCCTTGAGGGCACCCCCGCGCACCATCATCCGGGACCCGAACACGGCGTCGGCGCGGCCCTCGAGGATCGGCGACACGAGGTCCTCGATGACCTCCGGGGCGTACTGGCCGTCGCCGTGGAGCAGCACGACGACGTCGAGCCCGTGGCTCATCGCCCACGCGTATCCGGCCTTCTGGTTGCCGCCGTACCCGAGGTTCTTGTCGTGGCGGACGACCGTGAGCGGGAGGTCGGTGGTGTTCCGGTAGTCGAGGCCGACCGCGTAGGTGTCGTCCTGGCTCGCGTCGTCGGAGAGCAGGACGTGGTCGACGGTGGCGCGGAAGGAGGCCGGCAGCCGGTCGAGGGTGCGGACGAGGGTCGTCGCGGCGTTGTACGCGACGACGAGGACGCCGACGCGGGGCGAGACGATGACGTCGGCGGGCTCGACGGTCATGGAGCAGTCCTCTCGGCGGCGGTGCCGACCAGGTACGACGGAGGGGATCGGAGGCAGTGTAGGTGACTCACCGGTAACCTGCGCAGCCGTCGTGTCATAGTAGGCGCCATGTCCGGCTCCCTCGTCGACCTCGGGCGCCTTCGCGCCGAGCTCCCGCGGCGTTCGGCCGAGTACGCCGCGGCGGTCCCGTTCCCGCACACCGTTGTCGACGACGTCCTCACGACCGAGGCGTTCGAGGCGGCCGTGGCCGAGTTCCCGGGGGTCGACGACCCGTTCTGGCGCGGGTACCTGCACGTCAACGAGACGAAGTACAGCAACACCGCGCCGGACACGTGGGGCTCGACGCTGTCGGCCGTCGCCAAGGAGCTGTGCTCGCCCGAGTTCGTCACCTACCTCGAGGGCCTCACAGGCATCCGGGGGCTCATCGCCGACTGGTCGATGGACGGCGGGGGTCTGCACCAGACCCTGCGCGGTGGGCACCTCAACATCCACGCGGACTTCTCGACCCACCACGTCCACGAGACCTGGGCGCGGCGGGTCAACATCCTCCTGTACCTCAACGAGGAGTGGCCGCAGGAGTGGGGCGGCCAGCTCGAGCTCTGGGACGCCGGCATGACCGCGTGCCGGGCCCGGGTCACCCCTCGGGGCAACCGGATGCTCGTCTTCACGACCTCGCTCGACAGCTTCCACGGACACCCCGACCCGCTGACCTGCCCGGAGGGGGAGGCCCGCCGGTCGCTCGCGCTCTACTACTTCACCGTCGAGGACGAACCGGTCCGCCGTTCGACCAACTACCGGGCGCGCCCCGGGGACGGTGTGAAGCGGGTCGCCATCTGGGCCGACCGCAGCGCCCTCGACCTCTACGACCGGGCCAAGCGCCGCCTCGGCATCTCGGACGCCGCGGTGCAGCGCGTCCTCGGCGGCCTCGCCCGCCTGCGCCGCCGCGGCTGACCGCGGGGACGCGGACCCTCAGCGACGTGGTTCGCGGAAGGGTTCCCCGGCCGGCGCCAGCGCGCCCTCCCGGCGGAGCAGCCGGTCCATGGCGCGGGCCGCGGGTCGCTCGACCCATCGGGTCGTGAGGAGCACGGCCACGACGATGACCGCCACGGCCAGCCCGACCTTCGCGGCCGTGGGCCATGCGCCACCGTGCCGGGCGATCATGAAGAACACGGGGTAGTGCCAGACGTACACAGCGAGCGAGCTGCGTCCGAGGACGACGAGGGGGGACCACGCGACCAGCCGTTCCCACCGCGGGTGCTCGGCCAGCCCGGGGGTCGCGACGACGAACGCGGCGACGCAGAGGTTGACGCCCACGCCGCCCCAGCCCATGTACGTCATCGAGTTGCCGATGGCGAGGACGAGCCCGAGCAGCCCCAGGAGCGACCAGCCGGCGATGGTCGTCGCGTGGGCCCGGGCACGGACCAGCCACGGCCAGGCGAGGGCGACGAGCGCCCCCCACAGCATCCCGTCCATCCGCGTCGTCGTGCGCAGCAGCGAGAAGTAGGCGCCCTCGGAGACCCCGACGTGCGCACGCCATGCGGTGCACGCGAGGAGCAGCGCCGCCACGAGCGCGAGGAGGACGAGGCGCCGGTGCCGCAGCGAGCGGACGAGGAGGACGAGGACGATGGTCACCTGCACGTAGACGGCCGTGTACCAGAGGTGCCCGAGGTCGGGGCGGGCGACGGGGGAGCTGGTCTGGAGGTACCAGTTCCACGTGTACGTGGCGACGGCGACGACGGTCGCGAACGTCATGTCGAGGGTGAGGAGCTCCTTGGGGTCGACGAGGGCGACGACGACGACGACGGCCAGGAGCACGTAGACCTGGGCGCTGACCCGGACCACGCGGGAGAGCACCGCCTCGAGGGGACGGGCGGCGGCGATGGTGCCGACCCGGCCCGCGTCGTCCTCCTCGGTCCCGGGCCCGATGAGCGAGCGGGTGAGGAGGAAGCCGGCGACGACGAGGAAGACCGAGACGGCGAGGTTGCCGCTCTGCAGGACGTGGAGCAGCGGCGGGAAGCCCTCGAGGGGGGCGGTGGACCACAGGGCCCATCCGTGCGAGAGCAGCACGAGGAGCATCGCCGCACCGCGCAGCCCGTCGAGGGCCGCGGTGCGGGGACGTGCACGGTGCGTGCCCCCGTTCGCCATGGGGCCGAATCGTAGTCGAGGACGCGAGCCCGCCGGGCCGCTCCGGGGGTGCCGGGTCGGCCCTCCGGAAGGGTCGGGGAAGCACTGTCCGGCCCCCCGGAAGGGTGTGACGCACGTGGCTCGCCGACACCCCACGTTGTGGTTACCGGCGAGTTTCGTCACTGCTACGCTGCGGCAGCACTTCACATCCAACGGAGGGTCCCTGTGCGCGGTGTCGTGACCAAGCTGCTCGTCTTCATCGGCGCGTTCCTCGTGGCAGTCGCCGCGCTGGCCGCGCTGTGGGCGCCCGGTCAGGTGAAGAAGACCCCCCTCGACGTCGACAGCGTCACCCGGCTCACCGGCGACGCCCAGATCTCCAACGGCACGAGCCTGGACTCGATCAAGGTGCGGGCGACGAGCACGACGCACGCCGACTCCGAGCTGAGCACCGACGACGTCGTGCTCTTCCAGAACTCGACCTGCCTGCTCAAGGACCCCACCGGCGACGCCCCCGACTGCGTGTCGGCGGACGACCCGGAGAAGCGCCTCGTCTCGGCGGGCACCGACACCTTCGCCGTCGACCGGCGCACCGCCGAGGCCGTGGCCGACTTCGAGAACCTCCCGGCCGAGGCGGAGCCGAAGGAGGGCCTGGTCAACAAGTTCCCCTTCGACGTCGAGCAGCGCACCTACAGGTTCTGGGACGGCTACGTCGGGCAGGCCGTCGACGCCGTCTTCCAGGACGCCGAGGACATCGACGGCCTCGAGACCTACCGCTTCCTCATCACCGTGACCGACGGTGACATCGAGATCACCGACGGCGTCGCCGGCAAGTACTCGACCGAGAAGACGATGTGGGTCGACCCGCGCACCGGGTCGATCATCGACCAGAACGAGAGCCAGACCCGCACCGTCGCCGACACCGGCGACACGTTCCTCCAGCTCGACTACGGCTTCACCGACGAGACGGTCGCCGCCAACGTCGCGGCCGCCAAGGACAACGGCTCGCGCCTCGCGCTGCTGACCTCGACCGTCCCGCTCGTCGGCGGTCTCGTCGGGCTCGTCGCCCTCGCGGTCGGTATCCTCCTCGCCCGCACCAGCCGACGCAGCGAGGACGGCCGCACGACGTCCCCGGGCCGCGGCGGCGCGGTGGCCACCGCTCGCTGAGCGGCACCCGTCAGGAGGGACGGTCGCAGACGAGGATCGCCGTGCCCGGCAGGACCCGCCCCCGCAGGGGCGACCAGCCGCCCCACGTGGCCTCGTTGCGTGCCGGCCACTCGGGCTCGACGAGGTCCACGAGGACGAGCCCCGCGGCGTGGACCTGGCGGACGAGGTCGCCGAGGGTGCGGTGGTGCTCGGCGTAGGTGACCACCCCCGCCTCGCTCTCGACGTAGGGCGTGCGGTCGAAGTAGGACGTCCTCGCGGTCAGCCCGTGCGGGCCCGGGTCGTCCGGGAAGGCCCAGCGCACGGGGTGCGACGTCGAGAACACGAACCGCCCGCCGGGGCGCAGGACGCGGGCCGCCTCGGCGAGGACGGCGCCGCTGTCGGCGACGAAGGGAACGACCCCGTAGGCGGTGAAGACCCGGTCGACGCTGGCGTCGGCAAGCGGGAGCACCGTGCCGTCGACCTGGAGGTAGGGGAGGGGCGCGTGGTCGGGGGCGGCGGCATCGAGCACGCGGGCCCGGCGCAGCATCCCCATCGACAGGTCGGTCGCGACGACGCGGACGTCGTGCGCCCGGGCGAGCCACCGCGAGCACTGGGCCGCGCCGGCGCCGATCTCGAGCACCGTCATCCCGTCGCGGACCTCGAGGAGGTCGAGCTCGTCCTCGGTCCACCCCTCGGGCCCCCAGACGAAGGAGGCGTCACCGAGGAAGCCGCCGTGCTCGGCGTAGTAGTCGTCGGCCTCGCCGTCCCACCACGAACGGTTGGCCGCGCGGGTCTCCCGGTCACCGACGGGACGGCGGGCGGCCTCGCTCACGGGCGGACCCGGGGGGCGCCAGGGCCCGCGGTCGCGGCGAGCCGGGCCGTTTTGCCCGGCGCGTGCGCGCACGGGTAGGCTGGGACAGCATTCGTGTGACCTCTGTGGCTCACGCGCGCGCCCGAACCAACCCATCGAAGCCATCTGTCCACATCGGAGTTCCTACTACATGACTGCCAGCACGGTCGACACGACCGCCCCTCAGGTTGCCATCAACGACATCGGCACCGAGGAAGACCTCCTCGCCGCGATCGACGCGACGATCAAGCACTTCAACGACGGCGACATCGTCGAGGGCCGCATCGTCAAGGTGGACCGCGACGAGGTCCTGCTCGACATCGGCTACAAGACCGAGGGCGTCATCCCCTCGCGCGAGCTGTCCATCAAGCACGACGTCGACCCGAACGAGGTCGTCTCCGTCGGCGACGAGGTCGAGGCCCTGGTCCTCCAGAAGGAGGACAAGGAGGGTCGCCTGATCCTGTCCAAGAAGCGCGCCCAGTACGAGCGCGCCTGGGGCACGATCGAGAAGATCAAGGAGGAGGACGGCGTCGTCACCGGCTCCGTCATCGAGGTCGTCAAGGGTGGCCTCATCCTCGACATCGGCCTGCGGGGCTTCCTCCCGGCCTCGCTCGTCGAGATGCGCCGCGTCCGCGACCTCCAGCCCTACGTCGGCAAGGAGATCGAGGCCAAGATCATCGAGCTCGACAAGAACCGCAACAACGTGGTCCTGTCGCGCCGTGCGTGGCTGGAGCAGACCCAGAGCGAGGTCCGCACGACCTTCCTCAAGGAGCTCGGCAAGGGCCAGGTCCGCTCCGGTGTCGTGTCCTCGATCGTCAACTTCGGTGCGTTCGTGGACCTCGGCGGCGTCGACGGTCTCGTCCACGTCTCCGAGCTGTCCTGGAAGCACATCGACCACCCGTCCGAGGTCGTCGAGGTCGGCGACGAGGTCACCGTCGAGGTCCTCGACGTCGACATGGACCGCGAGCGCGTCTCCCTGTCGCTGAAGGCGACCCAGGAGGACCCGTGGCAGCACTTCGCCCGGACCCACGCGATCGGTCAGGTCGTCCCGGGCAAGGTCACCAAGCTCGTCCCGTTCGGTGCGTTCGTCCGCGTCGACGACGGCATCGAGGGCCTGGTGCACATCTCCGAGCTGGCCGAGCGCCACGTCGAGCTGCCCGAGCAGGTCGTCACCGTCGGCACCGACATCTTCGTCAAGGTCATCGACATCGACCTCGAGCGTCGCCGCATCTCGCTCTCGCTCAAGCAGGCGAACGAGGACGGCGCCAACCAGGTCGAGTTCGACCCGACCCTGTACGGCATGGCCGCCGAGTACGACGAGAAGGGTGACTACAAGTACCCCGAGGGCTTCGACCCGGAGACCAACGAGTGGCTCGAGGGCTTCGAGTCGCAGCGGGAGACCTGGGAGAAGCAGTACGCCGAGGCCCACGCCCGCTGGGAGGCGCACCGCGCCCAGGTCGACGCGGCCGCCAAGGCCGACGCCGAGGCCGCCGGCGGCAGCAACGAGACCTCGTACTCCTCGGAGTCCGGCGCCGCCTCGTCCGACACCGGCAGCGCCCCGCGTCCGCCGGCCCCGGCGAGCGAGGGCACCCTCGCCTCCGACGAGGCGCTGGCCGCGCTGCGCGAGAAGCTCACCGGCAACTGAGCCACCGCGCCGTCACGGCGCACCGGTTCACCGCACCGAGGCCCGGCCCCCACGAGGGGGCCGGGCCTCGGTGCATCGGGGGTCAGGCGGTGGGGACGAGCGGGCGCTCGGACGGCAGGTGCACTCGACGCGGCCGGCGGGCGCTGTGGCCCGCGAGCCGCCCGACGAAGGCGGTGACCGGACGGCCCACGAGACGCTCGACGACGACGACGACGGCGGCGAGGACGACGAGCGCGACGACGCTGCGCGGGAACGGGTGCCACGTCGGCGTGTGGCGCGCGACGGCCTCGAAGACCGGGATGTGCCAGAGGAACACCGAGAGCGAGGCCCGCCCGACCACGGCGAACGGGCGCCAGCCCCAGAAGCGGTCGGCGTACGTGCCGTGCGAGCGCGGTGCGGCGTCGCCGAGGACGAGCAGCGCGGTGGCGAACCCGACCAGCGGGCCGACGACGGTGAAGTACGCCTCGAGGCCCCAGAAGGCCGTGCTCGCGATGCAGCCGAGGACCACGAGGGTCGCCGCGCCGAGCACCGCGGCACCCCGCCGCCGGACGGCCACGAGCCGCTCGACAAGGAGCGCCGCCGCGATGCCCCAGAGGATGGCGTCCATCCGGCTCACCGTCGTGAGCGTGGCGTGGAACCAGCCCTCCTGCTCGAACACGAGGGCCCGCCACACCGACGAGCCGACGAGGAGGACGAGCACGCCGCCCGTGAGCAGCCGCCGGGCGCGGGCGAGCAGGAGGAACGCGACGAGGAAGGCGCTGAGCACCTGGACGTCGATGCACAGGAAGTACAGCGCGCCGATGTCGGAGCGGGCCGAGAGGGCGTTGTCGCGCACGTAGGTGTTCCACGTGTAGGTGGCCGCGGCGACGAGCGAGCGCTCGGTGACCGCGGGCGGGGTGAGATCGGTGGGGTCGAGGCGCGCCATCGCGTACACCGCGGCCAGGAGGAGCCAGACCTGCACCGAGATCCGCAGGATGCGGCCGGTGAACCACGCGAGCGGGCCGACCGGGCCCGCGGCGTCGTGGCGGGCCATGAAGGTCCGGGTCACGAGGAAGCCGGTGAGGACGAAGAAGATGCTGACCGCGACGCTGCCGCTGGAGAACAGGGCCTCGAGCGAGCCGAGGGTCCCGCGACGGTCGGCGGGCCAGACCGTCCACGAGTGGGAGAGGACGACGAGGAGCATCGCGACGCCGCGGACGCCGTCGAGGACCGACGAGCGGCCCGAGCCCCGGGCCCTCTGCCGCGACACGACGACCTCGTCCCCGCTCACGACCGCGTCCCCGTCGTGGCCGGCTCCGGGGCGACGGGAGGCGCGGCGGCCTCCGGCGGGGGCTCTGGTCGCAGGTGGACGCGCAGCCACCTGCGGGCCGGCTCGTCGAGGTAGCGGTGCGCGACCCACACGACGCCGGCGAGGAGGGCGAACGTCGTGATGGCGCGCGGCGGCCAGGTCCACTCGGTCGTGTGGCGCTGGACGAGGAAGAACAGGGGGAGGTGCCAGATGAAGATCGCGAGGGAGGCCCGACCCAACCAGGT
This sequence comes from Oryzobacter faecalis, assembly GCF_046764005.1. Taxonomy (NCBI): domain Bacteria; kingdom Bacillati; phylum Actinomycetota; class Actinomycetes; order Micrococcales; family Intrasporangiaceae; genus Oryzobacter; species Oryzobacter faecalis. Next base: position 215,956 of record NZ_JBKOFW010000006.1, on the reverse strand, counting down.
GAGCGCCGGCAGCGAGAGGATCCTCGTCACCACGGTCGGGCGGTCCACGAGGGCGATGCCGAGCACGGTGGTCGCGGCCGCGATGGTGAACAGCACGCCCCACCACCGCAGGTAGAGGAACTCCTGGCCGAGCTCGCCCAGGGTGCCCATGAGGACGAGGAGGGCGAGCGCGCCGACCGCGATGGTGCCCGCCCCGAGGCCGCGCCGTCGTCGCAGCGCCTCGGCGAGGATCGCGACGAGGGCGCCGACGAGGACGGCGTCGGCCCGGCACAGGGTCGAGACGGTCGCCTCGATCCACCCCGCCGTGTCCAGGACGTGGTGGCGCCACAGGACGCTTGCCACCGCGCCCTCGACGAGCACGCTCGCGAGCAGCCACCGGCGCCCGCCGAGGAGGACGACGAGGAGCGGGAGCACGAGGTACACCTGCTGCTGCACGGCGAGGTACCACATGTGCCCGAGATCGGACCGGGTGCTCAACAGGTCGGTGGCCGCGTGCAGGTTCGTCGTGTGCGTCACGAGGTTGATGCTCGACTCGACGGTCGCGCGCGTGCTGAACGGGTCGATCGGGTCGACGGCGTGGACGAGGAGGACGGCCCCGGCCAGCGGGACGACCTGGACGCCGAGGCGCACGAGCCGGCGCAGGTAGAAGCGCACGGGGTCGCTCGTGCCTCGGTCGAGCTCCCGCAGGAGGCCCCGCGTGACGATGTAGCCGCCGACGACGAAGAACACGCCGACCGCCCCACCGTGGAGGAAGCTGCGCAGCACGGGGACCTCGTCGAGGGCGGCCGTCGGCCAGACGAGGTTCCCGGCGTGGCCGAGGACGACGAGGACGATCGTCACGCCCCGCAGCCCGTCGAGGGCCGAGACCCTCGTGTCGGCGGCGGCAGGCGCGGGCGGGCTCGTCACGCAGGGGAGGCTACCCGCTGGTCACCAGCCGGAGCGTGCGGCTCCGCCGCGCGGTGCCCCGTGGCAGGGTGGCGGGCATGCCACGGACCATCGCGACCACCACCGCCGTCGAGCTCGAGGAGCTGCTCGAGTTCGTCCGCCCCCGCCACCACCTCGTCCTCCTCACGACGCGGGCCGACGGCAGGCCCCAGGCCTCGCCCGTCACGGGAGGTGTCGACGACGCCGGGCGGATCGTCGTCACGAGCTATCCCGAACGGGCCAAGACGGTCAACGCCCGGCGCGACCCCAGGGTCAGCGTCGTCGTCCTCTCCGACGACTTCGGCGGTCCGTGGGTCCAGGTCGACGGGGAGGCCGAGGTCGTCGACGCGGTCGACGACGTCGAGCCCTTCGTCGAGTACTTCCGGAACATCTCGGGCGAGCACCCCGACTGGGACGAGTACCGCGCGGCGATGGTGACGCAGGGCAAGTCGCTGCTGCGGATCACCCCCACCCGCTGGGGCCCGGTCGCGACGGGCGGCTTCCCGGCACGGCTGGCCGAGGGCTGAGCGGCGTGGGTCTCCTGCCGGCGCTGGTGCACCTCGACCGCCTCGTCGACGACGGAGACCTCCTCGGCTACTCGGTGGCCGTCGTCGGGCGCGACGGGGACCTCGAGGTCGCGACGCGGGGGGTGACCGCCCCGGACGGCGGGCGGGCGGTCGAGGCGTCCACCTCGTACCGGCTGGCCTCGCTGTCCAAGCCCGTCGCCGGGCTGCTCGCGTCGGTGCTCGTCGACGAGGGCGTGCTCGTGCCGGAGGACGAGGTCCGGCGCTGGGTGCCCGAGCTCGCCGCGGTGCGGGTGCTGCGCACTGCGGACGGCCCCCTCGACGACACCGTCGCGGCCACCCGTCCCGTGACGGTCCACGACCTCCTGACGATGACGAGCGGCCTCGGGACGCGGTTCGACGACACCCCCTTGGCGCGGGCGATGCGGGAGGCCGGGGTGCACCCCGGGCCCGTGGCGCCCGGCATCGACGACGCGACCTTCCTGGCCCGGCTCGCTGAGCTGCCGCTCGGCTTCCAGCCCGGGGAGGGCTGGGCGTACCACACGTCGACCGACGTGCTGTCGGTCGTGCTGGCGCGCGCCACCGGGGTGCCCCTCGACCGCCTCGTCGCCGACCGCCTCACCGGACCGCTCGGCGCGACCTCGCTCCGGTTCTCCGTCCCGCCGGCGGAGCAGCGCGCCGACGCCTGGTACGACGACGGCGACGGGTGGACGGCCATCGAGCCGGACGGGGCACAGGAACCGGGGATGCTCACCCTCTCCTGCGGGCTCTGGGGGACCGCCGCCGACACCGCCCGCGTCCTCGCGGAGCTCGTGGCCCCGTCCGTGCTCGGCGACGCGGCCGCTCGCCGCGTCCGGACCGCTGCCCTCGACGAGGTCCAGCTCACGGCGAGCCGGCGGGTCGTGCCGCACGGCTACTCGTTCGGCTGGCACGTCTCGGTCGGGACCGCCGACGACCCGCGGGGCCCCCGCGCGGGGTCGGCCGGGTGGAGCGGTGGCACCGGCACCCTGGGGATCGCGGAGCCCGCGGCCGAGCGCACGGTCGTCCTCCTGACCAACCGCGGTCTCGACGGACCGCTCGGCACCGGGGCGTTCGACGCGGCCCTCGCCGACCTCTGGGCCGACGTCCGGACAGAGGTCGGGTCCGGCGTGTCGCCGCACTAGGGTCGGGCGCATGCTGCGCGTGGGCCTCACCGGGGGAATCGGGTCGGGCAAGTCGACCGTCTCCGCGCAGCTGGCCTCCCTCGGCGCCGTCGTCGTCGACGCCGACGTCGTGGCGCGCGAGGTCGTCGAGCCGGGCACCCCGGGGCTCGCTGCGGTCGTCGAGCGCTTCGGAACCGGCGTCCTCACCGACGACGGCACCCTCGACCGACCGGCGCTGGGCCGCCTCGTGTTCGGCGACCCCGACGCGCTGCGCGACCTCGAGCGCATCACCCACCCGGCCATCTGGGCGCGCACCGAGCAGCTGGTCGCGGCGGCTCCCGCGGATGCGGTCGTCGTCCACGACATGCCCCTGCTCGTCGAGAAGCGCATGGGCGCCCAGTACCACCTGGTCGTCGTCGTCGGCGCCGGCGAGCAGACCCGCCTGAGCCGTCTCGTCGACGAGCGCGGGATGCCCGAGGACGACGCCCGGGCCCGCATCGTGGCCCAGGCCGACGACGACGCCCGCCGGGCGGCGGCCGACGTGTGGCTGGACAACGAGGGCACCGTCCCGGCGCTGCGCGCCGCCGTGCTGCGGCTGTGGCACGAGCGGCTCGAACCCTTCGAGGCCAACCTGCGCCACGGCATCCGGTCGCGCCTCGCGCACCCGACCCTCGCCCCGCCGGACCCGACGTGGCCCGCCCAGGCGAAGCGGCTCCTCGCGCGGCTGCGCCACGCGGTCGGCGACGTCGCCGTCACCTTCGACCACATCGGGTCCACGGCGGTGCCCAACCTCGTCGCGAAGGACGTCGTCGACCTCCAGCTCGGCGTCCGGTCGCTCGAGGACGCCGACGATCCGCACTTCGTCGACGCGATGGCGGCCGCGGGGTTCGTCCGCCTGCCTGGCGAGTGGCACGACAACGGCGGCGACGGCACGACGTGGCCGAAGCGGTTCCACGGCTCCTGCGACCCCGGTCGCGTGGCCCACGTCCACGTCCGCGAGGTCGGCTCCCCGGGCTGGGAGTGGGCGCTCGTCTTCCGCGACTGGCTGCGCGCCGACGCCGAGGAGCGCGACGCCTACGCCGCGATGAAGACCTCCCTCGCCGGCCGGGTCGCGACGACCGACCGCTACGCGGAGGCCAAGGAGCCCTGGTTCGAGGCGGCAGGCGCGCGGGCCCGCGCCTGGGCGGCGGCCTCCGGCTGGCAGCCCCCCGAGGTCACCGGGCAGTAGCGTTCGGTGTCATGACCGGGATGTCGGTGCGCGTCGTGGACGCGAGCACCGGAGCGGTGACGACGGGTGACGTCGACGCGGTACCCGACGTCCTCGCAGCAGGGTCCCGGTGGGTGTGGGTCGACGTCCCCGAGCCGGACGACTCGACCGCGACGATGCTGCGCGAGGTCTTCGGCGTCCACCCCAAGGCGGCCCAGGACGGCTTGTCGCGCAACCACATCGCCCGCCTGCACCACTACGGGGACGTCCTCTACCTCGCGCTGCACCGGCCCGAGCCGGGGGCGGGCGGGCACGTCCACTACCTCGAGCTCGACCTCTACCTCGGGCCCGGGTTCCTCGTCACCCTCCACGGTCCCCGCAACCCGGTCGTCCCGCTGGCCTCGATGGTCCGCGAGACCGAGGAGGTCGCCGCGCGGCTCGACGCCGGCCGGCTGCGGCCCGACGGACCCGTCGCGCTCGTCTACGCGCTCGTGTCGTCGCTGACCAACGTCCAGGAGCGGCTCGTCAACCAGTTCGCCCAGGAGGTCGGGACCCTCGAGCAGCGGGTCATGGCGCAGGCCGACGACGACCACCCGCAGGAGTTCCTCGACGAGCTCTTCACGACCCGCCACACGCTGCTCACCGTGCGGACCATGGCCACCCAGGGCGCCGAGGTCCTCGCGCGGGCCGTGACCCTCACCTCCCGGTCCGAGGGCGCCGACCCGCGGCTGCTGGAGGACCTGCGCGACCAGTACGACCGCCTCGCCCGGATCACCTCGAGCCAGCTGGAGTTCCTCGCAGGGGTGACCGACTTCTACCGGGCGCGCACCGACACCCGGATGCTCATCGCCGCGGAACGGCTGGCCGTCATCGCCGCCATCACCTTGCCGGTGGCCGCGATCTCGAGCGTCTTCGGCATGAACGTCATCGTCAACGACCGCACCCACTGGCCCTGGGTGCTGGCCATCGTCTCCGTCATGACCGGTCTGTCGCTGTACCTCCTGCGCTGGGCGCGGAAGCAGGGCTGGTGGTGAGCCCGGCGACGACGTCGCGCCCGTGCCGGACGAGCTCGGCGAGGAAGAGGTCGAGGTCGTCGTCGCGGGTGCGGTGGTTGCCGATGGCGACGCGCACGGCGACGACCCCGCGCAGCACCGTGTCGGTGACGATCGCGACGCCGCTCTCCTGCACCCGGATGACGACCTCGTGGTTGACCGCGTCGAGGGCGGCGTCGTCGAGCCCGGGTGCCGTGTAGCGCAGGCAGACGATGTCGCACCCGACCGGCGCGAGCCGCTCGACCTCGGGGTGGTCGTCGACGAGCCCGGCCAGCCGGTGGGCCTGGGCGGTGGTGCGGTCCATGACCGCCCCGAACGCGTCGGCGCCGTAGGCCGTGAACGCCATCCAGACCCGCAGGGCGCGGAACCCGCGCGAGAGGGCGAGGCCGTACTCGGAGAACCACACCTCGCCGGCCGCGATGCCGCGCTGGGCGTGGGCAAGGTAGTCGGGGACGACGGAGAACGCCTGCCGGTGGTCCGGCTCGTGGCGGACGAGGACGAGCCCGACGTCGATGGGGGCCTGCATCCACTTGTGGAGGTCGAGGGCGACGGAGTCGGCCCGCTCGATGCCGCGCACCGCGTCGCCCGAGCCGCTGAGCGCGAGGAACCCGCCGATGGCGCCGTCGACGTGGAACCAGAGGTGCTCCCGCTCGCACAGGTCGGCGACGGCCTCGAGGTCGTCGACCGCCCCGGTGTTCACCGTGCCCGCGCTGGCGACCACCGCGAGCGGTTCGATGCCGGCGGCTCGGTCGGCGGCGATGGCCGCGGCGACGGCGTCGACGTCGAGGGTGAAGTCGGCGCGGACGGGGACGGTGCGCAGGGCCGAGGCCCCGAACCCGAGGAGCTCACAGCTCTTGCGGTGGCAGCTGTGCACCTCGCTCGAGGCGTAGACCGCGAAACGGCGGTCGCGGGGGAGGCCCACCTGGCGCAGGGAGGGGCCGATCCGGGCCGAACGGGCCACCGCGAGGCCGACCATGTTCGCCTCGGACGCCCCGCCGACGAGCAGTCCGCTGGCCGACGTGGGGTAGCCCGCCGCCTCGGCGCACCAGCGCACGACCTGCTGCTCGACGAGGACGGGCGCGTGGTCGGCCCCGCCGAGGTTGGGGTTGAGGACGCTCGCGACGAGGTCGGCGAGGTTGCCGACGGGGTTGCCCGCCCCCATGTACCAGCCCCAGAACCGGGGGTGGTCGTTGCCCATCGAGTACGGGACGACCCGCTCGCTGACCGCGGCGTACGCCTCCGCCGCCCCTGCTGCGGCGCGGGGGAGTGGGGAGTCGAACGACGCCCGGACGTCGTCGGGCATGGGACGCCACACGGGCTGGTCCCGCCGCGTCGCCAGGTGGTCGACGAGGTCGTCGACGACCCGGTGCGCGAGCGAGCGGAAGGAGTCCCAGTCGTCCGGGTCGAGCCCGGTGCTGCCGTCGGGGGCGGGCAGTGCGCGCTCGTCGACCGGTGTCATGGCCGGATCCTCCCACCCGGCACCGACACCGGCCAGACGTCTCAGGCCCTCCGCAGGCGCAGGGTGACGATCTGGAACGGCCGCAGGACGAGGTCGCCGTCCGCGCCGGTCAGCGCGCCGGCCTCCTCGAGCGGACGCTCGAGGAGGTCGGTCTCCTCGATGCCGGAGCACGCGAAGCCGGGGACGACGCGGCCCGCGGCCCGGCCGCCGTGCGCCTCGTACAGGCGGACGACGACGTCCCCGCTGCGGTCCTCGGCGAGCTTGACCGCCTCGACGACGATGCCGTCGTCGCCCTCGACGGTGAGGACCGGCGCGGGAGCGGAGCCGCCCCGGACCTCACGGACCGGGAGGTTGGCCCGGTAGCCCTCGACGACGGCCTCGGGCACCTGCGCCCCGACGACGAGGCCGGCCCTGAGGCGGTGACCGCCCTGGTCGGCCTCGGGGTCGGGGTACAGCGGGGCTCGGAGCAGGGAGAGCCGCACCGTCGTCGTGGTCCCCGGCGCGGCCCGGCCGTCGGAGCGGGCCGAGCGGCCGACGTCGTGCCCGTACGTCGAGTCGTTGACGACGGCGGCGCCGTAGCCGGCCTCGCCGACGTGCACCCAGCGGTGCGCGCACGTCTCGAAGCGGGCGGCGTCCCACGAGGTGTTCGCGTGCGTGGGGCGCACGACGTGGCCGAACTGGATCTCGGACGCGGCCCGGTCGGCGTGGACGTCGAGGGGGAAGGCGAGCTTGAGCAGCTTCTGGCGCTCGCGCCAGTCGACGTCGAGCTCGACCCCCACGACCGCGCTGTCGGCCTCCAGGGCGATGACCTGCTCGACACGGGAGGACCCGAACCGCCGGATCGCCCGCAGCGCCGCGCGGTGCGGACCCTTCTCGAGCAGCTCGACGGAGTCGGCGTCGGTGAGGTCGGTCGTGTGCCGCCGGTAGTGCTCGTCGACGTCCCAGGCGTCCCACTGCGTCGGGGTGTCCCGGTGCAGCTGGAGCAGCGCACCGCGGGCCCCCGGGGCCAGGACCTCACGACCACCCGCCCTCAGGTCGAGGACCGAGGCGAGGAGGCCGTCGCGGTCGACCACCACGCGGACCAGGCCGTTGTCGAGGACCCACCCACCCGTGGCGGAGTCGGACGCGTCCTCCACCCGGACGGGGACGGTCGGCGACCCGCCCTCGGGCCGGACCGTCGCCCCGAGCGCGGGCACCTCGCCGTGCCGGTGCGGAGCGGCGTTGAAGGCGACCGTCGCCTCCCCGGGGCCGGCGAGGTCGCCGAGCGATGCGGCGATGAGGCCCTCGAGGGTCTCGGCGACGCGCGCGTAGTTCGCCTCGGCCTCCCGGTGCACCCACGCGATCGAGGACCCCGGGAGGATGTCGTGGAACTGCTGGAGCAGCACGGTGTGCCACGCGCCCTCGAGCTCGTCGTACGGGTACGCGGCCCCGGTGTGCACGGCAGCGGTCGTCGCCCACAGCTCGGCCTCGCGGAGCAGGTGCTCGCTGCGCCGGTTGCCGCGCTTGGTGCGAGCCTGGGAGGTGTAGGTCCCCCGGTGGAACTCGAGGTACATCTCCCCGGTCCAGACCGGGGCGCCGGGGTACTCCTCCTCGGCCCGGCGGAAGAAGTCGTGCGGGTCGCCGAGCTCGACGCGCGGCGACCCCTCGAGGTCTGCCGTCCGGTGGGCCGCGGCGAGCATCTCGCGGGTGGGGCCACCGCCGCCGTCGCCGTAGCCGAAGGGGAGCAGGGAGAGGGAGGCCCTCCCCTTCTCCGCGAAGTTCCGCTCCGCGCGGGCGAGGTCGGTGGCCGAGACGTCGGAGTTGTACGTGTCCGCCGGCGGGAAGTGGGTGAAGACGCGCGAGCCGTCGATGCCCTCCCACCAGAAGGTGTGGTGCGGCATCCGGTTCGTCTCGTTCCACGACGGCTTCTGGGTGAGGAACCACCGCGAGCCGGCGGCGAGGGCGATCTGGGGCATCGCGGCGGTGTAGCCGAAGGAGTCGGGCAGCCAGACGTCCTCCGGCTCGACGCCGAGCTCCTCGAGGAAGAAGCGCTTGCCCGCGACGAGCTGCCGGGCGAGGGCCTCGCCGCCGGGCATGTTCGTGTCCGACTCCACCCACATGCCACCGACCGGGACGAAGCGCCCCTCGCGCACGCGCTCCCTGATCCGCTCGAACAGCTCGGGCTGGGCGTCGCGGACCCAGGCGTACTGCTGCGCCGAGGAGCACGCGAAGACGAGGTCGTCGTCCTCGTCCATGAGGGCGAGGACGTTGGCGAAGGTGCGGGCGCACTTGCGCGCCGTCTCGCGCGTGGGCCACAGCCACGCCGAGTCGATGTGGGCGTGCCCGACGGCGAGGACCCGGTGGGCGCTGGCGTCGGCGGGAGCACCGAGGGCGGGGGCCAGGGCGGCCCGTCCGTCGGCGGCCGTGCCGCTCACGTCGTCGGGGTCGACCGCGTCGACGGCGTCCTCGAGCGCGCGGAGGACGGCGGCGCGCCGGCTGCCCTCCCGGGGCAGCTCGTCGACGAGCCCGCGCAGGGCCACCACGTCCTGGAGCAGCTCCCAGACGGCGATGTCGAGCTCGACGACGTCGACCCGGCCGAGCCGGTAGAGGGGGGCGTCCCCCGCGGTGCGCAGGTCGCCGAACGGCGTGGGCTCGAAGGTGAACGACCCTCCTCCGGCGACGTCGGGGTTCGACGACGCCTCGAGGAGGACGTCGACCGCCCCGTCCTCGGACACGTCCGGGACCGCGAGGTACCGGTTGCGGGGGTGGAGCCCCTTGACCACGGTTCCGTCGGGTCGGTACGCGGTCGCCTCGGCCTGGAAGCCGGGGTGCGCCTCGCTGTAGCCGATGTCCGCGACGACCTCGAGCCGGGTCCCGTCCCCGCCCCACCCCTGGGGCACGGTGCCGGTGGCGCGGAACCAGGTCGTGCCCCACGGCCGGCCCCACGCGGTGCCGGGGGAGACCGGCTCGAAGTGCTCCGAGACGGCCTCGGCGAACGGCACCGGCTCGCCCGGCACCACCCACTGCCGCACCTCGAGGGGGTGCCGGCGTCGGTGGGTGTGGGGGAGGAGGCGCTCCCGGACGAACCGGTCGACACGCATCGTCACGAGGTGGCTGTTGTCGTGCACGGGTGGTGATCCCTTCTCAACCCTTGACGGAACCGGCGAGGGCGAAGGACCCTCCGGCGAGGCGCTGGACGACGAGGTACAGGGCGAGCACGGGCAGCGAGTAGAGGACGGAGAACGCGGCGAGCTGCCCGTACGCCACGGCACCGTTCGTCCCGAAGAACGTGTAGATCGACACGGCCGCAGGCTGTTTGGCCGGGTCGAGGAGGAGGACGAACGGGACGAAGAAGTTCCCCCACGCCTGGGTGAAGACGAAGATGAACACGACGGCGAGGCCGGGGCGCATCAGGGGGATGACGATGCGGCGCAGGGCCTGCATCGACCCCGCTCCGTCGACCCAGGCCGCCTCCTCGAGGGAGATCGGCACCGAGTCCATGAAGTTCTTCGTCATCCACACCGCCATCGGCAGCGAGGTCGCCGCGAGGAAGAACACCGTCCCGGGGATCGAGTCGAGCATCCCCAGCGCGACGAAGAGCGCGTAGACCGGGACCATGACGGCCGTGACCGGCAGGCAGCTGCCGAAGAGGATCGTGTGCATGAAGGCCCGGTTGAAGCGCATCCGGTACCGGGAGAGCGGGTACGCCGCGAGCGTGGCCACGAGCACCGTCACGAGCGCGGTCGCCCCGGAGACGACGAGCGAGTTGAGGAGGGGGCGCGCCGTGAGCTCGGGGGTGAGGACCGCCCGGTAGTTGTCCGCCGTCGGTTCGGAGGGGAGCCCCACCGACACGGTGGCGTCCGGGTCGACCGACGCGAGGAGGATCCACGCCAGCGGCACGACGAACGCGAGCGCCACGACGACGAGGGCCGCGGCGGAGGCGAGCCGCGCTCCGTGCCGCGAGGGCGAGGTGGCCCGCCGCGGGCGCGGTGCGCGCGGGCGACCCGCGGCAGGCGGCGCCGGTACCGCGTCGACGGCGGGAGCGGACGAGGTTCGCGCGGTCATCAGTCGACCTCCGGCTTGAGCACGCGGACGTAGACGACGGCGAAGATCGCGCCGACGAGGAGGGTCACCGTGGCGATCGCCGTCCCGTAGCCGACCTGCGCGAACTTGAACGCCTGCTGGTACGCGAGGACCGGGAGGGTCGAGCTCTTCGTCCCGGGACCACCGCCGGTCATGACCCAGATGAGGGTGAACACGCCGAGCGTCTGGAGCGTCGTCAGCATCATGTTCGTGGCGATCGAGCGGCGGACGAGCGGGAGGGTGATGCGCAGGAAGCGCTGGTGCCATCGGGCGCCGTCGATCTCGGCGGCCTCGGTGAGCTCGGGCGGGACCTCGGCGAGCGCCGCGCCGTAGACCATCATCGAGAAGGCCGTCCCGCGCCAGACGTTCGCGAGGACGACGGAGAGCATCGGGAAGGTCAGCAGCCAGGTCGGCCCCTCGAGGCCGAACCACGAGATCACCTCGTTGAGGGTGCCGTCGGTCGCGAAGAAGGCGTAGAGCGCGAACGCGGCGACGATCTCGGGCAGGACCCACGCCGTGACGACGAGGGCGGTGACCGCGGAGCCGAGCCGCCTCGGGCCGCTGCGCACGAGGACCGCCAGCGACATCCCGAGGACGTTCTGGCCGATGACGGCGGAGCCGACGACGAAGACGAGGGTGAGCCAGACCGACTGCCAGAACTGGCCGCTCGTGAAGAGCTTCTCGTAGTTCTCCAGCCCCACGAACTCGGGGGAGGCGGCGCGGTAGCCGGTCAGGGCGGCGTTCGTCAGCGACCCGTAGAGCGCGTAGCCGATCGGGCCGACGAGGAAGATCCCCATGAGCACGACCGCCGGTGTCAGCGGCATGAGGCGGAGCAGGCCGCGGCGGCCGGTGTCGCCCTTCCCGGGGCGCGCCGGCCCCGGCCCGCCGCTGGGGCGGGCCGGGGTGGCGGTGTCGACGGTGGCCACCTCAGCCGCCGGTGACCTTGTCCTCGCCCACGATCCCGACGAGCCCCTCGTCGTAGGTGCGGGCGGCCTCCTCCGGGCTGGCCGAGCCGGTGGCGACCGACTCCACGGCGACCTGGATGTTGCCCGAGATCTGCGAGTAGTCGGGAGTCGCCGGCCGGAACGTCGTCACCGGCACGAGCGAGGAGAAGAACTCGAACGAGGGGTTGAACGACAGGTACTTCTCGTCGGTCGCGACGTCCTTGCGGACCGCGATCTGGCTGTTCTCGGTGTCGTACTTCAGCGAGTTCTCCCGGTTCAGCGCGACGGCGATGAAGTCGAACGCCGCGTCCTTGTCCGAGGCCTGCGAGCCGACCGAGAGCAGCCAGCCGCCCGACATGGAGGTCGCGCCGGGCTCGGCGCCGGTCTGGGTCGGCATCGGCGCGAAGCCCATCGTCTCCTCCCACTCCGGCCACTGGTTCTCGCCGGAGATCCACTGGCCGGGCAGCCACGAGCCGTCGAGGGCGATGGCGAGCTGGCCCTTGGGCAGCAGCTCGGTCGCCACACGGGCCCCGGCGGCGGCGTCGAGGGCGACGTCGAGGGACGGGGCGAGCTTCTCGGTGAAGATCGTCTCGTAGAAGCCGAGGGAGTCGACGAAGCCCTTCGACCCGCGGACCCACTTCTTCGCGTCGGTGTCGTAGAGCGTCGACCCGGTTCCGTACAGAAGCATCTCGAAGCCCTGCATCGACGTGGCCTCGCCCTGGGCCTTCCCCGCGTAGACGTTGATGGGCGTGACGTCGGGGACCTTCTCCTTGACGGTCCGCGCGGCGGTGAGCACGTCGTCCCAGGTCTTCGGCTGCCAGTCGGCGGGGAGGCCCGCCTCGGCGAAGATCTTCTTGTTGTAGTAGAGCGCCCGGGTGTCGGTGCCCATCGAGACCCCGTAGGTCTTGCCGTCGTCGCCGAGGCCGGCCTGCTTCGCGGTGTCGTCGAACTGGCTCCAGTCCTCCCACCGGGCGAGCTGGTCGTCGATGGGCGCGAGGTAGCCCGCGGCGGCGTCGGACCGCACCTGGAAGCTGTCCTCGTAGATGACGTCGGGAGCGGTGGAGGGGGAGCGGTTCATCAGCGCGAGCTTGGTGAAGTACTGGTCCTGCTCGGCCTCGATGGCGACGAGCTCAACCTTCTTGCCGGCGTTGGCCGCCTCGTACTCCGTCTTGGCCTTCTTGAGGACGGCGTCGAGCTGGGTGAACTGCGCGGTGCGTTGGTAGGCCACGGTGATGGTGTCCGGGTCCCCGGCCCCCGAGGAGCCCGAGCCGCAACCGGCGAGGACCAGTCCGATCGAGACGACGGCGGCTCCGAGCGCCGCGGCGCGTCGTGTGCGCTGCATGTGATGCCCCTTCGCGTCCGGCGGGTCCACGTCGACCCGGCCTTAGTCATGGGTTTATACATCAAATGGAGTTATGGGGGCGCGCCGAGGACCCGACGGGTTCTGAGGACTGTCTCGTGGGCGGGACACCGTGCGGGGCCACGTCGCGGGCGCGCCCTCAGTGGAGGAGTCGCGCCGACCGTGGGGTGAACGCGTCGTCGAGGGCCAGGCTCGCGGCGCCGAGGGCGGCCACGTCCGGTCCGAGACCGGTGCCGCGCACCGTGATCGGGTGGATGGCGGCGCCGACGGCCCGGCCCCGGACCAGGCCCGGGACGACGCGCAGGAACGTCGGGGTCAGCCGCTCCCAGAGCGGGCCGCCGAAGACGACCTGGTCGGCGTCGAGGAGGTCGACCAGGTCGGCGACCGCCTTGGCCACGTGGGCCGCCCAGCCCTCCAGCAGCCCCGTCGCGCGGGTGTCGCCCGCGTCGGCGAGGTCGCACAGGGCGGCGAAGGCGTCGAGCACCGACTGGTCCGGGTGTCGGGGGTCGCCGGCGGGGGCGGCGGGTGCGACGGCGTGGTCGACGGCGGCGTCCTCGCGGACGATGCCGTCGCGCACGGCACGTCGGACGACCTGCCCCGGCGAGCAGATCTCCCCGAGGCACCCGCCGAGGCCGCACCAGCAGGCCGGCTCCGTGGCGCCGGTGCCCAGGTGGCCGACCTCGCCGGCGTTCCCGGAGACGCCCCGGTGGACCTCGCCCCCGACGACGAGCCCGGCCCCGACGCCGGTCCCGAGGTAGAGGAAGACCGCGGTCGAGGTGTGGCCGACCCCACCGGCCCAGACCTCCCCGACGGCCGCCGCGACGACGTCCTTGTCGAGGAGCACGGGCAGCCCGAGGGACCGGGCGAGCGACCCGCGCACCTCCACACGGTCCCAGCCCGGGAGGTTCGGCGGACGGACGAGGGCGCCCGCGGCGTGGTCGACCGGCCCGGGGGCCGCGACGCCCACACCGACGAGCCGGGCCCGGTCGACGCCCGAGTCCCTGACGAGGCGCTCGACGTCGGTGACGACGTCGCGGAGCACCTCCTCGGGCGTCGCACCGGGCCGCAGCGGACGGTCCGAGCGCCCCATGGGGGCGCCGGTGAGGTCGAGGAGGACGTGGCTGACCACGGCGGGGTCGAGGTGCACGCCGACGGCGAACCGGCCCCCGGGCCTGAGGGTGAGGGGGGTGCGGGGCTTGCCGGGGCCCTGGGCGCGGCGGTCGGTCTCGACGACGAGGTCGAGGTCGATCAGCCGCCGGCAGATGTTGGACACCGCCTGGGGCGACAGGCCGGTGAGCGTCGCCACCTCGGTGCGGCTCACGCCCTCCGGGTGGCGACGGATCGCGTCGAGGACGACGACCTGGTTGTAGTCGCCGACCCGGGGCAGGTTCGAGCCGCGCCGGGTGGACGGAGGAGCGGACACGGACGCCATCGTGGCACGGCGCGCGCCGGCCGGGTGGCCCGTCCCTGCCCGTCGTGTCTCGGACGCGGCCGCGCGCCGCGGCCTGTCGGTGGCGCGGCATACCGTAGTCCCATGCGCCCGACCACCGACCTCCAGCGCCGCGTGGCACCGTTCCAGGTCGTCTCCGATTTCCAGCCCGCCGGTGACCAGCCGACCGCGATCGCCGACCTCGCCCGGCGCGTCAACGCCGGCGAGACCGACACGGTGCTCCTCGGCGCCACCGGCACCGGCAAGTCGGCCACCACGGCCTGGCTCGTCGAGCAGGTGCAGCGCCCCACCCTCGTCATGGCGCCGAACAAGACGCTCGCGGCGCAGCTCGCCAACGAGTTCCGCGAGCTCCTGCCGCACAACGCCGTCGAGTACTTCGTCAGCTACTACGACTACTTCCAGCCCGAAGCGTACGTCCCGCAGACCGACACCTACATCGAGAAGGACTCCTCGATCAACGACGAGGTCGAGCGGCTCCGGCACAGCGCCACCAACAGCCTGCTGACCCGGCGCGACGTCATCGTCGTCGCCTCCGTGTCGTGCATCTACGGCCTCGGCACGCCGCAGGAGTACGTCGACCGGATGGTGCGGCTCAAGGTCGGCGACGAGGTCCCGCGCGACGACCTGCTCCGGCGGTTCGTCGGCATGCAGTACACCCGCAACGACCTCGCCTTCACCCGGGGCACCTTCCGCGTCCGCGGCGACACGGTCGAGATCATCCCGATGTACGAGGAGCTCGCGGTCCGCATCGAGTTCTTCGGCGACGAGGTCGAGGCGCTCTACACGCTCCACCCGGTCACCGGTGAGGTCGTCCGCGAGGAGAAGGAGATGTACGTCTTCCCGGCATCGCACTACGTCGCGGGGCCGCAGCGGATGGAGCGGGCGATCGCCGGCATCGAGGCCGAGCTCGAGGAGCAGCTCGCCCTGTTCGAGAAGCAGGGCAAGCTGCTCGAGGCGCAGCGCCTGCGGATGCGCACCACGTACGACATCGAGATGATGCGCCAGGTCGGCTCCTGCTCCGGCATCGAGAACTACTCGATGCACATCGACGGTCGCGCCCGCGGCACGGCGCCGAACTGCCTCCTCGACTACTTCCCGGAGGACTTCCTCCTCGTCATCGACGAGTCCCACGTCACGGTCCCGCAGATCGGTGCGATGTACGAGGGCGACATGTCGCGCAAGCGCACCCTCGTCGACCACGGCTTCCGTCTCCCGTCGGCCATGGACAACCGGCCGCTGCGCTGGGAGGAGTTCCTCGACCGCATCGGCCAGACCGTCTACCTCTCGGCGACGCCGGGGGCCTACGAGCTGCAGAAGGCGTCCGGCGTCGTCGAGCAGATCATCCGGCCCACCGGGCTGGTCGACCCCGAGATCATCCTCAAGCCGACCAAGGGCCAGATCGACGACCTGCTCCACGAGATCCGCACCCGCGCCGACAAGGACGAGCGCGTCCTCGTCACGACGCTGACGAAGAAGATGGCCGAGGACCTCACCGACTACCTCCTCGACAAGGGCGTGCGGGTCCGCTACCTCCACTCCGACATCGACACCCTGCGCCGCGTCGAGCTCCTCCGCGAGCTGCGACTCGGTGAGTTCGACGTCCTCGTCGGCATCAACCTGCTCCGCGAGGGTCTCGACCTGCCCGAGGTCTCGCTCGTCGCGATCCTCGACGCCGACAAGGAGGGCTTCCTGCGCTCGAGCCGCTCGCTGATCCAGACGATCGGTCGAGCGGCCCGCAACGTCTCCGGCCAGGTGCACATGTACGCCGACCAGGTGACCCCCTCGATGGCCGAGGCCGTCGAGGAGACCTCGCGCCGGCGCGAGAAGCAGCTCGCCTACAACCGGGCCAACGGCATCGACCCGCAGCCGCTGCGCAAGAAGATCGCCGACATCACCGACATGCTCCAGCGCGAGGACGCCGACACCGAGGCCCTCCTCGGCTCGGGCCGCGCCCGCTCGCGGGGCAAGAGCGACGGTGGGCGTGGTGGCCGGGGAGCGGCGGCGGCCGACATCGCCCTCGGGGCGCGGCGGTCCGAGCCGGTCGCCGCGGCCGACCTCGCCGGACTCATCCAGGAGCTGACGGCCCAGATGCACCAGGCCGCGGGTGACCTCCACTTCGAGCTCGCGGCCCGCCTGCGCGACGAGATCGGCGACCTGAAGAAGGAGCTGCGCCAGATGAGCGAGGCCACCCGGTGAGGCAGTGCCCCGCCCGGCCCACGGGGTGGACCGCGGGCTGACCGTTCCGGGGCGCAAGTAGGCTGGCGCGGTGATTCCGACCATGCTCCCTGCCGCGACGCCCTCGCTCGACCTGCCGCTCTGGGTGTGGTGGGTGACGATCGGCGTCGCCATCGCCGTCCTCGCCTTCGACGTCGTGTGGATCGCTCGCAACCCGCACCGCCCGTCGAACAAGGAGACCGGCCTCGCGCTCGGGGTCTACGTCGGCGCGGCCATCCTCTTCGGCCTGGGGATGTGGGCCTTCGCGGGCGGTCAGCTGGCCGGCGAGTACTTCGCGGGATGGCTCACCGAGTACTCGCTCTCGGTCGACAACCTCTTCATCTTCCTGCTGATCATGGCCAAGTTCGCCGTTCCCGAGAAGCTCCAGCAGTTCGCCCTCATGGTCGGCATCATCATCGCCATCGTGCTGCGCGGCCTGTTCATCTGGCTCGGCGCCGCGGCGATCAACAACTTCAGCTGGGTCTTCTACATCTTCGGCGCCTTCCTCATCTACACCGCCGTCAAGCTCGCCCGAGAGGGGGAGAGCGACGACGACGAGTACGAGGAGAACGCCTTCATGCGGGCCATGGAGGCGCGCTTCCCGGCGACGAAGGAGTTCGTCGGCACCAAGCTCTTCACGCGCGAGAACGGTAAGCGGCTCGCGACCCCGCTGTTCTTCGTCATCCTCGCGCTCGGCACCACCGACCTGCTCTTCGCCCTCGACTCGATCCCGGCGATCTACGGCCTCACCCGCGAGCCCTACATCGTCCTCGTCGCGAACCTGTTCGCCCTCATGGGCCTGCGGCAGCTGTACTTCCTCCTCGGCGGCCTGCTCCAGAAGCTCGTCTACCTGAGCCTGGGCCTGGCCGTCCTGCTCGCCTTCATCGGGGTCAAGCTGCTCCTCCACGCGCTCCACGAGAACGAGCTGCCGTTCATCAACGGCGGCGACAAGGTTCCGGTCCCCGACATCCCGATCGCGGTCTCGCTCGGCGCGATCGTCGTGATCCTCGGTGTCACGACCGTGGCCTCGCTCGTCAAGACCAAGCGCGACCCCGAGGCCGTCAAGCACATCCCCGGCCCGGGTGGCGACGGCCACGCGGGCTGAGGCCGCCGGGTCACCCGACGGGGGTCAGGTCGACGCGGCCTCGGCCGGGTCCTTGCGGGCCCCGAGGCCGAGCACGAGGGCCGACGCGCCCACGACGAGCGCCATGCCGGCGAGCTGGCTCCCGCCGAGCACCTGGCCGAGGACGACGAGCCCCGCGAGCGCGGCGCACGCGGGCTCGAGGCTGAGCAGGATGCCGAACACCTTGGCACTGAGCCGGCGCAGCGCCAGCAGCTCGAGCGAGTAGGGCAGCACCGAGGACAGCACGGCGATGCCGAGTCCCTTGAGCAGGGTCTCACCGGTCCACTGGGGCACGCTGCCGATGCCGAGCGGCAGGGTCACGAGGGTGGCGACGACCATGGCGAGGGCCAGTCCCTCGAGCTGCGGGAACTCGGCCCCGGTGCGCCCGGACAGGACGATGTAGGCCGCCCAGAAGACGCCCGCCGCGAGCGCCAGGGCGATGCCCGTCCACGGCAGGTCGGCGACGGGGACGTGGACGGCCTCCGAGATGAGGACGACACCACCGGCCGCCGCCAGGACGGCGACACCGTCGAGGACGCGGCGGGACAGCGCGGCCGCGAGCGCCAGCGGGCCGATGAACTCGATCGTCACCGCGACGCCGATCGGCAGGTGCGCGAGCGAGCCGTAGAAGGTGTAGTTCATCAGGCCGAGGGCGACGCCGAAGGCGAGGACCGTGAGCCACGCCCTGCGGGAGTGCCCGCGCCACCGGGGCCGGACGAACGCGAGGAGCAGCGCGGTCGCGAAGAGCAGGCGCATGACGACCGAGCCGCCGGCACCGATCTCGGGGACGAGGGTCGCCGCGAGCGCCCCGCCGAACTGGACCGACACGATCCCGGCGAGGACGAGCACGGGCGCGGGGACCCTGTCGGCGGCGTTCGTCACCGGGTCAGGCTAGCCAGCCGCACCGACGTCCCCGCGCCGGGTCCGCGGCCGGGCCGAACCAGGGGAGGTGGCCCGGTCGGGCCATGGCGGGCAGGGCCGGTCGCCGCTAGCGTCACACCGTCCGACCTGCGGCGACGACGGACGGAGGCGGAGCGCCGTGACCATCGACACCACGCAGGCGCGCACCGAGGCCGCCGTCGACGCCTACATGGGGTCGATGCGCGAGCTGTTCTCCGTCATCCCGCACGGGCGGTGGGAGGACGGCCGCGACCTCGTCCGGTACTCGACCGGGCTCCGGGCGCCACGGTTCAACGGGCTGTGCGTCCTCGGACCGTCGGCCGACGAGCAGCGGGCAGCGGCGTGGCTGGCCGACCTCGCCGACGCGGGGACCCCACGCTGCATCCTCGCGCGACCGACCGCGCCCGACTGGGTGGGGGACCTGGCGGCCCGGCACGGGCTCACCGACGTCGACCGGGAGCCCCTGATGCTCCACGAGGACCCCGCATCGGTCACGGTGCCGGCCACGCCCGTCATCGAGCCGATCGACCCCGACGACCCACAGGACGTGGCGACCGGACAGCTCGTCTTCGCTGACGGGTTCGGCGGACCGGTCGAGGTCCTGGGGCCGCTCATGGCGGCCGAGGTGCTGCGGATCCCGGGCAACACCGGGTGGATCGGCCGGGTCGACGCAGCGGCGGTCACCGTGGGGTTCGGCGCCGTCCGCGCCGGCCACGTCGGGGTCTTCAACATCGCGACGCCGGAGGCGCACCGTCGCCGCGGGTACGGCCGTGCCGTGACGGCGCAGACCGTGGCGGCCGGTGTCGCGGCGGGCGCGCACACCGCCTACCTCCAGGCGAGCGCCATGGGCTACCCCGTGTACGAGCGGATGGGGTTCCGCACCGCCGAGACCTGGCGGGGCCACTACCCCGGGGCGTGACCCGGTCGGGTGCCGCGGAGGGCTCGACCGGGCCATTGCGCGGACGCGCCCCGAGGACGACCGTCGTGGGTGGAGGCAGGAGACGCGCCATGGCGGGAACGGTGGTCGTCGGAGCGGGCCCGGCCGGGCTGGCCGTGAGCCGGGAGCTCGGTCAGGCCGGGATCGACCACGTCGTGCTCGAGCGGGAGAGGGTCGCCCACTCGTGGCGGACCCGGTGGGACTCCTTCACGCTCGTGACCCCCAACTGGACGATGCGCCTGCCGGGCAGCCCGTACGACGGACCGGACCCGGAGGGCCACGTCGGCCGTGACGCGCTCGTCGCCCACCTCGAGGCCTACGCCCAGCAGCACGCCGGGACGGTCCGCGAGGGCGTCGACGTCGTCGCGCTGGCCCGCGGCACCACGAGCCGGCTGCGGCTCGTGACGAGCGAGGGAGAGCTCGCCGCGGACACGGTGGTGGTCTGCACGGGGGCCTTCCCGCGCCCGCACCACCCCGACGTCCTCGCCGCCCTGACGCACGGTCCGCCCGTCCTCGACGTCACCGGCTACCGCCGTCCGGACGACCTCCCGGAGGGACGGGTCCTCGTCGTCGGGTCCGGTCAGTCGGGTGTCCAGCTCGCCGAGGAGCTGCACCTCGCCGGACGCGATGTCGTGCTGGCCTGCGGGCGGGCGCCGTGGGCACCGCGCCGGCTGGAGGGCGTCGACGTCGTCACGTGGCTCGAGCGGGCCGGCTTCTTCGACCAGCCACTCTCCGCCCTGCCCACGCCCGCAGCCCGGCTGTGGGGCAACGTGCAGGCCACCGGCGCCGGGGGCGGCCACGACCTGCACTACCGCGTCCTGCAGGACCTCGGCGTCGGCCTCACCGGTCACGTCGCCGGGGTGGCCGACGGCGTCGTGACCTTCGCGGACGACCTCGCCGACTCGGTGGCCTTCGGCGACGCCCGGCTCGCGGACATGGGCCGCCTCCTCCACGACCGGCTCGGGCCGGAGGCGCCCACGGTCCCGGTGCCCGCCCGGTTCGTCGCCGACCCGCCGCGCAGCCTGCGCCTGGCCGACCTCGCCGCCGTCCTCGTCACGAGCGGCTTCCGGCCGGACCACGCCCGCTGGGTGCGGTTCCCCGTCTTCGACGCCGCCGGCTTCCCCTTGACCCACGACGACCTGTCGACCGCGGTGCCCGGGCTGTTCTTCTGCGGCGTGCACTTCCTGCGCAACCGCCGCTCGTCCCTGCTGTGGGGCGTGGGCGACGACGCGCAGGCGGTCGTGCGCACCATCGTCCGGCTGCGCGGCTGAGGACGCCGCGGGTCACCAGCCCCGGGCGCGCCACTCCTCGAGGTGCGGGCGCTCGGCGCCGAGGGTCGAGTCGTCGCCGTGGCCGGGGTAGAACCACGTGGCGTCGTCGTGCGTGGCGAAGATCCGCTCGGTGACGTCGCGGTACAGCGCGTCGAAGTCCTGCTCGGGGCGCCTGGTGTTGCCGACCCCACCGGGGAAGAGGGGAGGGGCTAAAGTGGGAATATGAACGACAAGAGCGACCGGGCCGTCATCTACGCGCGGATCAGCGAGGACACGAGCGGGAAGCGGCTCGGCGTCGAGGACCAACTCCGGAACTGCCGGACCCTCGCCGAGCTCCGCGGCCTCGTCGTCGTCGAGGAGGTCTCGGACAACGACATCTCGGCGCTGGCCGGGAAGGTCCGGCCCGGCTACGAGCGCGTCCTCGACCTCGTGCGGGACGGGGCCGTCGACCGGGTGGTCGTCTGGCAGTCCTCCCGGCTCTGGCGTAACCGGGAGGAGCGGGCCGCGGCGATCGGCCTCTTCGGCCGGCAACGGGTGAGCGTCACTAGCGTGCAGGGCCTTGACCTCGACCTCTCGACCGCGCAGGGCCGCGGGATGGCCGGGATCATGGGCGAGCAGGACACGATGGAGTCCGAGATCAAGTCCGAGCGCGTGACCGCGGCGGCCGAACGTCGAGCCCGCGCGGGCGAACCGAACGGCGGCCTCGGCTACGGGTGGGTCAAGGTCGACGGCCGGTGGCAGGTCGAGCCGGTCGAGGCGGCCGTCGTCCGCGAGGTCGTCGAGCGGCTCGCGAACAGGGAGGCCCTCAAGGCGGTCACCGCGGACCTTAACGACCGGGAGATCCCCTCCCCGGAGGCCGCGATGTGGGCCCGCCTCGACGAGGAGGAGCGGGCCCGCCGGCTCTCGAAGGGCCGCCGCGAACCCTCGGGCCTCTGGGGGAAGACCTCCGTCAAGAAGCTCGCGATCCGGCACTCGAACGTTGGCCTCCGCGTCCACCATAAGGGGGCCCCGGACGAGCGCGTCGTCGACGGAACGTGGCCCGCCCTCGTCGAGAAGCCGGCGTGGGAGGCCGCCCGGAAGATCCTCACCGCTCCCGAGCGCCGGACGAACGGCGTCGCCCGACCCGGAGCCCGCCGTCACCTACTCACCTGGGGGGTCGGGGAGTGCGGGGTCTGCGGCGGAAGGCTCCGGGTCGTCCGGAAGGGCCGGCGACACGCGACGCACACGACGCAGGTGCTCTACCTCTGCGAGTCGAAGGAGTGCGTCGGCCGGAACCAGCAGCGAGTCGACGAGCTCGTCCGGGCCGTCGTCCTAGAGCGGCTCTCCCGCCCCGACGCCCTCGACTGGCTGATGGGCGACGAGGACGCCGCGAGGGCAGCTGACGAGCGGGTCCGGGAGTACCAGGCGCGACTCTCGGCGGCCGGCGTGATGTTCGCTCGGGGGGCGATCACGCAGGGAACCCTAGAGGCGATCACGGCCGAGCTCCGCCCGGAGATCGAGGCCGCTACGGCCGAGCGGGACCGGGCGATCGGCTCTCGGGACCTAGCGGTGCTCACCGAGCTCGTCGGGCCGGCCGCGGAGGCGGCGTGGGACCGGATGAGCGTCACGCAACAGCGGGCCGTCCTAGAGGTCCTCCGCGTCCGGGTGGTCATCGACCGGGCTCGGCGGGGGCCCGGCTTCGACCCGGCATCGGTGAGGTTCGCGTGGGGGAGGGCCGCCGTCTGAGGAATCAGGCGAGTGGACCTCTACGCGCGTACTGAAGACGCTCACCCCCACGAGTCACACTAGTTTTCACGCTCGAATCGTGCGCCCTCGACCGGCGCGGATCGCGAAAGTGCCTCTCTCGCAACGGTTCGGGCTCGCCGCGCGTCGCTCACCCCGTCGGCCCGCCTCCATAGAGTCGAGGCCGTAGACAGGTCCAGAGGGACCAAGCCGAAACAAAGGCCGGGCAGGCACACGAGGAGGCACCATGCCGCGGCCCGATGACTGCAAGAACCCGGCCTTCGTCCTTAACGGGAAGCTAGGCGCAGCCCGGCGATACCGCCCCGACGAGGACCACACGGAGCTCGAACGGGAGGTCAAGCTCGCGAACCTCGCGGACTACGTCAAGCGAGTCGTCGACGAGGCCCCGCCCCTCACGGGCGCCCAGCGGGCCGAGCTCGCCCGGATCCTGCGCGGCAGCAAGCCGCCGGCGAGCAGGTCGGCATGAATGACAGAAGCCGCCCGAAGGCGGCTCCCGAGTCCTCTTCCACGACGACTACGGCGATTCTACCGAGGGCCACCGTCATCTACGTGGTGCGCGGGACCCGCCCCGTCCGCGGAGGCCGAGAGACCGTCACGGTCGTGAGGTTCACCCTCCCCGCCGCCCAGCGGGCCGCCGGCGACCTCGACTCGCGAGGACGCGGGCCCGCGAGCATCTTCTCCACCGAGATCCGCGAGTGGACGCCCGTCCCTCGCGACGGGTCCGAGGAGTGGTCGTCGTGACCGCCGCCGTCGGGCCGGACCGCGCCGGCCGGGCCCTTGACCTCCTCGCCCTCACCCCGCGCGAGCGGGACGTCTGGGACGCCGCCTACCTGTCCGGCTACCTCGCCGGGCACGAGAAGGGGTGGGAGGCGGCCGATCAGCACGCCGCAGCCCTACACCGACGAGCCGTGCGCGTCGTCCGCGCTATGGCCTCGATCCCCGAACGCGACCACGAAGCAGACCGGGCAGCCGCCGCACGCCGCGAGGAGTGGTGGGCCAACCGTCGAGGAGACGTGGCATGAACGACAGCGACGACGCAGCCCGCTACGGCGAGGCCGGCGAGCCCATCGTTTCCTCGTGGGACGAGCAGGACCTTGGGCCAGTCCTCGACGGCACCCTGGTCGTCCCCGAGCCGACTCTCTTCACCCGCACGGACGGGATCTCGCTGCTGTACCCCGGCCTGATCCACTCCTTCCACGGGGAGCCCGAGAGCGGTAAGTCCCTCGCGATGCAATGGCTCGCCGCGCAGGTCCTCCTCGATGGCGGCACCGTGCTCTACCTCGACCACGAGAGCGACGGGGCCTCCGTAGTCGCCCGCCTCCTCCTCTTCGGTGCGGAGGCCGCCGGGATCCGTCAGCGGTTCCACTACGTCCACCCCGAGACTGGGCACGGAGCTCTCTGGGACCGGGCCGCGTGGGAGGACCACCTCGCCCGACCTACCACCTTCGCGGTGATCGACGGCGTGACCGATGCCCTCGGCCTCTTCGGCTACTCGCAGCAGTCCAACGACGACATCGCCGCGTGGATGCGGCTGATCCCGCGGAGCCTCGCAGCGCGCACGGGAGCCGCCGTCGCCCTCGTCGACCACGTGACCAAGGACGGGGAGAGCCGAGGCAGGTTCGCTATCGGCGGGCAGGCGAAGCTCGCAGGCCTGACGGGTGCCGCCTACACGGTCGAGGTCAAGCGACCGCTCGGCCGTGGGCTCCTCGGGGAGATCGCCCTGCGCGTAGCGAAGGACCGACCCGGCTACGTCCGCGCCCACGGCGGCCCGATGCGCCACGACCGCACGCAGGAGGTCGCGCGGGTCCTCGTCGACTCCACCGGGCCGGTGCTCACGCTCACCGTGCAGCCGCCTACCGGGTCCTCCGAGGAGCAGGACGGCGGGGGTAGCCTCTTCCGCCCGACCACGCTGATGGAGAAGGTCTCGCGGCTCGTCGAGAGCTCGACGACACCCGCGACGTTCCGGACGATCACCGGCGGGATCCGCGGCAAGGAGAAGGACGTCCGCAACGCCTGCGAGGTCCTCGTCGTCGAGGGCTGGATCTCCCGCGAGGACGGCCCGCGGAACAGCCACCTCCACCGCTCCATCCGGGCCTACCGGGCACGGCAGGACCCGCTCTCCGACACCTACGAACCACCCCTAGACGACCGTCTCCCCACCGTCTCCCCACCGTCGCCCGGAGACGGTGAGACGACCGTCTCCCTGTCTCCCGTCTATAGAGACAGGAGACGGTCGCACGCTCCCGAGGAGGACCCCGAAGGTACGACCGTCTCCCGCCGTTGCTCGAAGCACGGAGCAGGCCTCATCCCCTCGGTCTGCATGGAGTGCCGGGGGCTCTCAGAGCGGAGGGCGGCCTCGTGACCACTGCCGTCCTCGCGTTCCTCCTCGTCCTCAGCCTCCTCGCCGTCCTTGACCTATCGGTCGCCTACACGATCTCCGCGCACGAGGAGCTCCGCCGGAGGGTGCCTGCAAACCCGGCCCGCCGACCCCGCTGGCGACCGAGCAGCCCGAAGCCCCCCGACGGTCAGCGGGAGCAGGCCTCTCCACGTGCGGAGCCCGCTACCCGCGCCCGACCGTCCCCACCCAACCCCCGCACGCTCTACGGCCCGTAGAGCATGACCGAAGGAGAACGACCCGCCATGCCGAAGACCACCCCGACCCTCCGCCCCGTAGACACCCAGCGCGGCGCACGACTCCTGATCGCGTGGCTCGACGGCGACGAGCTCGCGGTCGCCTACGTCCTCGACGAAGCGAACCGAGACCCAGCCGGGACCGCCGGCCTTCTCTTCGCGATCACCCATACCGCCGCCCTCCTCGCCGAAACCGCCGCACCCGAGGGGACACCCCCCGCCGACGGCCTCCGAGCCCTCCTCCTCGACGATCAGCGGGACCAGGTGTGACCCCGCGACGGGATGGGGCGTTCCGATCGCGAAGCAGCAGCAGCCGAAGCCTCGCGCCGGTAGCCGTCCGTACATGCCTGCTGCCCGACCTATTCTCGGTAACCCGGAAGGAGGCCCCGTCATGGGCCCGAAGCTGAAGCTCCTCAACGATTCACCGCTGCGCGTGCTCGACCCGGAGCGTCTCGTCGTCGACGCGACCCTCGGCGGGAACGGCCTCGACTGGTGGGTCGTCCCGGGCGACCTCGAAGGCGTCGGTCGCGAGTCGTGGGAGCACTTGCGGACCACGTTCGCGAACGACCCGACCCGGTTCCGTGAGGCGGACCGGCGAGCCGTCGCCGCGTACTGCTCCGCCGTCGAGATGGCAGCCGCCGCTGCGGCCGCCCTGCGTGAGCATGGGGTCCTCGTCGACGGCCGCTCGAACTCCGACGAGGGGAAGCGCCCGGTCCGGTCCCCGGCGTGGGCGATGTGGCGGGACGCTTCGACGCAGGTCCGGCAGTGGAGTAACGAGCTCGGGTTGTCGCCGTCGGCGCGGTATCGGATGAAGATCGCCGAGCCGGGCGTCGTCGGGGAGGGCAACCCGTTTGCGGCTCCGCCGCGGGACCACTAAGGCGGGGGAGCCTTGTCTGGCTGGGTCCCCTCATCGTGCGAGGAGCGGAGGAGTCGGTCCGCACGGGGGTGATGTGACGTCTTCAGATTGTCGGCTTGGGACGACCCGCCCACGCGCTCTTGTGGCCCCGCGGGAACACCCATCGGAAGAGACTCAGCCCCGGCTTGTGGCACCAGCAGTCTTCGGCGCAACCGCAGGCGATGAACCCTAACCGCTCGCGCACAAGGCCCACCGCTGCCGCGGCGAGGAAGGCACCGACCAGGATCGTTGCGAGTCGCTTCATGACAGGACCTCGATCAACTGAGCAACCGTTGGCGAGCCGGCGAGCCCCTCGGGCGTCGAGTAGAGCCGACAGGTAAGTCCGACCTGTTCGTCTCCGCGCGCGAAGGGGTCTCGGCCGTCGACCTGAATAGTGGGGGATCCGACGAAGCCGTTGGCCGCCGCGTCCTCTGGCGTCTCGATCAGGACGTGGTGGACCAAGGAGGTGTCGCCTATCTGGGCCATCGCGGCCCGAAGGCGCTCATCAGCAACCGTCCAGTGCGGGCAACCCTCGAAATACAGCAGGCGTACCTCCATGCAGCCATCATGCGCCTCCTGTCGGACCCGCATGGTCAACTGGAGGCATCGAGGAAGCGCCGCTAGCGGCCGCAGAGCCAAGGTCCCGAGGAGCCCGTTAGGGCCAAGGAGCCGAGGAGCCGAGCGGATCCACCGCACGCGAAGCGCCGAAGATGCCAGCAGCGCGCGGAGGCCAGCCGTCCCGGTCCGTCTCCCCCAGCAGGCTCCGACTTCCATTCGATGCCGCCCCGGTCGGGGCGGAGAAGCGAGCAGAACGATCATGGCAACTCTTCGAGAGCAGCGCGCGGCGGCGATCAAGGCCGCGCAGGACATCATCGGGAAGGCGCAGGCCGCGGGCCGCGACCTGACCACGAGCGAGCGGGCGACCCTCGCCCAGAAGAACGCGGACGTGCAGGCCCTCTCCTCGAAGATCGAGCAGGCCGACGCGGACGCGAAGCTCTTCGCGGCCTTCGACTCCCCGGACGGCGGCGAGGGCCGGAGCATCGGGGCCCTCTCGTTCAAGGGGGTCGCGGACCGGATCCTGCACGGCCCGGACGGCGGGGAGTCCCGCAACGTCAAGTCACTGATCGCCGCCGGCTCGCAGGCCGTGGCGACGGAGGCGACGGATATCACCGCGGTGATGGGCCGGCCGGCGACCTCGCTGATGGACGCGATCCCCGCCCGGGAGGTCGCGGAGAACTTCTCCTACCTCCGGCAGACGGTCCGGACGAACAACGCGGCCCCGGTCGCAGTCGGAGCTCTGAAGCCGACGTCGATCTTCACGCTGGAGCGCGTCGAGGACCGGCTCCGCGTGATCGCGCACCTTTCCGAGCCGATCCCCGAGTACTGGCTGAAGGACTCGACGGCCCTCGACCAGTTCGTCCGGGACGAGATGGTCGGCGGCCTGCAGGACGCCGTGATCGCCCAGCTGATCGGCGGTAGCGGCGTCGGGGAGAACCTCCTCGGCTTCGCAAACGCATCCGGCGTGCAGACGCAGGCGTGGACGGTCGATGCCGTCGAGACCGCCCGCCGGGCCCTGGGGAAGGTCGAGACGCTCGGCATGGAGGGCGGTGCGTTCGTCCTGAACCCCACGGACTGGATGAGCATCGAGACGATGCGCCTCAGCGGCGGGTCGGGTGGCTTCGTCATGGAGAACGCGGGTGCGCCGATCGACCGAGTTCGCCGCCAGCTCTGGGGCGTCCCCGTCGGCCTCTCGACGGCCGTCCCCGTCGGCGTCGGTTACGTCGTCGCCCGGGACAGCGTGAACCTCTTCACGGACGGCGTGGTCGAGGTCAAGTGGGGCCTCATCGGCGACGACTTCGGCAAGAACCAGGTCCGCTGCCGCGCGGAGGGCCGCTTCGCCGCCGGGACGCTCCGCCCCGCCGGCGTCGTCGTGATCGACATGACCGCCGCCTGACCCGCAACTGTCCGTTCGGCGGGCGGGCCGAGGTAGAGGGCCCGGCCCGCTCGTCGACGGCGAGGCGTAAACGGCCTCCCGCGCTGTCACGCTCCTGCGGGAACCGATGGGCCGGCACTCCTACAGCCGCCCAGCGCCAACCGGATGCCGCCCCTGACGCGAATCGGGGGCGGCATCCGTGACCCTCCCGCGGTTCGCCTGCGGACGCGGGAGGGCTCGTGCCACGATGCACCCAGAGGGGAAGGGGAATCTATGCAGGTCAAGCACTCAGTGGTGAGCATCGCCCTCGTGGCTGGCTCATTGCTTCTGAGCTCCTGCGCCTCCGACGCGGATCCGGCCCCGGCATCTCCCTCGCCGGCCGCCTCGGCGTCGCCGACCCCCTCGCTGACGAGCGCCTCGCCCTCGGCGTCGCCTACAGCTACACCAACCCCGACACCCTCGACGTTGGGCAGCGTCGACCTCGTGTGCGGCAACCTCGACACGGGCGTTGACTTCACCGTCCACTCGGTTCGCGTAGCTGCCGACGGATCCCCGGACTTCCGCGAGCTCTGGGCCCGGAAGCTGAACTGCGACGCCGGGATGACGGGGGAAGTAGTCGAGAGCGTGCCGGTAACCACGCCCCTGCAGAAGGCAGTCGCGGCCGCTGCCCGAGTGGCCGACTACAGCAGTGGCGACGCAGGGAACGTCTACTCCATCTACGAGGGCTGCGGGGCGAACGACCCCGCCGACTACTACGCCACGGAGTCTGAGTACAGCCGGGCCCAAGTCCTAGAGCTACGCGCCTACCTCACCCTCTGCCCGAAGCACCCTCAGGCCGCGAAGTGGAGGAAGGGCATCGCCGCGACCGGGCAAGCCATCGAGGCCGAGGAGAACGGCACCCGGGTCGGCAATGACACCTACAAGGTCCCGAACGAGATGAAGCGGGGCACGTGGGTCGTCAAGGACGTCGAGGACTGCTACTGGGAGACGCGGGACGATGAGGGCGAGATCCTCGCCAACAACTTCGTACTCGCCGCGCCACGAGTCGTCGCGAAGGTGACGAGGGCGGCCGTCGTGTTCACCAGCCAAGGCTGCGGGACCTGGAACCGCCAGTAGGCGGCCTAGGTCGAGTAGTTCCCCGTCGGCGTGAAGTCCTCCGGCCCGGACGTCCACGTCCCGCCCTCGCGGGTCCGGTGCGGGCCGTCGTGGCGGTCGGGCAGGAAGCAGGACACGGCCCCGGAGAAGCCCGGGAGGTCCGGTAGGACGACCGCCTCGCAGGCGTAGTACCCCTCCGCCTGAGGGGCCCGGGTCGCACCCTCGGCGACCCTCTTCGCGCAGCCCGGGCAGGCCTCGTCCTCCTCGCCGCGGAAGGTGACTGGTAGGCGGACCTTGACGTGCGTGCCGCAGAGGGCGAACGGGCCGCGGGCCTCGAAGTAGGCCTCCCGTCGAGTGTCCGGCGTCTCCCGGAGGCGCATCGCGTGGATGGCCCCGAGCTCGTCCGGGAGCCGTTCCTCGCGCAGGCCCGTCGCCGGGTTGCGGGTGAGGTCGAACCGCTCTAGGGCGGCGAAGTAGCGGTAGGCCCCCCGGTCGTCGGGCCGGCGTCCTCGGGGGAGGGGCGTCACCAGCCGCGCTCCCGCCACTCGGCGAGGGAGGGCCGCTCCGCCCCGAGCGTCGAGTCGTCGCCGTGTCCCGGGTAGAACCACGTATCGTCTGGCAGCACCCCGAAGACCCGCTCCTCTAGGTCGTCCATCAGCGTCGTGTGATCCGGACCTATTGCCCGCCCTGGACCCCCGGGGAAGAGGGCGTCGCCGGTGAACAGGTGCGTGGTGCCGTCGGGGTCGGCCCAGGACAGGGCGACCGAGCCGGGCGTGTGCCCGCGCAGGTGGATGACGTCGAGCTCGAGCTCACCCACCGTGACGACGTCACCGTGGTGCAGGCGCACGTCCGGGGGGACGGGCAGCCCGTCGGCGTCGTCGGCCCCGGCGTAGGTCGTGGCCCCGGTGGCGGCGGCCACGGCCGCGAGGGCGCGGTGGTGGTCCCAGTGCTGGTGGGTCGTCACGAGGTGGTCGAGCCGGCCGGAACCCTCGGCGACGAGGGCGAGGCAGCGCTCGGGGTCGTCGGCGGCGTCGACGAGGAGCTGCTCGCCCGTGGCCGTGCACGTCACGAGGTAGACGTTGTTGCTCATCTCCGACACCGCCATCTTGCGGATCGTCGCCCGCCGCAGCCCGCGGACGTCGGTCGGCCCCCCGGGGGTCACCCGCCCGGTGTACCCCACCGTGCTCATCGCCCGGCCGGGAGGCGGGGGAGCGGGTCGCCGGTCACGCCGTCGGTGAGCCCGCGGGCCAGCCAGCCGAGGAGGGCGGCGCGGTCACCGGACACCTGGGCGGTGCCGAGGCCGATGGTCCACTCGTCGCCCTCGGTGGACCGGATCGTGACGTCGGGGGCGTCGTCGGCCGCCCGGACCCGCTCGACCTCCTCCTCGACGAAGAGGGCGACGAGCTCGGGCTCGAGGTCGCTGAAGCCGAAGCCCGCGTCGAGGTCGACGTGGTGCCAGGTCAGCTCGCGCAGGCGCATGAGGGGGATCTCGGAGCCGGTGCCGCGGATGTCGCCCGGTGTCCGCTCGAGGGGGTGGTCGGCGTGCTCGGGGCCGAGGCGCGGCAGCTCGGCGGCGAGCGCGGCCGCGGAGGCCTCGACATCGGCGGCCAGCTCGTCGGCGGGGCGGTCGGCGCCCGCGTCGATGTCGGCGTTGCGCTTCTCGCGGCTGTCGTACATCGTCTCCCCGGTGCGCTCGACCGCCGAGCGGACGAGGCGCACGAGACCGTCGGCGTTGCGGGCCACGTGGCTGAGGACGTGCCCGCGGCTCCACCCCTCGCACAGCGACGGCGCCGCGGGGTCGTCGAGCTCGCGTGCGGTGGCGAGCAGGCGGTCGGTGTGGGAGACGACGAGGTCGAGGATGGCGGGGGAGCGGGGGTCCATGCAGGCAGACGCTACCGGTCCCTCCGTCCACGATGAGGGGTCTGTCGGTGGGTCCACCTAGCATGGCGGGCGTGAGTCATGACCACCTCGTCGTCCGTGGTGCCCGCGAGCACAACCTCAAGGACATCAGCCTCGAGCTGCCCCGCGACGCCCTCGTCGTCTTCACCGGCCTGAGCGGCTCGGGCAAGTCCAGCCTCGCCTTCGACACGATCTTCGCCGAGGGCCAGCGGCGCTACGTCGAGTCGCTCTCGGCGTACGCGCGGCAGTTCCTCGGACAGATGGACAAGCCCGACGTCGACTTCATCGAGGGGCTGTCCCCGGCGGTCTCCATCGACCAGAAGTCGACGAACCGCAACCCGCGGTCCACGGTCGGCACCATCACCGAGGTCTACGACTACCTGCGCCTGCTCTTCGCCCGCGCCGGGCGCCCGCACTGCCCAGTGTGCGGCGAGCCGGTGGGCCGCCAGACGCCGCAGCAGATCGTCGACCGGCTCCTCGAGCTGCCGGAGAGGACCCGCTTCCAGGTGCTCGCCCCCGTCGTGCGGGCCCGCAAGGGCGAGTACGTCGACCTCTTCGCCGAGCTGCAGTCCAAGGGCTTCGCTCGCGCCCGGGTCGACGGCGAGGTCGTCCAGCTCACCGACCCGCCGAAGCTCGAGAAGCAGGTCAAGCACACGATCGACGTCGTCGTCGACCGTCTCGTCGCCAAGGGTGCCGACGACGCCTCCGCCAAGCGCCGGCTGACCGACTCGGTCGAGACCGCCCTCGGCCTGGCCGGCGGGGTCCTCGTCGTCGAGTTCGTCGACCTCGACGAGGGCGACCCCGACCGCGAGCGGCGCTTCTCCGAGAAGATGGCCTGCCCCAACGACCACCCGCTGTCGATGGACGAGGTCGAGCCGCGCTCCTTCTCGTTCAACAGCCCCTTCGGCGCCTGCCCCGAGTGCACCGGCATCGGGACCGAGCTCGAGGTCGACCCCGAGCTCATCGTCCCCGACGACGACCTCTCGCTCGCCGAGGGCGCGATCGCGCCGTGGGCGGCCGGCTCGGGTGCCGCCGACTACTTCCAGCGCGTGATGTCGGCCCTCGCCGACGACCTGAAGTTCTCGATGGACGTGCCCTGGCGGGCGCTGCCCCAGCGGGCCCGCGACGCCCTCCTCCACGGCAAGAACCACAAGGTCCACGTCCGGTACCGGAACCGGTTCGGCCGCGAGCGGTCCTACTCCACCGGCTTCGAGGGCGCCGTCCCGTTCGTCAAGCGGCGGCACTCCGAGACCGACTCCGAGTGGAGCCGTGAGCGCTACGAGGGATACATGCGCGAGGTTCCGTGCCCGGTCTGCAAGGGCGCCCGGCTCAAGCCGGAGTCGCTGTCGGTGCTCGTCGGCGGGCGCTCCATCGCCGACGTCAGCAACCTGGCGATCGCCGAGGCCGCGCACTTCCTCGACACCGTCGACTTCACCGAGCGCGAGCGGCAGATCGCGGCCCGCGTCATCAAGGAGATCAACGCCCGCCTCGGGTTCCTCCTCGACGTCGGCCTCGACTACCTCAGCCTGTCCCGCCCCGCCGGCACCCTCTCCGGCGGTGAGGCCCAGCGCATCCGGCTCGCGACCCAGATCGGGTCCGGCCTCGTCGGCGTCCTCTACGTCCTCGACGAGCCGAGCATCGGCCTCCACCAGCGCGACAACCACCGGCTCATCGAGACCCTCACCCGGCTGCGCGACCTCGGCAACACCCTCATCGTCGTCGAGCACGACGAGGACACCATCGCCACCGCCGACTGGGTCGTCGACATCGGCCCGGGCGCGGGGGAGCACGGTGGCCAGGTCGTCCACTCGGGGCCGGTGAAGGGGCTGCTCGAGCACCCCGACTCGCTCACCGGCAAGTACCTCTCTGGGCGCCGCGAGATCGCGGTCCCGCCGGTGCGCCGCGCCCGGGAGAAGGGGCGCGAGGTCACCGTCGTCGGCGCGAACGAGCACAACCTCACCAACGTGTCGGTGTCCTTCCCGCTCGGCAACCTCGTCGCGGTCACGGGGGTGTCGGGGTCCGGCAAGTCGACCCTCGTCAACGACATCCTCTACAACGTCCTCGCCAACAAGCTCAACGGCGCCCGCCACGTGCCGGGGCGGCACAAGACCGTCACCGGCCTCGAGCACCTCGACAAGGTCGTCCACGTCGACCAGAGCCCGATCGGGCGCACGCCGCGGTCCAACCCGGCCACCTACACCGGCGTCTTCGACCACATCCGCAAGCTGTTCGCGACGACGACCGAGGCCAAGGTCCGCGGCTACCAGCCCGGGCGCTTCTCGTTCAACGTCAAGGGCGGCCGCTGCGAGGCGTGCTCCGGCGACGGCACGATCAAGATCGAGATGAACTTCCTCCCCGACGTCTACGTCCCCTGCGAGGTCTGCCACGGGGCCCGGTACAACCGCGAGACGCTCGAGGTCCACTTCAAGGGCAAGACGATCGCCGACGTCCTCGACATGCCGATCGAGGAGGCCGCCGAGTTCTTCGCCGCGGTCCCCGCGATCGCGCGGCACATGAAGACGCTCAACGAGGTCGGCCTGGGCTACGTGCGCCTCGGCCAGCCCGCGCCCACCCTCTCCGGTGGAGAGGCGCAGCGCGTCAAGCTCGCCTCCGAGCTGCAGAAGCGCAGCACCGGCCGCACGATCTACGTCCTCGACGAGCCGACGACCGGGCTGCACTTCGAGGACATCCGCAAGCTGCTCAAGGTGCTCCAGGGGCTCGTCGACAAGGGCAACACCGTCATCGTCATCGAGCACAACCTCGACGTCATCAAGAGCGCCGACTGGGTCGTCGACCTCGGGCCGGAGGGCGGCTCGGGAGGCGGTCGGGTCGTCGCCGAGGGCACACCCGAGCACGTCGCCGGGCTCGAGCACTCGCACACCGGGCGCTTCCTCGCGCCGATCCTCGCCCGCACCGCGCGCACGCCCGACCGGTCGCCGGCGACGCGGCGCAAGGTGGCGGCGAAGGCGGCAGCTCCGGCGAGGAAGGCCCCGGCCGCGAAGAAGGCCCCGGCCCGCAAGGCGGGCTGAGACGACGAGGGCCGGGTGACCACCACGGTCACCCGGCCCTCGTCCGTCAGTCCTCCGTCAGGCCCGCGCGACGCGTGGGACCCGCGCCCCACGCAGAGCGTGGGACCCGGCCTCAGTCCTCGCCGAGGTAGGCCTTGCGGACGTCCTCGCTCTCGAGGAGCTCCTTGCCGGACCCCGAGAGGACGATCTTGCCGACCTCGAGGACGTAGCCCTTCGACGCGCGCTTGAGCGCCGCCTGGGCGTTCTGCTCGACGAGGAGGATCGTCGTGCCCTGCTGCTGCAGGGTGCTCACGGTCGTCATGATGCGCTTCATCATCAGCGGGGAGAGCCCCATCGACGGCTCGTCGAGCATGAGCAGCTTGGGGCGGCTCATCATCGCGCGGCCCATGGCGAGCATCTGCTGCTCACCACCGGAGAACGTGCCCGCGGGCTGCGAGCGGCGCTCCCTGAGGATGGGGAACAGCTCATACGCGGCCTCGAGGTCGGCGGCGATCCCCTTGTCCTTGCGCGAGAACGCGCCGAGGTTGAGGTTCTCCTCGACGGTGAGGCGCGGGAAGATGCGCCGGCCCTCGGGGGAGTGCGCGATCCCGAGCGGGACGATCTCGTGGGGCGCGACCGTCGTGAGGTCCCGGCCCTGGAACGTGATCGAGCCCTTCGTCGGGCGCAGCAGCCCGGAGATGGTCCGCAGCGTCGTCGTCTTCCCGGCGCCGTTGGTGCCGATGAGGGTGACGACCTCGCCCTCCTCGACCGTGAAGCTGATGCCCTTGACGGCCTTGATCTTGCCGTAGGCGACCTCGAGGTCCTTGACCTCCAACATGGCGGTCACGCCTGCTCCTCCTCGTCGTCGTCCTGGTCGTCGCCGCCGATGTAGGCCTCGATGACCCGGTGGTCGGACTGGACCTCACCCGGGGTGCCCTCGACGAGGAGGGCGCCGCGCACGAGGCACAGCACGCGGTCGCACAGGTTGAAGATGAACCGCATGTCGTGCTCGATGACGACGACGGCCAGGCCGCTGTCCCTGATCTTGAAGATCAGGTGCATCGTCGCCTCGGTCTCCTTGGGGTTCATCCCCGCGGTCGGCTCGTCGAGGAGGAGCAGCTGCGGGTCGGTGGCGAGGGCGCGGGCGATCTCGAGCCGCCGCTGGTCGCCGTAGGGGAGGTTCCGCGCGAGGATCTCGGTCGACTTCCCGAGCCCGACGTAGTCGAGCAGCTCCTGGGCGCGCGCCCGGGTGGCCTCCTCCTCGCGGCGGAACTTCGGTCCGCGCAGGATCGAGGTCACCGCCATCGAGGAGGTGCGGCAGTACCGCCCGACCATGACGTTCTCGAGCGCCGTCATGTTGCCGAAGAGCCGGATGTTCTGGAACGTGCGCGCCATGCCGGCGCGGACGACCTTGAGCGGCTTCGGCGGCAGGGTCGCGCCGTTGAGCGTGACGCGGCCCTCGGTCGGGATGTACATGCCGGTGAGGCAGTTGAAGAACGTGGTCTTCCCGGCGCCGTTCGGCCCGATGAGCCCGACGATCTCGCCCTCGTGCACCTTCATCGACACGTCGTCGACAGCCGTGAGGCCGCCGAAGCGCATCGTCACGCCGGCCGCCTCGAGGACGACCTTCTCGCCGACGACGTGCTTGGCGCGGGGGGTCTCGGTGACGGTCACTTCGCCTCCTGCAGGTGCTGGGACTGGACGATCTCACTGAGCTCTTCGTCGTCCTCGTGGAACTCGAGCTGGCGCCGCTTGCTGGCGATGAGGCCCTCCGGGCGGAACCGCATCATGACGACGAGGAGCAGACCGAAGACGAGCAGCCGGTAGTCGTTGACCTCGCGAAGCTTCTCGGGGAGGAGCTTGAGGATCGTCGCGCCGACGAGGACACCGACAACGGTGCCCATGCCGCCGAGGACGACCGCCGCGAGGAGGAACGCCGACTCGAGGAAGATGTACTGGTCCGGGCTGACCGAGGTGTCCTGGTGCGCCTTCATCGTCCCGGCGAGGCCGGCGAGCGAGGCGCCCACGGCGAACGCGAGGAGCTTGAGGCCGAAGACGTTGACGCCCATGGCCTCGGCCGCGCGCTCGTCCTCGCGGATCGCGACCCACCCGCGCCCGATCCGGCTGTCGTTGAGCCGGACGAAGACGAGGATGACGAGCGCGATGAGGAGGAGCAGCAGGAAGTAGTAGTTGCTGAACCGGCCGAGCGGGATGCCCGCGACGGTGTGGACGGTCCCGAAGTCAAACCCGAAGAAGTTCAGGTCCGGGATGGCGGGGATGCCGTTCGGGCCGTTCGTCAGCTCGGGGCCGTTGTTGCCGTCGAGGTTGAACATCGCGAGCCGGAAGATCTCACCGAAGCCGAGGGTGACGATGGCGAGGTAGTCGCCGGACACCCGCAGCGTCGGTGAGCCGATGATGAGGCCGAAGATCGACGCCACGAGCATGCCCAGGAGCATGACGACGACGAACGGAGGCTTCCAGCCGATCGTGGCGAACGCCGACGCGGACAGCGTCGCCCCCACGTAGGCACCGGTCCCGAGGAAGGCGATGTAGCCGAGGTCGAGCAGGCCGGCGAGTCCGACGACGATGTTCAGGCCGAGGGCGGTCGCCGCGAAGATGAGGATCTGGGTGGCGATCGACATGTTCGCGTCGGAGCCGTCCTGGGTGAACGGGAACAGGAACGCCACGACGAACGCGGCGAGCATGATCGGCCGCCGGTTGTTCTGGGCGATGAACCCGAGGTAGCCGCCGAAGCCGGAGCCGAGGGCCCCGCCGGCGACACCGATGAGGGTGATGAGGAAGGCCGCGAAGACGACGCCGTCCTCGATGTCGAGGGTGTAGGCCGTCGTGAACAGCACGATGGCCATGAGCACGACGATGACGAGGATCTCGAGGGTGCTGCTCAGGCGGGGCCAGGTGCGGACGTCGAGCTCGACCTCGGGGGAGACGAACCCGGCGAGCGCGACCAGCACCGCGCCGACGAGGGCCACGTAGACGCCTTCGTTCGCGTTGACGAGGCCACCCGCGAGGTTCGCGATCGAGGCGAGGACCCACAGGACGAACACGACGCACGTGACGCCCATGACCCGCAGGCCGCGCGCCGGGCTGAGCCACGGCGGGCGGCGCAGGAGCAGGACGCCGAGGACCACGGCGACGACGCCGAAGAGCATCGCGAAGATCTGGATGCCGAGGGGGAAGAAGCGCACCGAGATGTCGTCGAGGATGCGGTCGTCGTAGGACCACGACAGCAGGCCGCTGAGGACGAGGAGCACACCGCCCGCGATGGCGATGAACGGCGCCTTCGCGCCGTGCCGGGACCGGACGTCGTCCGGGAGGGCGAGCTTGCTCATGCCCGGTCCACCACCTTCGCGCCGAGGAGGCCCTGCGGTCGGAAGACCAGGACCAGGATGAGGAGGGCGAACGCCCAGACGTCCTTCCACGGGGACCCACCGAAGGTGCCCGGGATGAACTGGACCGCCATCGCCTCGACGAGGCCGAGGGTGAGGCCGCCGACGACGGCGCCCCAGACGTTGCCGATGCCGCCGAGGACGGCGGCGGTGAACGCCTTGAGGCCCGCGAGGAAGCCCATCTTGAAGTTGATGTTCGTGACCTGCAGGCCCTGCGCGACGCCGGCGATCGCGGCGAGCGTGGCGCCGACGGCGAACGCGACGACGATGATCCGGTCGACGTTGATGCCCATGAGGCGCGCGGTGTCGGGGTCCTGGCTCACGGCCTGCATGCCGCGTCCGGTCTTCGTGCGGTTGACGAAGTACCACAGGCCTGCGGCGCACATGACGAGCGCGCCGATGGTGAACAGGGCCGAGCGCTGGATCGTGATGCCCGCGACGTTGAAGGCGGGGCCGGTGACGACCTCGATCTGCGGGAACGGCACGCGCTGCTTGGCGTCCGGGAAGTCGGCGAAGGGGACCCGCCCGTAGAAGAGGCGCACGAGCTCCTGGAGGAACACCGAGATGCCGATGGCGGTGATGAGCGGGGCGAGCCGCGGCGCGTTGCGCAGCGGTCGGTAGGCGATGCGCTCCATGAGGACCGCCGTGCCGACGGACGCCGCGATGGCACCGACGAGCATGATCGGCAGGGTCCAGACCGCCGTCTCTCCTTCGAAGAAGAGCAGCCAGGTCGAGAGGGCACCGAACGCGCCGATCATGAAGATCTCGCCGTGGGCGAAGTTGATCAGCTGGACGATGCCGTAGACGACCGTGTAGCCGACGGCGATCAGGGCGTAGAGCGATCCCAGGGTCAGCCCGTTGACGAGCTGCTGGGCGAAGGCATCCACCGCGACCTCCTGTGTGTGGGGATGGGCTGGGGGGAGCGTAGTGGTGCGGGGGAGCGATGTCTCCCACCACGCGGGGGCGGCCGACGGGTGCGTCGGCCGAGGGCCTGCTCGAGACCGGTCCGCGGACGTGCGACGGCGGGGGTGGTCCACCTGGGTCCACCCCCGCCGTCGGCGTCACTGCGTCACGGACGGGCCGTCACGGAAGGGTTTACTTGAACTCCTCCGTGCTCACGGCCTCCCACTTGCCGCCCTTGACACCGTAGACGGTGAGGACGCGCGAGGTGGTGTCGCCGTACTCGTCGAAGGCCACCTTGCCGGTGACGCCGTCGAACGAGACCGAGCTCATCGCCTGGACGGTCGCCTGGCGGGCCGCCTCGGCGGAGTCGGCGTCCTTGAGCGAGGTCTTGAGCGCGTTGATGATGGCGTTGGCCGCGTCGTACGCGTACGCGCCGTAGGCCTCGTACGGCTCGGCGTAGCCACCGGCGTTGTACGCGTCGACGAAGCTCTTGGCCGACTCGAGGGTGTCGGTCGGTGCGCCGACCGAGGTGGAGAGGTCGCCGTCGGCGGTGGCACCGGCGAGCTTGACGTACTCACCCGAGAAGATGCCGTCGCCGCCCATGAGCGGGACGTTGAGGCCGGCGGCCTTCATCTGCTGCGAGAACGGACCGGCCTGCGGGAACTCGCCGCCGTAGTACACGGCCTTGGGGTTCGAGGGCTTGATCTTGGAGATGACGGCGTCGTACTTGTCGTCGTCGGGGTTGATCGTCTCCGCCGCGACGACCTTGCCGCCGAGCTTCTCGTACTCGGCCGTGAAGGCGTCGACCAGGCCCTGGCCGTACGTCTTCTTGTCGTGGACGGTGGCGATCTCCTTGATCCCGGCCTTCTCGAACAGGTAGCGCGCCGCGAAGGGGCCCTGGATCGAGTCGGTGGTGCAGGTGCGGAAGTACGTCGGGTACGTGCGCTTCGGCGCGGTTGCGAAGTCGGCACCCTGGGTGAGCGCCGGGTTGGTGTTGGCCGGCGAGACCTGGGTGATGTTGGCGGCCGCGAGGACCGGCTGGACGCTCTGCGCGACGCTGGAGTTCAGCGTGCCGACGACACCGATGACGTCCTTGTCGGACGCGAGCTTGGTGGCGGCGTTCTTGCCGACGTCGGGGGTGGCCTGGTCGTCCTCGGCGGCGAGCTCGAGGGTCCAGCCCGGGATGGCCTTGGACTCGTTGGCCTGCTTGATGGCCAGGTCGACCGAGTGCTCGATGCCCTTGCCGAGAGCAGCGAGGTCGCCGGACAGGGGCGCGATGACGCCGATCTTGGCGACCTTGTTCTCGCTCGAGCCACCGCCGGTCTCGGTCCCGCCGTCGCCACCGCGCGTACCGCACGCGGAGAGAGCCAGCGAGGCGACGAGCAGCGAGGCGCCAGCGGCAACCACGGAACGCTGAGGCACGTTTCCTCCTGAGATGTCCTGAAATGTGAGCAGGTGTGCTCGTGCCCGCACGTGTGGCGAGCATCGGCACTGTAACCACAGGGCCCACACCGCGCCCAGCACCTCGCGGAGAGTGCGGCCGAGTTGTTACCTCACGGTGACCTGTGGATGCTCTGTGGGTCCGGGCCGGTCGGGAACGATGGAGCAGAGCCCGTTCGCTCACCGGATTCACGGCCGTGTGGCGCTGCCGCGCCCCGGCACCGACGACCCAGGAGGACTGCGATGAGCAGCCAGCACCGGACCGACCAGCACGACCCCGCCGAGACGACCGGGTCGGGCCACGCCTGCGGGTGCGTCTCGCGCCGCCAGTCCTTCGCCGTCGCGGGGGCAGCCGTCGTCGGCACCGCAGGGCTCGGCGCGTGCGGCGCCGCGGAGGACGCGGTGCAGAACGCGGCCTCCTCCGCTGCCTCCGCCGCGTCGTCCGCCGCCTCCTCGGCCGCGGGCGAGCTCATCGAGGCGGCCCAGATCCCGGTCGGCGGCGGCAAGGTGTTCCCCGACCTCAAGGTCGTGGTCACCCAGCCGAGCGCGGGCGAGTACAAGGCGTTCTCCGCCACCTGTACACACCAGGGCTGCTCCGTCGAGAGCGTCGCGAACAACACCATCACCTGCCCCTGCCACGGCAGCACCTTCGACGCTGCCACGGGTGAGGTGAAGCAGGGCCCCGCCACCCGACCCCTCGAGGCGAAGTCGGTGAGCGTCGGCGCGGACGGCATCACCGTCAGCTGACGCCGCACCCGTCGGCCCCCGCCGGAGGGTGTCGGGAGGCGGGCTTAGGGTTTCGGTGTGGCCGACCCGTCGACGTACCGCCCTCGGCCGGGCGAGATCCCCGCCGAGCCGGGGGTCTACCGGTTCCGCGACAAGGACGGCCGGGTCATCTACGTCGGCAAGG
The DNA here is from genome assembly GCF_046764005.1 of Oryzobacter faecalis. Lineage (NCBI taxonomy): Bacteria > Bacillati > Actinomycetota > Actinomycetes > Micrococcales > Intrasporangiaceae > Oryzobacter > Oryzobacter faecalis. Next base: position 175,523 of record NZ_JBKOFW010000006.1, on the reverse strand, counting down.
CGAAGAGCCTGCGCCAGCGGCTGTCCTCCTACTTCCAGGACATCGGTGCCCTGCACCACCGCACCGCCACGATGGTGCGCACCGGCGCGAGCGTCGAGTGGACCGTCGTCTCCACCGAGGTCGAGGCCCTCCAGCTCGAGTACGCGTGGATCAAGGAGTTCGACCCGCGCTTCAACGTCCGCTACCGCGACGACAAGTCCTACCCCTACCTCGCGGTCACCCTCGGCGAGGAGTTCCCGCGGGCCCAGGTGATGCGCGGCGCCAAGCGCAAGGGCACCCGCTACTTCGGCCCGTACGCCCACGCCTGGGCCATCCGCGAGACCCTCGACCTCGCCCTGCGCGTCTTCCCGGTCCGGACCTGCAGCGCCGGGGTCTTCAAGCGCGCCGCCCAGGTCGGCCGCCCGTGCCTCCTCGGGTACATCGACAAGTGCAGCGCGCCGTGCGTCGGCCGCGTCGACGCCGAGACCCACCGCGAGATCGCCCTCGACTTCTGCGACTTCATGGCCGGCGAGACCGGTCGCTTCCTCACCCGGCTCACCCGCGAGATGAAGGAGGCCGCCGCCGAGCTCGACTTCGAGCGCGCCGCCCGCCTCCGCGACGACATCGGGGCGCTCGAGCGCGTCCTCGAGAAGTCCGCGGTCGTCCTGCCGGACGCCACCGACGCCGACGTCTTCGCCCTCGCCGAGGACGAGCTCGAGGTCGCCGTCCAGCTCTTCCACGTCCGCGGGGGGCGCGTACGCGGACAGCGCGGCTGGGTCGCCGAACGGGACGCCGAGACGACCCCCGAGGTCGTCGAGCACCTCCTCCAGCAGGTCTACGGCGGCGAGACCGGCGACGCCGTGCCGCGCGAGGTGCTTGTCCCGGTCCTCCCCGACGACGCCGACGCCCTCGAGGAGTGGCTCGGGGGACTGCGCGGCAGTCGGGTCCGCCTCCGCGTCCCGCAGCGCGGCGACAAGCGCACGCTGATGGAGACGGTGGGGCGCAACGCCACCCAGAGCCTGGCGCGGCACAAGGTCCAGCGCGCCGGCGACCTCACGACGCGCAGCCAGGCCCTCCAGCAGCTCCAGGAGGCGCTCGACCTCGAGGAGGCCCCGCTGCGCGTCGAGTGCTTCGACATCAGCCACGTCCAGGGCACCCAGGTCGTGGGGTCGATGGTCGTCTTCGAGGACGGCCTGCCCCGCAAGAGCGAGTACCGCCGGTTCATCGTCCGCGGCGACGAGACCGGCGCGACCGACGACACCGCCGCGATGCACGAGGTCCTCACCCGCCGGTTCCGCCGGGGCCGAGCCGAGGAGGCCGAGGAACGCGACCGCCACCGCCTCGAGGACGGCGACGCACCCGCCGACGAGGGCGCCCGTCCGGCGCGGTTCGCCTACCGCCCCAACCTCGTCGTCGTCGACGGCGGCCTGCCCCAGGTCAACGCCGCCGCCCGCGCCCTCGAGGAGGTGGGTGTCGTCGACGTCGCGGTCGTCGGCCTCGCCAAGCGCCTCGAGGAGGTCTGGCTGCCGGGGGAGGAGCACCCCGTCGTCCTGCCGCGCACGAGCGAGGGGCTCTACCTCCTCCAGCGGCTGCGCGACGAGGCCCACCGGTTCGCCATCACCTTCCACCGCCAGCGGCGGAGCAAGGCGATGACCACCAGCGCGCTCGACGGCATTCCCGGTCTCGGGGAGAAACGGCGCAAGGCGCTGCTCAGGGCGTTCGGCTCGGTGAAGCGGATCCGGTCGGCCTCCGTCGACGAGCTCGCAGCCGTTCCGGGCATCGGGCCTGCGCTCGCGGCGGTCGTTGCGGCAGAGTTGGGCTCGGCCGCCGAGAGCGCGCCAGCGGTCAACCTCGCGACGGGCGAGGTCGTCGACGACGAAGGAGCAGCAGGTGCCAGCGGAGCCGGGGACGACGCCAGGACCTGACGCCGGCCGGGCGGAGGACGGTTCGCCCGCCGCCGTGGCACCGACCGCCACCCCTGCCGACACCGACTTCGTCATCGTCACGGGGCTGAGCGGTGCCGGCCGCTCGACCGCCGCGAACGTCATCGAGGACCGCGGCTGGTACGTCGTCGACAACCTCCCCCCGCAGCTGCTCTCCCCGATGGCCGAGCTCGCCGGGCGGGTGCGCGACTCCGGGGTCCCCGACCTCAAGATCGCCGCCGTCGTCGACGTGCGAGCGCGGGCGTTCCGCTCGCAGCTCGAGGCCGGGCTCGCCGCACTGCGCGAGGCGGGCTGGCGCCCCCACCTGATCTTCCTGGACGCCACCGACGAGGCGCTGGTCCGCCGCTTCGAGAGCGTGCGCCGGCCGCACCCGCTCCAGGGCGAGGGCCGCCTGCTCGACGGCATCCAGGCCGAGCGCGAGATGCTGCGCGACCTGCGGGCCGAGGCGCAGGTCGTCATCGACACCTCCGGCCTGAACGTCCACCAGCTCGGCCGCAAGGTCACCCCGTTGCTCGGTGCCGAGGGCGGGCCGAGCGTGCGCCTGGCCCTCATGTCGTTCGGGTTCAAGTACGGCGTGCCGCTCGACGCCGACTTCGTCTTCGACATGCGCTGGCTGCCCAACCCGTTCTGGGTGCCCGAGCTCAAGGCCCTCACCGGCGCCGACCAGCCGGTCGCCGACTGGGTCATGGGGCAGGAGGGTGCGGTGAGCTTCCTCGACCGCGTCGTCGCGATGCTCGAGCCGGTCACGGCCGGGTACCTCAGCGAGGGCCGCCGGTACGCCACGGTCGCCATCGGGTGCACCGGGGGCAAGCACCGCTCGGTCGCGATGACCCAGGCCCTCGCCGCCCGGCTCGCCACCGACCGGGTCGCGACCTTCGTCGTGCACCGCGACCTGGGGCGCGAGTGAGCGGGCCGGTCGTCGCGGCGCTGGGGGGTGGGCACGGTCTCGCCGCGACCCTCACCGCGCTGCGCTTCGTCACCGACGAGATCACCGCCATCGTCACCGTGGCCGACGACGGCGGGTCCAGCGGGCGGCTGCGCGACGAGTTCGGCGTCCTCCCGCCCGGCGACCTGCGGATGGCGCTGGCTGCCCTGTGCGGGGAGAGCGAGTGGGGCCACACCTGGCGCGACGTCCTCCAGCACCGCTTCGCCGGTGACGGCCCGCTCGGCGGGCACGCCCTCGGCAACCTGCTCATCGTCGCGCTCTGGGAGCTGCACGACGACCCCGTCGCCGGCCTCGACCTCGTCGGTCGGCTGCTCGGGGCCAAGGGGCGGGTGCTGCCGATGGCCGCCGTGCCCCTCGCCATCGAGGCCGACGTCAGCGGGCTCGACCCCGCACACCCCGAGGCGAGCACCGTCGTGCGGGGCCAGGCGCAGGTGGCCGTGACCCCCGGGACCGTCGAGGCCGTCCGGCTCGACCCCGCCGACCCCCCGGCCTACCCCGAGTCGGTGGCCGCGATCCGCAGCGCCGACTGGGTGGTGCTCGGCCCGGGGTCCTGGTTCACCTCGGTGATGACCCACCTGATGGTCCCGGAGCTCCGCGAGGCGCTGGAGGTCACCCGGGCGCGGCGGATGCTCGTCCTCAACCTCGACCCCGGCTCGGGGGAGACCGCCGGGTTCAGCGCCGAGCGGCACCTGGAGACCTTCTCCGAGGTCGCACCCCGCCTGCGGCTCGACGTCGTGCTCGCCGACCCCGCCGTCGTCGACGACCGGGCGCGCCTCGCCGAGCACTGCGCGCGGCTCGGCGCCACCCTCCTCGTCCTGCCCGTGGGGCGTCGCGACCGGCCCGGGGAGCACGACCCGCTGCGCTTCGCGGCGGCCCTGCGGGACGTCGTCACCACCACAGGAGGGCCCCGATGACGCGTGGCAGGATGACGGCCATGGCGATGACGGCGAAGGTGAAGGACGAGCTGAGCAGGTTCGCCGTGACGAAACCCTGCTGCCGCAAGGCCGAGGTCGCCGCGACCCTGAGGTTCGCCGGGGGGCTGCACATCATCGGGGGGCGCATCGTCGTCGAGGCCGAGCTCGACACCGCGAACGCGGCGCGACGGCTGCGGCGCGAGCTCTCCGAGGTCTACGGCCACACCCCCGAGGTCCTCGTGCTCGCGGCCGGTGGTCTGCGCAAGGGGAGCCGTTACGTCGTGCGGGTGGTCCAGGACGGCGAGGCGCTCGCCCGCCAGACCGGGCTCATCGACAGCCGCGGCCGACCGGTGCGCGGGCTGCCCCCGAAGGTCGTCAGCGGGTCGGTGTGCGACGCCGAGGCCGCCTGGCGGGGCGCCTTCCTCGCGCACGGCTCCCTCACCGAGCCGGGGCGCTCCTCGGCCCTGGAGGTCACCTGCCCCGGACCCGAGGCCGCCCTCGCACTCGTGGGGGCCGCCCGGCGGATGGGCATCTCGGCCAAGGCCCGCGAGGTCCGCGGTGTCGACCGCGTCGTCATCCGCGACGGCGACGCCATCGGCGCGATGCTGACCCGGCTCGGGGCGCACGACGCCGTCCTCGCGTGGGAGGAGCGCCGCATCCGCCGCGAGGTCCGGGCCACCGCCAACCGGCTCGCCAACTTCGACGACGCCAACCTGCGCCGCTCGGCCCGGGCCGCGGTCGCCGCCGGCGCGCGCGTCGAGCGGGCGATGGAGATCCTCGGCGACGAGATCCCCGACCACCTCCGCGAGGCCGGCAGCCTGCGCCTGGAGCACAAACAGGCCAGCCTCGAGGAGCTCGGCCAGCTCGCCGACCCGCCGATGACGAAGGACGCCGTCGCCGGGCGGATCCGCCGCCTCCTCGCCATGGCCGACAAGCGCGCGTCCGACGAGGGGATCCCCAACACCGAGGCCGTCCTCACGCCGGACATGCTCGAGGGCTGACGAGCCTGCGGAAGCGGTTACTCGCCCGTACCTCGGACGCCTCGCAGGCGCGTTTCGCTGGGGTCTAGGGTGGGTGGCGAACCCCTGTACCGCGGTCCCGCGGTACCCCCGTATGAGTGGAAGGCAGCACCCCCGTGACCGTTCGCGTAGGGATCAACGGCTTCGGCCGGATCGGCCGCAACTTCTTCCGGGCCGTCCAGGCGTCGGGCGCCGACATCGAGATCGTGGCCGCCAACGACCTGATGGACAACAAGAGCATCGCCCACCTCCTCAAGTACGACTCCGTCCTCGGTGTCCTCGCGGACGACGTCAGCTCGACCGACGACGCGATCACGGTGGGCGGCAAGGAGATCAAGGTCTTCGCCGAGCGCAACCCCGCCGACATCAGGTGGGGCGACGCCGGAGCCGACATCGTCATCGAGTCGACCGGCATCTTCACCGACGGCACGAAGGCCAAGGCGCACATCGACGGCGGCGCCAAGAAGGTCATCATCTCGGCGCCGGCCTCCAACGAGGACGCGACGTTCGTCATGGGCGTCAACCACGAGTCCTACGACCCGGACGCGCACCACGTCATCTCCAACGCGTCGTGCACGACGAACTGCCTCGCCCCGATGGCCAAGGCGCTCCACGACGAGCTGACGATCGTCAAGGGCCTGATGACGACGGTCCACGCCTACACGCAGGACCAGAACCTCCTCGACGGCCCGCACAAGGACCTCCGTCGCGCCCGCGCGGCCGCCCTCTCGATCATCCCGACGAGCACCGGCGCGGCGAAGGCGATCGGCCTCGTCCTGCCCGACCTCAAGGGCAAGCTCGACGGCTACGCCCTGCGCGTGCCGACCCCCACGGGCTCGGCCACCGACCTCACCTTCGAGGCCGGCCGCGAGACGTCGGTCGAGGAGGTCAACTCGATCGTCAAGGCGGCCGCCGAGGGCGCGCTCAAGGGTTTCCTCAAGTACACCGAGGACCCGATCGTCTCGGCCGACATCGTCACCGACCCGGCGTCGTGCATCTTCGACTCGGGCCTGACGAAGGTCATCGGCAACCAGGTCAAGGTCGTCGGCTGGTACGACAACGAGTGGGGCTACTCCAACCGCCTCATCGACCTCACGGCCCTCGTCGGCTCGAAGCTCTGAGCGGGCGGGACCGAGCGGAGCACCATGGCTGACATCGCCGCCCTGGGCGACCTGCGCGGCAAGCGCGTCCTCGTCCGGTCCGACCTCAACGTGCCGCTCGACGGCACGACGATCACCGACGACGGCCGCATCCGGGCCTCGGTCCCGACGATCAGGGCACTGTCCGAGGCGGGCGCACGCGTCATCGTGTGCGCCCACCTCGGGCGGCCGAAGGGCGCTCCCGAGGAGAGGTACTCGCTGCGCCCGCTCGTCGGCCGCCTCTCCGAGCTGCTCGGCCGCGAGGTCGTCTTCGCCACCGACACGGTGGGCGAGAGCGCCCGCGCGGCGGTCGACGCGATGGAGGACGGCGACGTCGTCCTCCTCGAGAACCTGCGGTTCAACCCCGGGGAGACCGCCAAGACCGACGAGGAGCGCGCCGAGTTCGCCGACGCCCTGGCGAGCCTGGCCGACACGTTCGTCTCCGACGGCTTCGGCGTGGTCCACCGCAAGCAGGCGTCGGTCTACGACGTCGCGACGCGGCTGCCCTCGGCGATGGGCGGGCTCGTCAAGGCCGAGGTGGACGTGCTCCAGCGCCTCACCGAGGACCCCGAGCGGCCGTACGCCGTCGTCCTCGGCGGTGCCAAGGTCGCCGACAAGCTCGCCGTCATCGACAACCTCATGAAGACGGCCGACCGCCTGCTCATCGGCGGCGGCATGCTCTTCACCTTCCTCGCGGCCCAGGGTCACGAGATCGGCACGAGCCTGTTCGACGCCGACTCGCTGGAGGCGTGCAAGGGCTACCTGGCGACGGCCGAAAAGACCGGCGTCGAGATCGTCCTGCCGGTCGACGTCGTCGTCGGCAAGGAGTTCTCGGCCGACACCGAGACCGCGGTCGTCGACGCCGACGCCATCCCCGCCGACTCGATGGGCCTCGACATCGGCCCGCGGTCGGCCGAGCTGTACGCCGAGAAGCTCGCCGACGCCCGCACCGTCTTCTGGAACGGCCCGATGGGCGCGTTCGAGATGGAGCCGTTCGCCGCGGGCACCAAGCGGCTCGCCGAGGCGCTCGTCGACGTCACGTCCAAGGGTGCGCTCACCGTCGTCGGCGGTGGCGACTCCGCCGCGGCCGTCCGCCAGCTGGGCTTCTCCGACGACCAGTTCGGCCACATCTCCACCGGCGGCGGTGCCTCCCTCGAGTACCTCGAGGGCAAGGAGCTGCCCGGCATCGCGATCCTCACGAAGGAGCACTGACCCATGGCCTCCGGCCGCACACCGCTCATGGCGGGCAACTGGAAGATGAACCTGGACCACCTCCAGGCGACGCACCTGGTGCAGAAGCTCGACTGGACCCTCAAGGACGGCCGTCACGACCACGGCGCCGTCGAGGTCGCGGTCCTCCCGCCCTTCACCGACATCCGCAGCGTGCAGACGCTCATCGACGGCGACCGCCTCGAGCTCAAGCACGGTGCCCAGGACCTCTCGGTCCACGACAGCGGCGCGTACACGGGCGAGGTCAGCGGGGCCTTCCTCGCCAAGCTCGGCTGCACCTACGTCGTCGTCGGGCACAGCGAGCGGCGCGAGTACCACCAGGAGTCCGACGAGACGGTCAACGCCAAGGTCAAGGCCGCCTTCCGGCACGGGCTCACCCCGATCTTCTGCTGCGGCGAGGGCCTCGAGACCCGGCAGGCCGGCAGCCACGTCGAGCACGTCCTCGCCCAGGTCGAGGCCGGGCTCGCGGGCCTGCCCGTCGAGCAGGCGCGCACCGTCGTCATCGCCTACGAGCCCATCTGGGCCATCGGCACCGGTGAGGTCGCCACGCCCGACGACGCGCAGGAGGTGTGCGCCGCCATCCGCACCAAGCTCGCCGAGCTCTACAGCGGCGACGTCGCCGACGGCATCCGCGTGCTCTACGGCGGTTCGGTGAAGTCCGGCAACATCGCGGCGATCATGGCCAAGGAGGACGTCGACGGCGCCCTCGTCGGCGGCGCGTCGATCGACCCGGCCGAGTTCGCGGCCATCTGCCGGTTCCGCGACCACGTCGCCACGGCCTGACCCGAGCCTGTCGGGCGCTGCCGCCACGAGCGGTTATCCTGTACCGGTTCTCCCCCCGACCCCGCAGTAAGGATTGCCCGTGGACGCGGTTCGCATCGGCCTCCAGGTCCTCCTGGTCCTCGGTGGCCTGTTCCTGACCCTCCTCATCCTGCTCCACAAGGGCAAGGGTGGCGGCCTGTCCGACATGTTCGGCGGTGGGATGTCGAGCTCGCTCGGTGGGTCCTCGGTCGCCGAGCGCAACCTCGACCGCATCACGGTCGCGGTGGCGCTCGTCTGGTTCACGTGCGTCGTGGGCCTCGGCGTCCTCGAGCGCTTCGCCTGACGGGGCCGGGACCATGGCTGGAGGAAATGCGATCCGTGGCTCGCGCGTCGGCGCGGGCCCCATGGGTGAGGCCGAGCGCGGCGAGGTCGCCCCGCGCGTCCACATCTCGTTCTGGTGCTCCAACGGGCACGAGACGCGTCCGAGCTTCGCCGAGGAGCCCGGCCTGGCGATCCCCGAGCAGTGGGACTGCCCGCGCTGCGGCTTCCCCGCCGGCCAGGACCGCGACAACCCGCCGGCCCCGCCGAAGGTGGAGCCGTACAAGACCCACCTCGCCTACGTGAAGGAGCGCCGCTCCGACGAGGACGGCGCCGCCATCCTCGAGGAGGCGCTGCAGACCCTGCGCGACCGGGGGCTGATCCAGTAGGTCAGCGGCGGCCGGCGCGGGCCAGGTGCTCGACGACGCCGGTGACCCAGCCCGTCTCGCGCGCCATCCAGCGCACGGCGACGAGCATCCGGGTCACGACAGGCACGCCCTTGCGCGGCGGCTCGACGGCCAGGTCGGTCCCGAACGGGTCGCTGCTGACGCACCAGCGGTAGCCGCCCACCGCGACGAGGTGGTCGCCGATCGCCGTGCCGACGACCTCGACGGCGGACGCCTCGTCGCCGTCGGTGTGCGCGGCGAGGGCGCGGTCGTAGGCGGCCTCGACGCTCGCGAGGTCGGGCGGGTCGATGCCGTGCTCGGCGTACCGCGCGCGGACGGCCTCGAGCGCCGCGTCCTCCTCGGGGGTCAGGGGGCGGGTGCCGATCTCCTCGACCGGCTCGTCGTCGAACGCCGTGCCGGCGTCGGGCTCGTGGGCTGCCGACGCGGCGTCGGCGTCGTCGCGTCCCTTGAACCGGTCGAGGAAGCCCATGTCAGCCCCTGTCCCCGCGGCCGGGCAGCGCGCTCGCTGCCGCGGCGTCGACGAGCCAGAGGGTGCGCTCCTCGCCGTGCACGTGTGCGGCCGGTGTCGTCTCGAAGGGCGCACCCCCGACCCCGCGGCGCACGGCGTCGGCCTTGTCGGCACCGGCGACGAGGAACCACACCTCGCGTGAGCGTTCGAGGCACTCGACCGTGAGCGACACCCGCGTCGGCGGCGGCTTGGGGGAGTCGTGGACGGCGATCGCGATGGCGTCGGTGGTGCCGGAGGCCGGGTGGCCGGGGAAGAGCGAGGCGATGTGGCCGTCGGGTCCCACGCCCAGCACCATGACGTCGAACGCCCCGGCGCCGGCCGAGCGCACCGTGGCCGAGTAGGCCGCGGCGCTCTCCTCGGGCGAGCCGCTGGTGTCCGGGCCGGGCACGCGGTGGACGTTCGCCGGGTCGAGGCCGAGGGTGCTCAGCCCCGCCTCGTCGTTCTGGGTGTCGTTGCGGTCGGGGTCACCGGCGGGCAGGTAGCGCTCGTCGCCCCACCACACGTGCACCCCCGACCAGTCGACGGCGTCCCGGCCCGGGGCCTGCGTCACGGAGCGGACGATCGCCGACCCCATCGAGCCGCCGGTCATGCTCACGTGGGCCACACCCCGCGCGGCCTGCGCGTCGAGGACGGCGACGACGAGCCGGGCCGCGGCGGCATCGGCGAGGGACTGCTTCGTGGGGTGGACCACGACCTGGGCGTCGGTCACGACCCCTCCTTCCGGTCCGCGCGCACCCGCGCGAGCTTCTTCGTGGCGGCCTTCTTCACCTGGGCGGTGTCGTCGGCCTTCGGGGGCAGGGGCATCGCCGAGACCATCGCGCTGCTCGCGCTGGCGCGGGCCGCCCGGCGGATCCGGGTCGCCGTTCGCTCGGCCTCCGCGACCGAGGGCGCCTTGCCGGCCTTGACCGCCTCGCTCGCCGTCTGGCGCGAGAGGCCCACCTTGGGCAGCCCTCGGGTCAGCGCGTCGGCATAGACCTCGTCGGCGTCGAGGCGGCGCAGCTCGTCGGCGAGGCACTCGGCGTCGCCACGGTGGGGCAGGGCGATGGTGCGGTCGGGCTGGCCCGGCTGCGAGAGCGTCGCGGTGTTGCCGTCCTGGGGACGCACCAGGTCGACGGTGCCGCTCGCGCGCTCGAGCCGCACCGAGATGATGCCGCTGCGGTTGCGGGCCCGTGCGAGCGAGACGGGGCACTTCAGGCGCACGGCCAGCCATCCGGCGAGCAGCTCACCCGAGGGCGAGTCGCCGCCGGCGACGACGGTCGCCGCGCTCACCTGCTCGTACGGCGGCTGGTCGAGGGCGGCCGCGAGGAGCCCCCGCCACAGGGTGATGCGTGACCACGCGAGGTCGCTGTCGCCGGACTCGTAGGCCTCGCCGAAGCGCTTGAGCACGGTGCGGGGGGCGCCGGCGCTGCGGGCCGCGTCGGTGACGCGGCGCTGGGCCATCACCCCGATGGGGTCGCGGGCCGGGTTGCGGGGCGCCGTGGTCGGCCACCACGCGACGATGGGGGAGTCGGCGAGGAGGAGGGGGGTCACGACGGCCCTCCCGTGGTCGGCGAGCGGCCCGTAGAGCCGCAGGACGACGACCTCGGACGCGCCGGCGTCCCCGCCCACCCGGATCTGCCCGTCGAGCCGGGCCGCGCCGCGCCGGTTGCCCGTGACGACGACGATGATCCGGCAGGGGTGCTGCCGACTGGCGTCGTTGGCCGTCTCGATGGCCTCCTCCGCGTCGTCCTCGCCGACGACCACGACGAGGGTGAGGACGCGCGAGAGCGCCATCGAGCCGGTGTCGGCCCGGAGCCGGACGAGCTTCTTGGAGATCTCGGCGGTCGAGGTGCTCGGCAGGTCGACGATCACGGCAACCTCCACTCGCGCCCGTCGCGGCGCATCATCTCGTCGGCCGAGGAGGGACCCCACCCGCCACTCGTGTACTGCTCCGGCTTGCCGCCCTTGGACGCCCAGAACCGCTCGACGGGGTCGAGGATCTGCCAGGACAGCTCGACCTCCTCGTGGCGGGGGAAGAGCGGCGGCTCGCCGAGGAGCACGTCGAGCATGAGCCGCTCGTACGCCTCGGGGGAGGACTCGGTGAAGGCCCGGCCGTAGCCGAAGTCCATCGTGACGTCGCGGACCTCCATCTGCGCCCCGGGCACCTTGGCACCGAACCGCAGCGTGACACCCTCGTCCGGCTGGACCCTGATGACGACGGCGTTCTGGCCGAGCTCCTCGGTGGCCGTGTGCGTGAACGGCAGGTGCGGCGCCTGCTTGAAGACGACCGCGATCTCGGTGACCCGCTTCCCGAGCCGCTTCCCGGTGCGCAGGTAGAAGGGGACCCCCGCCCAGCGGCGGGTGTCGATGTCGAGGCGCAGCGCCGCGTAGGTCTCGGTCGAGCTGCCCCTGGCGACGCCGTCCTCGTCGAGGTAGCCGACGACCTCCTCACCGCCCTGCCAGCCGCCGGCGTACTGCCCGCGTGCGGTGCCGCGCGCGAGGTCGTCGGGCAGCCGGACGGCCGAGAGCACCTTCTCCTTCTCGAAGCGCAGCCCCTGGGCGTCGAAGGAGACCGGCTCCTCCATCGCGGTGAGCGCGAGCAGCTGGAGGAGGTGGTTCTGGATGACGTCGCGCGCCGCCCCGATGCCGTCGTAGTAGCCGGCGCGGCCACCGATGCCGATGTCCTCGGCCATGGTGATCTGCACGTGGTCGACGTAGTTGGCGTTCCACACCGGCTCGAACATCTGGTTCGCGAACCGCAGCGCGAGGAGGTTCTGCACCGTCTCCTTGCCGAGGTAGTGGTCGATGCGGAACACGGCGTCCTGCGGGAAGACCTTCTCGACGATCTCGTTGAGCTCGCGTGCCGAGGCGAGGTCGTGCCCGAACGGCTTCTCGATGACGACCCGCCGCCACGACCCGGCCTGCGGCGTGGAGAGCCCGGACCGCTCGAGCTGCTGGCAGACCGTGGCGAAGGACGACGGCGGGATCGAGAGGTAGAAGGCGTGGTTGCCACCCGTGCCGCGCTGCTCGTCGAGCTGCTGCACCGTGGCGGCGAGCAGGTCGAAGGCCGCCTCGTCGTCGAAGGTGCCCGGGACGAACCGGATGCCTTCGGCGAGGGTGCGCCACACCTCCTCGCGGAACGGCGTGCGCGCCCGCTCGCGGACCGACTCGTGGACGATCTTCCCGAAGTCCTGGTCCTCCCAGTCGCGACGGGCGAACCCGACGAGCGAGAAGCCGGGGGGCAGCAGGCCGCGGTTGGCGAGGTCGTAGATCGCCGGCATCAGCTTCTTGCGCGCCAGGTCACCGGTGACGCCGAACATCACCATCGAGCACGGCCCGGCGATCCGGGGCAGCCGCTTGTCGCGCGGGTCGCGCAGCGGGTTCTGGCCCGCGCCGACGCGTGCCGGGCTCACCCGGTCGCCCGGCCGAGCGCGGCGCGCACCTGCACCAGCCCGGCGTCGTGGTCGGTCAGGTGGAGGCGCAGCACCGGGCGGTCGTGGTCGGCGAGGACGTTCGCGTCGCCGGCGGCCTGGGCGGCGATGAACTGCCCGAAGGTGAACTCCCGCCCCGGGACCTCGAGGTCGGCCGCCGGTGTCGTCGTCACCTGGACGTACACGCCCGTGGCCGGGCCGCCCTTGTGGTACTGGCCGGTGGAGTGCAGGAACCGCGGTCCCCAGCCGAAGGTCGCCGGGCGACCGGTCCGGTCGAACAGGTCGCGGGCGACGTGCTCGAGGTCGGCGTCGGACTCGCGGTCGAGGTAGGCCATGACGGCGACGTACCCGTGCGAGCGGTCGAGCCGCGCGAGGAGGGCGTCGACGGCGGCGTCGACCGTCGTGGCGTCGCCGAGCCAGTCGCCGCCGAGGGCCCGCACCTCGACCGCACCGTCCGTGAACGCCGGTGCGTCACCGGCGCCGATGCCGGCGTCGAGCAGCTCGCGGGCCGCGGCCTTGGCGCTCTCGACGTCGGGCTGGTCGAACGGGTTGATGCCGAGCAGGCGCCCGGCCACGGCGGTCGCGGCCTCCCAGAGGAGGAACTGCGCGCCCAGCGGGCCGGCCACCGTGACGAGGGAGGCGGCCGTGGCGCGCCCGGCGTCGTCGTCCCCCTCGTCGTCGGTCGCGACGAGCCGCACGACGGTGCCGTCGTCGTAGAGGTCGGCCGGCTCCTCGCCGATGGCGACGACGGGGAGGATGCCGGTGCCGTCCTTGCCGGTCGACTCGGCGATGAGCTGCTCGGCCCAGGCGCCGAACCCGACGTTCTCCGTGCCGGCGTCGACGAGGACGAGCTTGTCGCGCAACGGTGACGTGCCGCCCATCGCCGCGCCGAGGCGCAGCGCTGGGTTCGCGTCGTCGTCCGCCCCGAGGAGGTCCGCGACCGCGTCTGCGTCGTCGAGCAGGGCCTCGACGTCGACGCCCGCGAGCCCGCTGGGGACCAGGCCGAAGGCGGTGAGCGCCGAGTACCGGCCACCGACGTCGGGGTCGGCGTTGACGACCCGGAACCCGCCCGCGCGGGCGTCGCGGTCGAGGGGGCTGCCCGGGTCGGTGACGACGACGAGGCGGGCCGTGGCGTCGATGCCGGCCTCGGTGAACGCCGCCACGAAGGCCCGGCGCTGGCTGTCGGTCTCCACCGTGGAGCCCGACTTGCTCGACACGACGACGACGGTGCGGTCGAGGTCGGTCAGGGCACCGCGGACGACATCGGGGTCGGAGGAGTCGAGGACGACGATCGGCACCCCGGCCGTCGCGCAGATGACCTCCGGCGCCAGCGACGATCCGCCCATCCCGCAGAGGACGACCCGGTCGTAGCCGATGGCGTCGAGCTCGCCCTTGAGGGCCTCGATCTCACCGACGAGGTGACGCGAGGATCGGGCGAGCCCGGTCCACGACAGGCGCTTCGCCGACTCTTCCTCCGCGGCCTCTCCCCAGAGGGTGTGGTCCTGCGCGAAGAGCCGGCTCGCGACGCGGTCGGCGACGAGGGTCGGTACGTGGGCCGCGACGGCGTCCGCCGCGGCCCCGGTCGCGGCAACGTCGAGAGTGCTCATGCCGAGGCCTTCTCGAGCTCGCGGGACACACCCGCGAGGAGCTCCTCCCACGACTTCTCGAACTTGTCGACGCCTTCCCTCTCGAGGAGGGCGGTGACCTCGGCGTAGGAGATGCCGAGCCGCTCGAGGCTGTCGAGGACCTCGGTGGCCTCCGCGTAGTAGGGCGTGATGGTGTCGCCCGTGATCTCTCCGTGGTCGGCCGTGGCGTCGAGGGTCTTCTCCGGCATCGTGTTGACGGTGTCCGGGGCGACGAGCTCGGTGACGTACAGCGTGTCCGGGTACGCGGGGTCCTTGACGCCGGTCGACGCCCACAGCGGCCGCTGCGGGTGTGCCCCGGCGTCGGCGAGCGAGGCCCAGCGCGGAGTCGAGAAGACCTCCTCGAAGGCCTGGTAGGCGAGCCGGGCGTTGGCGACGCCGGCCTTGCCGCGCAGCGCCTTCGCCTCGTCGGTGCCGAGGGCGTCGAGCCGCTTGTCGATCTCGGTGTCGACCCGCGACACGAAGAACGACGCGACCGAGCGGATGAGCGAGAGGTCCTTGCCGTTCTCGCGCGCCTGCTCCAGGCCCGTGAGGAAGGCGTTCATCACCGCGCGGTACCGGTCGAGGCTGAAGATCAGCGTGACGTTGACCGAGATCCCCTCGGCGAGGACCTGGCTGATGGCCGGGAGGCCCTCGACGGTCGCGGGGATCTTGATGAGGACGTTGGGCCGGTCGACCTCTGCCGCAAGGGCCTTCGCCTCCGCGACGGTCTTGGCCGTGTCGTGCGCGAGGCGCGGGTCGACCTCGATCGACACCCGGCCGTCCCGGCCGCCCGTGGCCTCGTGGACCGGGAGGAAGACGTCGCAGGCGTCGCGGACGTCGCGCGTCGTCAGCGTGAACACGGTCTCCTCGAGGGTCGTCCCGGCGTCGGCGAGCTCCCGCAGCTGCTCGTCGTAGGCGTCGCCCTCGGCGAGCGCGGCCTGGAAGATCGACGGGTTGGTCGTGACGCCGACGACCCCCTTGTCGTCGATGAGGTGCTGGAGGTTCCCCGAGCGCAGCCGCTCGCGCGACAGGTCGTCGAGCCACACGGAGACGCCGTTGGCGGCGAGGTCCTTCAGGGCGGTGCTGGTCATCGGTTGCTCACTTCCTCGCCGAGGCCGCACTCTTGCGGCTCGGCGCCTTGGTCGTCCCGACGTCGGTACCCGTGTCCTTGCGGGCGCGGGGTGCGGTGTCGTTCACCGCGGGAACCCGGCCCGCCTTCCTGGCGGCAGCCAGCGAGTCCTTCGCCGCCTTGACGACGGCCTCGGGCGTGAACCCGAACTCGCGGAACAGGGTTGCCGCGTCGGCGGATGCGCCGAAGTGCTCGATGCTGACGCACCGACCGGAGTCACCGACGAGGTCGTGCCACCCCATCGCCACTCCCGCCTCCACGCTGACGCGCGCGCGGACGGAGGGCGGCAGGACCTTGTCCTGGTAGGAGCGCGGCTGGTCCTCGAACCATTCCCGGCACGGCATCGACACCACGCGGGTCCCGATACCCGACTTCTCGAGCCGCACGCGCGCCTCGAGCGCGAGGGACACCTCGGACCCGGTGGCGATGACGATGACGTCGGGGTCGCCGCCCTTGGAGGTGTCGACGAGGACGTAGGCGCCCTTGGCGACACCGGTGGCCTTGGCGTGCTCCGTGCGGTCGACCGTGGGGAGCGGCTGGCGCGAGAGCGCGAGCCCCGCCGGACGGCCACGGCGCAGGACCTCCGCCCACGCCTGCGCGGTCTCGTTGGCGTCTGACGGTCGCACGACGGACAGCCCGGGCATGGCGCGCAGCGCGGCGAGGTGCTCGATCGGCTGGTGCGTCGGGCCGTCCTCACCGAGGCCGATGGAGTCGTGGGTCCACACGAAGGTGACCGGCACCTGCTGGATCGCCGCCAGCCGAACGGCGGGACGCATGTAGTCGGAGAAGACGAGGAAGGTGCCGCCGTAGGGGCGGGTGAGCCCCTCGAGCGCGATCCCGTTGAGGATCATGCCCATCCCGTTCTCGCGGATGCCGAAGTGCAGGGTGCGGCCGTAGGGGCCGCCCTTCCACTCGTGGGTCTGCTTGCCCCGGGGGACGAACGACGGCTCGCCCGCCATCGTCGTGTTGTTCGACTCGGCGAGGTCGGCCGACCCGCCCCAGAGCTCGGGCAGGACCGGCGCGAGGGCGTCGAGGACCTTGCCCGAGGCGGCGCGGGTGGCGATGCCCTTGGCGTCGGCCTCGAACGTCGGCAGCGCCTTCTCGAACCCGTCGGGGAGCTTGCCGGACACGAGGCGGTCGAGGAGGGAGGCGGCCTCGCCGTTCCTCTTCCGCCAGGCTGCGTAGCCCTTGTCCCAGGCCTTGTGGGCGGCCTTGCCGCGCTTGACGACCTGTCGGGCGTGCGCGAGGACGGCGCGGTCGACCTCGAAGGTCTTCCTCGGGTCGAAGCCGAGCAGCTCCTTGGTGGCCGCGATCTCGGCCTCGCCGAGGGCCGACCCGTGCGACTTCCCGGTGCCGCGGGCGTTCGGGGCGGGCCAGGCGATGACGGTGTGCAGCCGGACCAGCGTGGGCCGCTTGGACCTCTTGCTCCTCTCGAGCGCGGTGAGGAGCGCGTCGACGTCCTCGACGTAGTCGGGCGTGCCTGCGGGGGAGTCGGACCGGCGCCAGTCGACGTCGACGACCTCCCAGCCGTACGCGGCGTACCGGGCCGCGACGTCCTCGCTGAACGCGATGTCGGTGTCGTCCTCGATCGAGATCTGGTTCGCGTCGTAGACGACGGTGAGGTTGCCGAGCTCCTGGTGGCCGGCGAGCGAGGAGGCCTCGGAGGCCACGCCCTCCTGGAGGTCACCGTCGGACGCGAGCACCCAGACGTGGTGGTCGAACGGCGACTCGCCAGCCTTCGCGTCGGGGTCGAGGAGGCCGCGCTGGCGACGCTGCGCCATCGCCATCCCGACGGCCGACGCGAGGCCGGAGCCGAGCGGGCCG
Organism: Oryzobacter faecalis; assembly: GCF_046764005.1. Classification (NCBI taxonomy): domain Bacteria; kingdom Bacillati; phylum Actinomycetota; class Actinomycetes; order Micrococcales; family Intrasporangiaceae; genus Oryzobacter; species Oryzobacter faecalis. The sequence goes on along the minus strand of NZ_JBKOFW010000006.1, from coordinate 158,370 downwards.
GTGGTGATCTCGACGCCCTTGGTGTGGTGGACCTCCGGGTGGCCCGGGGTCAGTGAGCCCCACGTGCGCAGGGCCTTGAGGTCGGCGAGCTCGAGTCCGTAGCCGGACAGGTACAGCTGGATGTACTGGGTCAGCGAGGAGTGGCCGCAGGAGAGGACGAAGCGGTCGCGGCCGAGCCACGCCGGGTCGGACGGGTCGTGGGTCATGACGTTCTGGTAGAGCAGGTACGCCACCGGCGCGAGGCTCATCGCGGTGCCCGGGTGGCCGTTGCCCGTCCTCTGGACGGCGTCGGCGGCGAGGACGCGGACGGTGTCGACGGCCCTGACGTCGAGGTCGGTCCAGCCGGCCTTCCGCGCCTTCGGGCGGGCCAGGTCGGGACTGCGTCCCGGGGCCGGCTTCGTGGTGCGGGCGGTGGTGGTCTTCGGGCTCACTGGTGCGTCTCCTCCAGGGTCGTGCACGCCACGGGAACGGTCCGCCGCCAACCCTAGTCTGCCGCGCGACCCGGCGGTTGGGGCCGCCCAGCGGCCGGAGGCTAGAATCGCCGGGCACCCTCCCGGCCGACCCGAAGGACGACGTGGCCACCACCTCGATGACGACCGACACGACCTCGGTCACCGGTCGTCGGCGACGCAGCCGGGTGGCCGCGTACGTGGCCCTCACGAAGCCGCGGATCATCGAGCTGCTGCTCGTCACGACCGTGCCGGTGATGTTCCTCGCCGAGCGCGGAGTCCCTTCTCTCTGGCTCGTTCTCGCGACCCTCGTCGGTGGCACGCTGAGCGCCGGAGCCGCCAACACCTTCAACTCCGTCTACGACCGCGACATCGACCGGCTCATGCACCGGACGAGCGGGCGGCCGATGGTCACCGGCGAGATCAGCCCGCGTGACGGCCTCCTCTTCGGCGCCGCCCTCACGGTCGTCTCGACGGTGTGGTTCGCCCTCGTCGTCAACGTCCTGTCGGCCGTGCTGTCGCTGGCGGCCATCGCGCTCTACGCCGTGGGCTACACGGTGCTCCTCAAGCGCCGCACGTCGCAGAACATCGTCTGGGGCGGGGTGGCCGGCTGCATGCCGACCCTCATCGGGTGGTCGGCCGTCACGGGCACCGTCGGCTGGGCCGCGGTCGTGCTCTTCCTCGTCATCTTCTTCTGGACGCCGCCGCACTACTGGCCCTTGTCGATGGCGTTCCGCGACGACTACTCCGCGGCCGGCGTGCCGATGCTGCCCGTGCAGCAGGGTCCGGTGGCCGTCGGCCGGCAGATCGTCCTCTACTCATGGGTCATGGTGGCGACGTCGCTCGTCCTCGTGCCGGTCGCCGCGATGGGGTGGGTCTACACGGTGACGGCAGCGCTCGCGGGCGTCGTCTTCGTCGCCGAGGCGCACCGCCTGCTGCGCGCTGCCGGTCGCGGCGTCACCGGCCCGGCCCTGAAGCCGATGCGCCTCTTCCACTACTCGATCACCTACGTCACGGTGGTCTTCCTCGCGGTCGCCGTCGACCCGTTGCTGCACCTGCCCCTGCGCTGACGGCCCGGCCGCGGATGCCGAGGTGCTCCCTGTGACCGGCTCCACCCCGCGACCTACCGCCTGGTCAGCGTCGCGATCACGACACCGACCAGGCGGTAGGTCGCGAGTCAGGCGAGTCGGAGGCCCGGGAGGCTGAGGTACCTCAGGCGAGCGCCCGGGGGTGGAGATACGGCAGGCGCCCGATGTGCGGGGCCACCTCAGGGAGCGACGGTGGATGCAGTCGTCGGGAGCAGCCCGGGGGCCACCGAGAAGGAGAGAACCGTGAGCATCCACGCGGACCCGCTGTTCATCAAGGCCGAGGTCGAGCGACGCCTCGAGCTCGCCGGCGTCACCCGCGACGGTCGCGACCCCGCGACCCTGCCGGCGCCGGTCACCGTCCACCCGCTGGCCGGCTTCGTCGCCCGTCTCGTCGGCGGACGCACCGGTGGGTCGCCGACGCGCCGCGCCCCCCGCGCCCTCGCGACGCGCCGCCCCCGCCACCCGTGACCGCCGTCGCGTCGGTGGCGGGTGCCATGATCGGGGCCGTGCCGCCCCGTCCCGTCATCGAGCTCGTCGGTCGCGACGAGGAGGTCGAGCGCGTCAGAGCAGCGCTCGGCACCGACGGCGAGGGCGGCGCGGTCCTGCTCGGCGGCGATGCCGGGATCGGCAAGACCGCCCTCGTCGGCCGGCTGGTCTCCCTCGCCGGGGACCGCCGCGTCCTCGTCGGCCACTGCGTCGGCGAGGTCGGCACGAGCCTGCCGTACCTGCCCTTCGTCGAGGTGTTCGCCGGGCTCGACGCGCGCGAGCGCGACGTCGTGGACGACCTCGTCGAGGTCCACCCGGGCCTGGTGCCCCTCGTGCCCCGGCTGGCCGCCGGCGCCCGGGGCGACGCCGTCCGGGCCGACCTCGTCGAGGCCGTGCACGGCGCCCTCAGCGACCTCGGGCGCCGCGGCCCCGTCCTCCTCGTCGTCGAGGACGTCCACTGGGCCGACGAGTCCACCCGCGAGCTGCTCACCCTGTTGTTCACCCGCGGCGGGCCCGAGGGCGTCGGGCTGCTCGCCACCTACCGCTCCGACGACGTCCACCGCCGCCACCCCTTGTCGGCCGCCCTCGCCGTGTGGTCGCGGCTGCCCGGCCTGACCCGCGTCGACCTCGGCCCGCTGCCGGACGCCGCCGTGCGTCGCATCGTCGGCCGCGGGGGAGAGGCCCTCGCCCCACGCGTGGTCGACGACCTCGTCCGCCGGGCCGAGGGCAACGCCTTCTTCGCCGAGGAGCTCGCCGCCGCCACCCGGTCCGGCACCGGCGACGCCGAGGACCTCCAGCGACTCCTCCTCACCCGCGTCGACCAGCTCGACGACGCCGCCCAGGGCGTGGTCCGGGTCGGTGCGGTCATCGGCCGGCGGGTGCCGCACGTCCTCCTCGAACGGGTCGCGGGGGTCGACCCCGGGGTCCTGCGGGCGTCGCTGCGCGCGGCCGTCGAGCACCACGTCCTCGAACCGTGGGGCGACCGCGGGTACGAGTTCCGGCACGCCCTCCTCGCCGAGGCCGTCCTCGACGACCTCCTGCCGCACGAGCGCCTCCAGCTGCACCGGGCCTGCGCCGAGGCCCTGGTGGAGGATCCGTCCCTCGGGACCGAGGCCGACCTCGCCCGCCACGCCCTCGCCTCCGGCGACCGCGAGCTCGCCCTCACGGCCGCCGTCCGCGCCGGCGACAGCGCACGTCGCATGGGCGGCCCCGCCGAGGCCCTGGCCCACTACGAGTCGGCGCTCGCCCTCCTCCCGCCGGACGGCGCCGAGGGGCACGACCTCACCCTGCGCGCCGCCTCCGCCGCCAACGCCGCCGGACGCCCGATGCGGGCCGGGGCGCTGCTGCGGGCCCGGCTCGGCACCGACCTCCCGACCCCGCTGGAGCGCGCCGCCCTCCTCGCCGCGCTCGCCTTCGCCGCCCGGATGACCGAGGAGCGCGTCGACCGCCTCGCCGTCACCGCCGAGGCCCTCGACCTCCTCGATGACGACGCGCCGGTCGGGCTCCGCGTCTCGGTCCTGACCCGCCGGGCCGAGGCCCTCATGGACGCCGGCGCCACCGCGGAGGCCGTCGAGGTCGCCGACGAGGCGATGGCCCTCGCGGTCGAGCACGACCTGTGGGTCGACCGCACCGACCTGTCCTCCATCCTCGCCCGGCTCAGCGAGGTCGCCGGCGACCCGGGGGAGTCGATCCGCCGGCTCGAGGGCGCCGTCGCCGAGTGGCGCGACGTCCCCGACCTCGCCCTCCTGCGCGCCATGCACGTGCTCGCCGGGGTCCACTACCGCCAGGGCGAGTACGACAAGGCGCTCGCCGGGTTCGAGCGCACGTGGGCCGAGGCGCGCCGGGTCGGCCTCGGCTCATCGGTGTGGGGGAGCGACGCCCGGGCGTTCGCCGTCACCACGGCCTACGAGATGGGCGACTGGGACCTCGCCCTCCGCCTCGCCGACGAGGCCGCCGGGGCCGGGCTGCCGTCGTCCGCGCTGGCCGGCATCGACGCGGCCGCCGCCTACGTGCGCGCGGCTCGGGGAGTCGTCTCCGCCGACGAGCTGCTGGGCGCCTCCCGGCCGTGGTGGGGCGAGGACGGCCGCATCGCCGTGCAGGCCGGGTCGGCCGCGTTCGAGGTGCTCGGCCGCGACGGCGACCTCGACGCGATGCTCGCCCTCCACGACGAGCTCGTCGCGTTCCTTCGCGAGCTGTGGGGGTTCGAGCGCGTCGCCGCCGAGGTGCGTCTCGCCGCCGTCGCCCTCGGGCACCTCGCGACCGCGCTGCGCAGCGCCCCCGCGGCCCGCCGGGCAGCCCTCCTCGAGCGCGCCGCGAGCCTGCGGGACGCCGCGGCCGCGGTCTGGGGACCCGGCTCCGCCCTCCCCGCGCCCACCCTCGAGGGGCGGGCCTGGGAGCAGCGGGCGCGCGCCGAGTGGCTGCGGGTGCGCTGGGCCTGCGGGGAGGACGTCGCGCTCGACGACCTCGTCGACGCCTGGCGCCGGACGGTGTCGATGTTCGAGGAGCGCGCGGAGCCCTACGAGCTGGCCCGCTCGCTGCTCCGCCTCGCCGAGGTCCTCGCCGCGCCGGGCGACCCCGAGGCCGCCGCCGTCGCGGACCGCGCGCGCTCCCTGGCCCGCGGCCTCGGCGCCCGCCCGCTCCTCGACGCCCTCGACCGCGTCGCCACCCGTCCGGCCGCCACGGGGCTGACCGCCCGTGAGTCCGAGGTCCTGGCGCTCCTCGCCGAGGGGCGCTCCAACGGCGAGATCGGCCGCGCCCTCTTCATCAGCACGAAGACGGCGAGCGTCCACGTGTCCAACATCCTCGCCAAGCTCGGGGCGTCCTCACGCGGCGAGGCCGTCGCGCTCGCCCGCGCCGAGGGGCTCCTCGGCGGCTGAACGCGCTCAGGCGCGGCGTTCGCGCAGCGAGAGCAGGCCGTGGGTGAGTGCCACGACGAGGAGCGTCGCGCCGAGCATGTGCGCGACGACGAGCGCCTCCGGCAGCCCGGTGAAGTACTGGACGTACCCGATGCCGCCCTGCGCGACGGTGACGACGAGCACCGCGAGCCAGCCCCGGCCCGGGCGGGCGTCGTCACCGGCGGTGAGCCGGGCGGCGAGCCAGGTCGCGACGACGAGCCCGAGGAAGAGCATGACGACGTCGGCGTGCAGCCACGAGACGGTGCGGGCGTCGAACCCGAAGCGGGCCGGGTCGTCGGCGTCGCCGGAGTGCGGCCCGGACCCGGTGACGATGGTCCCGAGGAGGAGGACGACCGCCCCGGCGGCCGTCGTGGCCCACGCGAGGCGCACGACGAGCGGGGGCACGAGCACGCGGCGTGGCGCGTCCTCCTCGTCGCGGGCGAACCAGAGGTAGGCGGAGGCGGCGACGAGGACCATCGACACGAGGAAGTGGGCGGCCACCGTGGCGGGATGGAGTCCCGCGAGCACCGTGATCCCCCCGAGGACGGCCTGGAGGACGACCCCGCCGAGCACGGCGACCGCCGCCAGCTTCATCGGCCGCCGGGCCGCCCACAGCAGGACGGCGACGACTGTGGCGAGGGCGAGGATGCCGAGGACGCCGGTCAGGGTGCGGTTGCCGAACTCGATGTACTTGTGGATCCCCTCCTCCTGCTCGACCGTCGGGGTGATCGAGCCCTCGACGCACTCGGGCCAGGTGGGGCACCCCAGGCCGCTGCCGGTGACCCGCACGAGCCCGCCGGTGACGACGATGCCGACCTCGGCGACGAGGTTGGCCAGGAGGATGGGGGCGAGCCAGTGCGAGGAGGCCCCGGCGCGGCCTGCGATCCGGGCGGGCGTGGTGCGCGTGCTCGTCACGGCGACCAGACTACGGCGCGTCGCAGGCCGCCCCGTCGTCGGCCCGGACGGGGGAGCGGGGGCCGGACGCGGCGCCCTCAGAGGGCGGGCGTGGCGTTCGCGACGAGCTCGCGGGCCAGGTCCGGGAACCAGGCGCCCGCCGGCGGGTCGACGACACCCCGGGCGGGGTCCTCGGGACCGGCGGTGCCGCGGTGGCACTCGCCGTCGGACTCCCCGGGCACCTTGACCCAGAGCAAGGCGTCGGCCAGTGGGTCGCCGGTGACCGTCGTCGGCCGGGCACCCAGCCCCCGGTCGAGCGGGTTGCACCAGGTCTCCGGCTGCGGGTAGGAGGCCTCCGGGACCCACGGGCCGACGCCGTTGCGGCTGGTGTCGACGACGAAGTGCGGCATCCGCGACGCCTCGGGCGCCAGGCCGCGCGCGGCGTACAGCGCCGCGAAGGCGTCGTCGGTGCGCTGCCAGGTCGACTCGTCCGCGGGGTCGGCCGGGTGGTACTGGCTCGGGCAGTCCGCCGCGCGCAGGCCCGCGCGCCGCACGAGGTCGACGCACTCGGAGACCCAGCGCCCGAACCGCAGCTGCCGCTCGGTGGTCTCGACGTTCGACACGTTGAGGAAGAACCCGTCGGCCCCACCGACGTTCGCGCGGACGAGGCGGTCGGCCACGTCACCGACCGAGAGCCACCCGGAGTGCGTGCCGTCGAGGTAGACCGAGGTCCCCTGCAGGTCGAGGATCGACACCGCCTTGCTGAGCGCCCTGAACCGCTCCGCCGCGGCCGTCCCGGGGTCGATCCCCGCAGGGCGGCACCGGCTCTGGTCACCGGTGACCGAGGTGAACCAGGGGACGACGCCGAGGCCGTCGGGCTCCAGGATGACGATGGCCGGGTTGCGCCCGATCCCCTTGGCGAACGCCGCGACCCAGGCGAGGTACTCGTCGGTCGTGCGGGCCCCGCCGGCGGAGTACGCCCCGCAGTCGCGCAGCGGGAGGTTGTAGGCGACGAGGACGGGGACGGCACCGTCGGCCTTCGCCGCCGTCACCACCTCGGTGACGTCGGCCCGGACCCGGGCCGGGGTACCGCCGGTGAACCAGGTCGCTGCGGGGAGGGCGGCGAGGGCGAGGGCGTCCTCGCGCGCCTGCCCGGTGAGCCCCGCGGCGGCCGAGTGCGTCGTGCCGTCCGGGTTGACCCACAGCGGCGTCCCGGGGGCGACCACGTTCGTCACCCCGTTCGCCGGCTGGGCCGCCGCCACCGGTGCGCCCACCGACTCGGCGACGACACCGGCCGTGGCCACGGCGACGCAGGCGGTCGCGACGGCGACGAGGTGTCGCCGCAGGACGAGCGGTGCGCGCACGATGGGTCCTCTACGGGTCTGCCCCCCTGCCCGTGGTGCGCCTCCGGACGGAGCGGCCGGGGCCGCGGTCGGCGCCTGACCAGCGTGGAGGACGGGCCCGGGTCGCCGCCCCCGGTTCGGCCGCTTCCTGACCAACTCTTTACCCTGCTGGGCCGCTGCTCCGGCGGGCGGTCACCCGGACCAGCGGAACCAGCGCACCGCCGCGGCGCCGGCCACCAGGGACCACGCGGTGAGGACGCCCCACGCCGCCCACGGCCACCCGGCGTCCACGACCGAGGCCCGCAGCGCGTCGCCGAGGGCACCCGACGGCAGGAGGGCGGCGACCCCGCCCAGGCCGGCTGGCAGCCGGTCGGTCGGGACGAGCGTCCCGAGGCCGAGGAGGACGACCCACAGCAGGTTCGCGACCGCGAGGACCGCCTCGGCACGCAGCGTCCCGGCCAGCAGGAGGGCGAGGGCGACGAACGCGGCCGACCCCAGCACGAGGGAGACGAGCGCCGGGAGGATGCCCGCGACCGGAGGGCGGGCGCCGAGCGCGAGGCCCAGCCCCCCGAGCACGACGACCTGGACCGCGAGCACGGACAGGACGGCGAGGGCCTTGCCGGCGAGCAGCCCGTCGCGTCCCAGGGGCGTGGAGCCGAGCTGGCGCAGCACGCCGGCGCGCCGGTCGAACCCGGTGGCGATGGCCTGACCGGTGAAGGCGGTGGACACGACGGCGAGGGCGAGGACTCCCGCGGTCGCGAGGTCGGGGCGCGGTCCGGGACCGAGGTCGGGGACGTCGGTGACGGCCAGGCCCGCGAGGGCCAGTGCCGGCAGGACGAGCGAGACGAGCAGCTGCTCGCCGTTCGCGAGCAGGGTGCGCGTCTCGAAGGCGGCGCGTGAGAGGACCCGCCGGTGCGGGGGAGCGGCGGTGCTCACCGGCCGGCCCCGGTGGTCAGCGCGAAGTAGACGTCCTCGAGCGAGCGCCCGCCGCGCACCTCGTCGAGCGAGCCGGCGGCGACGACGCGTCCCGCGGCCAGGATGACGACGTGGTCGGCGATGCGCTCGGCCTCCTCGAAGGAGTGGGTCGTGACGACGACGCCGGCTCCGCGGTCGGCCTCCTCGCGCAGCAGAGCCCAGACGTCGAGCCGCGCGTGCGGGTCGAGCCCGGCGGTGGGCTCGTCGAGGAAGGCGACGTCCGGGCGGGCGAGGAGCGCGGCGGCCAGGGCGACCCGCTGGCGCTGGCCCCCCGACATCCGGCGCACCGTCGTGCCGGCGAACCCGCCGATGCCGAGCCGTTCCACGAGCTCGTCGACGCGCGACGGCGCGGCGTAGAGGGAGGCGAGGTGGTGCAGCAGCCGGAGCGGCCGCACGGTCGTGGGCAGCCCACCGTCCTGGAGCATCACGCCGACGCGCGAGCGGTGGTCGGGGCCGGCGCGCCACGGGTCGGTGCCGAGGACGCGCACCTCGCCGTCGTCCGGCCGGGTGAGCCCCTCCAGGCACTCGACCGTCGTCGTCTTGCCCGCGCCGTTGGGCCCGAGGAGGGCGGTGACGGCACCGCCGGCAGCGCCCCACGTGGCGCCGTCGACGGCGGTGACCGCCCCGAACGTGCAGCGCAGCCCGCGCACGTCGACTGCACCCGCCATGGTCGGACATCCTAGGCTGGCGCCCATGCCACGCATCGACCGGGAGGCCGGCCCCGCAACCGCGGTGGCCGCCGCGCCCGCCGCCCTCGCCCTCCTGCTCGGACGACCCCGGACGGCGGTGGCCCTGTCGCTCCTCCCCGCGGCCGTCGCCGCCTTCTTCCGCGACCCTGACCGCACCCCGGACACCCGGACGGTGCCGGTCGACGACGTCCTCTCGCCCGCCGACGGCAAGGTCATGTACGCCGGGGCCGGCCAGGACGGCGTGGCCCCGGAGGGCGCGTGGCAGCAGGTGAGCATCTTCCTCTCGGCGTTCGACGTCCACATCAACCGCGCCCCCTACGGCGGCACGGTCGTGGAGGTCGTCGAGCGCCCCGGCAAGTGGTTCGCCGCCTACAAGCACGAGAGCGCGCACCTCAACGAGCGCAGCGACATCACCGTCGAGCGGGTGGTCGGCGACGAGGTCCGCCGGGTGCACTTCCGCCAGATCGTCGGGCTCATGGCCCGCCGCGTCGTCACCCGCGTCTCGGTCGGCGACGAGCTCGCGACCGGAGAGCGCGTGGGCCTGATGAAGTTCGGCTCGCGGATGGACGTCTTCGTGCCCCCCGAGTGCGACCTGCTCGTCCGCGAGGGCGAGCGGGTCGTGGCCGGCGAGACCGTCATCGCCCGCTGGACCCGGCCCGCGCGGGCCGGCTCGTGAGCACTCCGGCCAGTCCCGGCCGACGACGGCTGCTGGGGCGCTGGCGCCTCGTCTCGCCCACGGGCGCGAAGGTCGTCTCGCTCCGGCAGCTCCCCAAGCGCGAGCGCGCCCGCCTCCTGGCACCCAGCGCGTTCACGACCCTGAACATGATGAGCGGCCTGTCGTCGGTGCTCCTGGCGTTCCGTGACCACTTCACCCTGGCGGCCGTCCTCATCGCCGTCTCGATCGTCCTCGACATCGCCGACGGCTTCGTCGCCCGGCTCGTGGGGGCGACCTCGCCGTTCGGGCTCCAGCTCGACTCGCTCGCCGACCTCATCTCCTTCGGCCTGGCACCCGCGGTCCTCATCCACACGTGGGCGCTCGACGAGTGGCCGGTGCTCGCGTGGCTCGCCGCGTTCCTGTGGCTGTCGTGCGCGGCCTTCCGCCTCGCCCGGTTCAACGTGACGATCGACCCGCTGGCCGACAAGCGCTACTTCGTGGGGCTGCCCTCGCCCGGCGCGGCGATGGTCGTCGCGGCGACGATCCTCGCGCTCGACTCGCCCCACTTCGGGCCCGGGAACGGGGCGATGCTCGCCTGGTTCCCGCTCCTCGTCTCGGTGGTCCCTGCGCTCCTCATGGTGATGACGGTGCGGTTCCGCTCCTTTCGCAACCTGCTCCAGCCCGCGACGCCGCGGGCGCGGGCGGCGACGGCCGCCGTGGCGGTGCTCGTCCTCGCCGGCCTCGTGCTCGCCCCGGGGCTGACGGCCCTCGTCGTCGCCTACGGGTACGTCTCCACGGCCCCGCTGGGGGTGCTCACCGCCCCGCTGCGCGAGCGGCTCCTCGGTGTCGACTCGGTCGCCCCACCCCGCACGCGGATGCCCTCGGTCTTCCTGCCCCTCGAGGAGGACGCCGAGGAGGCCACCGACGAGGACTGACCACGTGGTGGTCGGTTAGGTGACCCTTCCTTGGCTCCGCCTCGGTCAATTACCTAACATGGATGTGTGGTTAATCCCGACGTGCACGTCCTCGAGTCGCGAACCCGCGACCGGGTGCTGCGCGTCGTGAGCCAGGAGGGTCCGGTGAGCATCCCGGCCCTCGTCGAGCGGCTCGGCCTCACCGAGACCGCCCTCCGTCGCCACGTCGACGGCCTCCACGCCGACGGGCTCGTCGAGCCGCGCGAGGCCTCCGGCCCGCGCCGCCGCGGCCGCCCGGCCAAGGCGTGGGTCGTCTCCGAGCAGGGCCACCGCGCCCTGGCCAGCGACTACGACCACCTCGCGGGCGACGCCCTCCGCTTCGTCCGCGACACGCTGGGGGAGGACGCCGTGCAGCAGTTCGCCGCCCGCCGCGTCGCCGCCCTCGAGGCCCGGTACGCCGACCGGCTCGCCGCCGTCGGTGACGCCCCGGCCGCCCGCACCGACGCCCTCGTCGACGCCCTGACCGCCGACGGCTACGCCGCCTCCGCCCGCCCCGTGGGCACCCCGGGGAACAGCGCCCCCGGCATCGGGGTTCAGCTCTGCCAGGGGCACTGCCCCGTCCAGCACGTCGCCGCGGAGTTCCCCGAGCTGTGCGAGGCCGAGACCGAGGCCTTCTCCAGGCTCCTCGGCGTTCACGTCCAGCGCCTCGCCACCCTCGCCCACGGCGACCACGTCTGCACCACCTTCGTCCCCACCCCGACCGCCGTCCCCCCGACCCCCACCACCGAGAGGGCCTCGTCATGACGAGCCACATCGAAGAGCTCAACCCCGGCCTCAAGGGTCTCGGCACCTACGAGTACGGCTGGGCCGACTCGGACACCGCCGGCTCCTCGGCCCGTCGCGGCCTCAACCCGGAGGTCGTCGCCGACATCTCCTCGCGCAAGAACGAGCCGCAGTGGATGTCCGACCTGCGCCAGAAGTCGCTGCGCCTGTTCGACAAGAAGCCGATGCCGAGCTGGGGCTCGGACCTGTCGGGCATCGACTTCCAGAACATCAAGTACTTCGTGAAGTCCACCGAGAAGCAGGCCGCCAGCTGGGAGGACCTGCCCGAGGACATCAAGAACACCTACGACCGCCTCGGCATCCCCGAGGCCGAGAAGCAGCGCCTCGTCGCCGGCGTCGCCGCCCAGTACGAGTCCGAGGTCGTCTACCACCAGATCCGCGAGGACCTCGAGGAGAAGGGCGTCATCTTCGTCGACACCGACACCGGCCTGCGCGAGCACGAGGACCTCTTCCGCGAGTACTTCGCGTCGGTCATCCCGGCCGGCGACAACAAGTTCGCCGCGCTCAACACCGCCGTGTGGTCGGGCGGCTCGTTCATCTACGTCCCGCCGGGCGTCCACGTCGACATCCCGCTGCAGGCCTACTTCCGGATCAACACCGAGAACATGGGCCAGTTCGAGCGGACGCTGATCATCGCCGACGAGGGTTCCTACGTCCACTACGTCGAGGGCTGCACCGCGCCGATCTACAAGTCCGACTCGCTGCACTCCGCGGTCGTCGAGATCGTGGTGAAGAAGAACGCCCGCGTGCGGTACACGACGATCCAGAACTGGTCGAACAACGTCTACAACCTCGTCACCAAGCGCGCGACGTGCGCCGAGGGCGCGACGATGGAGTGGATCGACGGCAACATCGGCTCCAAGGTGACGATGAAGTACCCGGCCGTCTTCCTCCTCGGCGAGCACGCCAAGGGCGAGACGCTCTCGATCGCCTTCGCGGGGGAGGGCCAGCACCAGGACGCCGGCTCGAAGATGGTCCACGCCGCCCCCAACACGAGCAGCTCGATCGTCTCCAAGTCGGTGGCCCGTGGCGGTGGCCGCACCTCGTACCGCGGCCTCGTCCAGATCATGGAGGGCGCGCACGGCTCGAGGTCGAGCGTCGTCTGCGACGCCCTGCTCGTCGACACGATCTCCCGCTCCGACACCTACCCCTACGTCGACATCCGCGAGGACGACGTGCAGATGGGTCACGAGGCCACGGTCTCGAAGGTGTCCGAGGACCAGATGTTCTACCTCATGTCCCGCGGGCTGTCGGAGGAGGAGGCCATGGCGATGATCGTGCGCGGCTTCGTCGAGCCGATCGCCAAGGAGCTCCCCATGGAGTACGCCCTCGAGCTGAACCGCCTCATCGAGCTGCAGATGGAAGGAGCGGTCGGCTGATGTCGCTGCTGACCCCCCAGCGCCCCACCGAGGGTGCGCACACCCACAGCGCCGCGACGATGGTCCCCGACCAGTCGCGCGCCGAGCGGACGACGTCGTTCACCGTCGCCGACTTCCCCACGCCCCACGGGCGCGAGGAGGAGTGGCGGTTCACGCCCGTCGACCGGCTCGGTGTGCTGTTCCGGGACGAGGCCACCGGCGCGCACCTGCGGTGGGACGAGTCGCTGCCCGCCGGTGTGACGCTCTCGACGATCTCCCTCGACGAGGCCCGCGCCGCCGGTGCCCGGCCACCCGCCGACCGCGCCGCCGCCGTCGCCGCTGCGCACAGCGGTGGCGTGGCCGTCCTCGACGTCCCGGCCGAGGCCGAGCTCGACGAGCCGGTCCGCGTCCGCCTCACCGGCGAGGGCGAGGTCGTCCACGGCCACCTCCTCGTCCGGGTCGGCCGCTTCGCCCGGGCCACCGTCGTCCTCGAGCACGCCGGCTCCGCCGAGTACACCGAGCTCGTCTCGGTCCTCGCCGGCGACGGCAGCGAGGTCACGCTCGTCTCGGTCCAGGAGTGGGCCGACGAGGCGCACCACCTCGCCCAGCACGACGTCGTCGTCGGGCGCGACGCCCGCGTCCGGCACATCGCCGTGACGATCGGGGGCGGCATCGTCCGGCTCAACGCCAACGCGTCGTACACCGGCCCGGGCGGCTCCTTCGAGGGCCTCGGCGTCTACTTCGCCGACGCCGGGCAGCACCTCGAGCACCGGCTCTTCGTCGACCACGAGGCACCCCACTGCCGGAGCAACGTCGAGTACAAGGGTGCGCTCCAGGGCGAGACCGCCCACACCGTCTGGGTGGGCGACGTCCTCATCCGCGCGAGCGCCGAGGGCACCGACACCTACGAGCTCAACCGCAACCTCGTCCTCACCGACGGCGCCCGCGCCGACTCGGTCCCCAACCTCGAGATCGAGACGGGCGAGATCGAGGGGGCCGGGCACGCCTCCGCCACGGGGCGGTTCGACGACCAGCAGCTCTTCTACCTCATGGCCCGCGGCATCCCGGAGGACGAGGCCCGCCGCCTCGTCGTGCGCGGGTTCTTCGCGAGCGTCGTCGCCCGCATCGGGGTCCCCGAGGTCGAGGACCGGCTCATGGCCGCCATCGAGCTCGAGCTCGCCGGGGGTGCCGCGTGAGCGAGCAGCTGACCGACACCGACTTCACCTACGTCTGCCGCCTCGACGAGCTGCCCGCCGTGGGCGCCGCCCTCGCGGAGATCGAGGGACGCCGCGTCTCCATCGTCCGCACCGAGGACGGCGACGTGCACTGCGTCGACGACACGTGCAGCCACGCGAACGTCTCGCTCACCGAGGGCGAGCTCGACGGTTGCACCCTCGAGTGCTGGCTGCACGGCTCGCGCTTCGACCTCCGTACCGGCGAGCCCACCGGGCCGCCGGCCGTCCTCCCCATCGCCGTCCACACCGTCCGCATCGAGGGCGACGACGTCTACGTCGCCCTGTCCGAGGAGCTCTGACCCCACGCATGTCCACCCTTGAGATCAAGGACCTCCACGTCACCGTCGAGACCGAGCAGGGCACCAAGGAGATCCTCCGCGGTGTCACCCTGACCATCGAGTCCGGCCAGACCCACGCGATCATGGGCCCGAACGGCTCGGGCAAGTCGACCCTCGCCTACTCGGTCGCCGGCCACCCCAAGTACACGGTCACCTCCGGCACGGTCACCCTCGACGGCGAGGACGTCCTCGCGATGTCCGTCGACGAGCGCGCCCGCGCCGGCCTGTTCCTCGCGATGCAGTACCCCGTCGAGGTGCCCGGCGTCACGGTGTCGAACTTCCTGCGCACCGCCAAGACCGCCGTCGACGGCGAGGCCCCGAAGCTGCGCACCTGGGTCAAGGACGTCAAGAGCGCCATGGCCGACCTGCGCATGGACCCCGCGTTCGCCGAGCGCAACGTCAACGAGGGCTTCTCCGGTGGTGAGAAGAAGCGCCACGAGATCCTCCAGATGGAGCTGCTCAAGCCGAAGATGGCGATCCTCGACGAGACCGACTCCGGTCTCGACGTCGACGCCCTGCGCGTGGTGTCCGAGGGCGTCAACCGCGCCAAGGAGAACACCGGCGCGGGCGTCCTCCTCATCACGCACTACACGCGGATCCTGCGCTACATCAAGCCCGACTTCGTCCACGTCTTCGTCGACGGCCGGATCGCCGAGGAGGGCGGCCCCGAGCTCGCCGACCGCCTCGAGGCCGAGGGCTACGACCGCTTCCTGCCCGAGCCCGCCGCGGCGGTCGAGGCCTGAGATGACGCCCGCCCCCTTCACCGACGCGGAGCTGACCGCCCTCCGGGCCCAGTTCCCGATCCTGGCGCGCACCGTGCGCGGGGGGCACCCGCTCGTCTACCTCGACTCGGGTGCGACCTCGCACAAGCCGGTCCGCGTCCTCGACGCCGAGCGTGACTTCTACGAGCGCACCAACGCCGCGGTGCACCGTGGGGCCCACCAGCTCTCCGAGGAGGGCACCGACGCCTACGAGGCGGCCCGCGAGACCATCGCGCGCTTCATCGGGGCGCCGGCGCACGAGGTCGTGTTCACCCGCAACGCCACCGAGGCCATCAACCTCGTCGCGTACGCCCTCACGAACGGCGCGCACGGCGGGGGAGGCGGCCTGGGCGAGCGATTCAGCCTCGGTCCCGGCGACGAGGTGCTCGTCACCGAGATGGAGCACCACGCCAACCTCATCCCGTGGCAGGAGGCCTGCCGCCGCACCGGCGCCACCCTGCGCTGGGTGCCGCTCACGGACGACGGCCGGCTCGACCTGTCGACGCTCGACGAGCTGCTCACCGAGCGGACCAAGGTGTTCGCCCTCACCCACGTGTCGAACGTCCTCGGGACGTTGAACCCGGTGCGCGAGCTCACCGCCCGGGCGCACGAGGTCGGCGCGCTCGTCGTCCTCGATGCCTGCCAGTCGGTTCCGCACCTGCCGGTCGACGTGGCCGACCTCGGCGTCGACTTCCTCGCGTTCTCGGGGCACAAGATGTTCGGCCCGCTCGGCATCGGCGTGCTGTGGGCCCGCGCCGGCCTCCTCGACGAGATGCCGGTCTTCCTCACGGGCGGCTCGATGATCGAGACCGTCACCATGGAGGGCGCCACCTACGCCCCCGCCCCGCAGAAGTTCGAGGCCGGGGTCCCGGTCGCGGCCCAGGCCGTCGGGCTCGCGGCGGCGTGCGACGTCCTCACCGAGCTCGGGCTCGACCGCGTCCACGCCCACGAGCAGGCGCTGACCCGCCGGCTCGTCGAGGGCCTGCGGGCCCGTCCGTGGGTGACCGTCCTCGGCCCTGAGGACTTCTCCGAGCGCGGGGGAGCGGTGGCGTTCGTCGTCGACGGCGTCCACGCCCACGACGTCGGCCAGGTCCTCGACGACCGCGGCGTCGCCGTGCGCGTCGGCCACCACTGTGCGTGGCCGCTGCACCGGGCCCTGGGCGTCCAGGCCAGCTCGCGCGCGTCGTTCGCGGCGTACACGACACCGGCCGAGGTCGACGCCCTCCTCGAGGCACTCGACCGTGTCCCGGCGATGTTCGGGCTCGAGGTGGCCGTCTGATGGACCTCTACCAGGAGCTCATCCTCGAGCACTACAAGCGACCCGTCCGGGCGGGACTGCGCGAGCCGTTCGAGGCCGAGGTGCACCACGTCAACCCCACGTGCGGCGACGAGGTGACCCTGCGGGTCCACCTCGACGGAGACACCGTCGAGGACGTCTCCTACGACGCGATGGGCTGCTCGATCAGCGTCGCGTCGGCGTCGATCCTCGCCGAGGAGGTCACCGGCGAGTCCCTTTCGCACGCCCGCGACACCGTCGAGGCGATGCGCTCGATGCTCACCAGCAAGGGCGAGGACCCCGGCGACGAGGACGCCATCGGCGACGGTGTCGCCCTCGCCGGCGTCGCCAAGTACCCCGCGCGCGTCAAGTGCGGCCTCCTGCCATGGATGGCCTTCACCGACGCGCTGCACCAGGCAGAAGGAGCCTCCTGATGACCGACACCGCCACGCCCACCCCCGCGAACGTCGCGGACGTCGAGGAGGCCCTGCGCGACGTCGTCGACCCCGAGCTCGGCATCAACGTCGTCGACCTCGGCCTCGTCTACGGCATCACGGTCGACGGCCAGAACCACGCCGTCATCGACATGACGCTGACCTCGGCCGCCTGCCCGCTCACCGACGTCATCGAGGACCAGACGGCCCAGTCGCTCGAGGGGCTCGTGTCGAGCTACCGGGTCAACTGGGTCTGGATGCCGCCGTGGGGCCCGGACAAGATCACCGACGACGGCCGCGAGCAGCTGCGCGCCCTCGGGTTCAACATCTGAGGTGACCAACCGCGTCGTCGAGATCGCGCCCTCCCGGTACGACCGGTGGCGGGCGCGCTTCGACGAGAACAACGTCGCCGGCCCGCAGCGGGTCGTCCGGCTCGACCGCTTCGACCACGAGCCCCTCGCGCTGCTCCTGGTGCGCCGCGGTGGGTACGCCGTCGGGGTCGCGCGCGGTGGCTCGCTCGTCGAGCACAAGGTCGGGACGCGGTACGTGCAGTCGCGCACGGCTGCCGGCGGGTGGAGCCAGCAGCGCTTCGCGCGCCGGCGCGCCAACCAGGCCGACGAGCTCGTCGGTGCCGTCACCGACCACGCCGTGCGCCTTCTCCTGCGCACCGACGCGTCGGGCCTCGTCGTCGGCGGGGACCGCGCCCTCGTGGCGACCGTGCTCGAGGACGACCGCCTCGCCGGGCTGCGAGCCCTCCCACGGCGCGAGCTGTTCGACCTGCCCGACCCCCGCCTCGACGTCCTGCGGACCGCCCTCGAGCGCGGGCGCGCCGTCCGGGTCACCATCGAGGAGTGACCACACGCCCCGGCTAGCCTCCTGCCATGAGCCGCACGCTGTTCGTCGTCCTCGGGGTCGTCCTGTCCCTGCTCGGGGTGCTGTGGACGCTCCAGGGGCTCGGGTACGTCGGCGGCAGCGTCATGACGGGCTCGACCTTCTGGGCCGTCGTCGGGCCACTCGTCGCCCTCCTCGGGCTGTTCCTCGCGGTCGTCGGAGGGCGCGGGCAGCCGCCTCGCTGACTCCTCCGGCGTGGACCGGGTCTGACCGGGGCCGGCCGCGCAACGGCTCCAGTTCGGAACGGTTCTCGTCAGAACGGGGGTTCGTCGGGGAAGCGGTCCTTTGCCGCTCTGGGTCGGCGGCAGGGGCGGCGGGCGCCGCTGACGGTGAAGGTGTCTGCGGGGCGGATGACGCTCACCGGGGCTCCGCTGCGGGTGGTGGTCGTGGTGGCGCGTGGGCGCCGGAGGGTGGTGGCGTCGGGTCGGACGAGGTGTTCGAGGGTGAGCTCGAGGTGGCTGAACGGCGCTGACTCCTCCGCTCCGATCCTTGGCGTGGCGGGCGTCGAGTGAGCAGCCTCCGTCGAGGTGTCGGCGAGAGTGACGGTGTGGAGGGCGTCGACGGGCAGCGTGGTGCGGACCCTGCCGGTGGGGTCGGTCCAGTCCACGGTGCCGTCGGGGTGCAGGACGGCGCGCCAGCCGGGTCGTTGCTTGATCCGGTGGTGGCGCCGGCAGAGGGCGATGAGGTTCCACGGGGTGGTGGGTCCGTCGGGCCAGGGCCGGACATGGTCCAGATCGCAGAAGCGGGCGGCGACGTGGCAGCCGGGGAACCTGCGTCGTCCGTCGCGTTGCCGGACGAGCGCCGCGATCCGTTGCGGTGGCCGGTAGGCGCCGGACTCGAGGTCGCTGAGCAAGGCGCCGGTGACCGGGTCGCAGTGCTGGGTCTCGACCCGCACCGGGTCGCCGGTGCGTACTGCGCCGCGCGTGCCCTTCCTGCCGTTGCTGGGTGAGCTGCTGCAGCTGGTGACGGCGTTCGCGGTGCTGACCTGGTCGGTGAGCCAGGCGGCGGAGACCAGGACCTGCTCGGTCCCGCGGGCGGTGGCGACCTCGACGAACCCGCCGTCGTCTGGCGTCGCGGGCTCGACGTCGTTCGCGGGGACGGTGAGGGTGATGACGGTGGTGACGGTCGCCGACTGCATGACGAAGTCGATGAGCGCTTGGGCGAGGGCGCGGTCGATCCGCTCGGCGGTGCCATCGGTGAGGAGCTGGTGGGCGCGGGCGTCGATCGCAGCCCACGCCTTCGCCGCGTCCTCGGAGGGAAGGAGCCGTCCCACACGTCCACGCCCGGCTCGCCGACCCGGCGGCGCAGCCCGCACTCCTGCCGCGCACGCTGAGCTCGCTGGCGCAGCAGGTCGGGGCTGACCCTCGCGAGCAGCCGCCGCGTCCGGCGCCGCAGCTGGGTGCCGGTCTCGGACGCGAGGTACCCGCCGAGGGTGGCGATGACGGCCTCGGCGACCGGCGCCGGGGCCTCCTCCAGCTCGTGCGCGACGACCCCGGCCCGGTACCGGTCCAGGTCGCCGGTGCGCATCGCGTCGTGCAGCCCGCCCAGGCCAGTACAGGCGCTGGTGCCGGCCTCCCCGTCGGCGGCCCACCGGACCGCGTCGCGGACCCGGTCGCTGGCGTGGTTCGCGGTGACCTCGAGCGCCCCGGACACGACCGCGGCCGCGTCCAGGGCCACGTGACCGGGTGCCTTGTGGGTCTCGGCGTCGGTGCCGTCCTCCAGCGTGACCGGTTCGATCGCGGCCAGGGCGACGATCGCCTCGTCCTGCACCGCCGAGGCCGCGTTGACGACCCGCTGGCAGGACCGGATCACCTCGGCCCACGCCTGCCGGGAACCCGAGGCCGGTGACGGTGCGGGGAGCGCAGCGAGCAGGGTCTGCGTGTCGTGCAGGACGGTGAGCAGCTCGTTCGGATGCCCGGTGCGGCTGCTGGTCGCTGGTGCGGTGCTGCTCATGTGTCCCCCTCCCCCTGTACCCCCGAGCCTACCTGTCAGCGAGTCTTAGCACAAGTGTTCGATGGGCCGAATGTGGATATCTCGCAACGAAATTCGCGCCATCGTGCCCGCGCCTCGACCAGCGGTGATTGCGGAAGTGGCGGCCGGGGCAACCACTTCCGCACTCACGGCGAAAAGGCTGGGCGAACGGTTCGGGAACTGACGGACGGGCAACAGGCGACCGAAACGGCACGCCATCCGGGCCGCCTGAAAGGGGAGGCCGAGCGCGACGACAGCGGAGGGCTCCGAGCGGTCGCACGCGGCACGCCATCCGGGCCGCCTGAGAAGGAGGCACAGCAGGTGGTGACCGGCCCCCTGTTCCGAGGGACTCGGCCATTGACCGCCCACCCGCGCTCTTGGGAGGCTGGCAGCCCCGCCATGTCGAGGAGGTGCCGCCGTGCCGACCGGAGGACGACATGACGCCGGGCTGGCGCACACGCTCGTCGTCCTCCTCGACGGTGCGACCGTCCCCGGGGTCACGGGCGTCGCGGGGCTCGGGTTCGGCCGCGAGGTCGTCGAGCTCCGTGAGGGCAACGACCCCCTCGGCGCCACCCGGCGGCTGCCCGGTCGACAGGAGGGTGGCGACCTGCGCCTCACCCGGGCGCTGAGGACCGACCCCACCTTCGAGGCGTGGGTGCGCGGTCCCGGTCCGGACGGGGTCGCGGTGGCCACCCGTGACCTGCGCGTGCGGTTCTTCGACGTGCACGGCGCACCGGTGCGCCGCTACCGCCTCGTCGGGGCGTGGGCACGCGCCCTCGAGATCACCGGCTCGACCGTCGCGGGCGGCGGTGGGCTGCTCGAGGTCCTCACGGTGTCGTACGACGTCTGCCTCACCGACACGACCTGACCGCCGGGTGAGCAGGTCCGCCGGTCAGTTGACCGAGTCGACGGCGAAGGTGTCGCAGCGGTTGAGGTCGCCGGACGAGTAGCCCTGGAGGAACCAGCGCTGCCGCGCCTCCGCCGACCCGTGCGTCCAGTTCTCGGGGGTGACCCGGCCCTGGGTCTTCTCCTGGATCCGGTCGTCACCGACCGATGCAGCGGCCGAGAGGGCGTCCTTGATGTCGGTCTCCGTGAGCGGCTTCAGGAACGGCTGGCCGGTGTCCTCGTCGGGGACCGTGCTGGCGTGCTTGGCCCAGACGCCGCCCAGGCAGTCGGCCATCAGCTCGATCCGCACCGCGCCGGACTCCGGGCCCTGCGGGTCCTGCTGGGCCCGACCCAGCAGGCCGAGCTGGTCCTGCAGCGCGTGGCCGTACTCGTGGGCGACGACGTACTCCTGGGCGAGCGGCCCGCCGCTGGACCCGAACTGGCTCTCGAGGATGTCGAAGAAGGTCGCGTCGATGTAGACGCTCTGGTCGAGGGGGCAGTAGAACGGCCCGACCTGGTTGCTCGCCGTGCCGCACGCGGACTGGGTGGAGCCGCTGTAGAGGACCGTCTGCGTCTCGCGCCACTGCTTGCCGTGGCGGGGGAGCTCGGCTGCCCAGTAGGCCTGCACCGAGTTCACCGTGCCGATGATCCGGCACTCGACGGACCGGTTGGCGTCGGCGCCGGTCCTGCACTCGGAGAACGCGTTGGGGTCGGTCTGACCACCGGGCTCGACCTGCCCCTGGTCGATGCTCCCTCCGCCGCCGGGGAGCTCGCCGGGGTTGATCCCGAAGATCAGGGCGAGGATGAGCATGATGATGCCGCCGATCCCGCCGCCGACGGCGATGCCGCCCGGGCCGCCCCTGCCGCCGCCGCCCGAGCGCACCTGTGAGGTGTCGAGCGTGACGTTGTCGTTGAAGCTCATGCGGGCCTCCGTCGTCCGGGTGGGTGCACCGTGCACCCCGCGGCGCACCTAGACTAGGGGGCACCGCCGCGGACCAGGCCCTCCCCCTGCACGTCAGCGTGCGTGTCCGCCCCCCATCGAAGGAACCACCGTGATCACCGCTGCCGCCGTCGAGCTGCGCGCGGGCTCCCGCCTGCTCCTCGACGACGCGACCTTCCGGGTCGCTCCCGGCGACCGCATCGGGCTCGTCGGCCGCAACGGCGCCGGGAAGACCACGCTGACCAAGGCGCTCGCGGGGGAGACCCTGCCCGCCGCCGGCACCATCACCCGTGGTGGCGACGTCGGCTACCTGCCGCAGGACCCGCGCGGTGTCGACCTCTCCGTGCTCGCGCGCGACCGCATCCTGTCCGCCCGCGGACTCGACACCATCGTCCGGGACCTGCGGGCCGCCGAGGTCGCCATGGGTTCGGAGGACCCCTCGAAGCACGAGCGGGCGATGCGTCGCTACGCCCGGCTGGACGCGGAGTTCACCGCCGCCGGGGGGTACGCGGCCGAGTCCGAGGCCGCCGCCATCGCCGCCGCCCTCGGGCTCGACGAGCGCGTCCTCGGGCAGGAGCTCGGGACGCTCTCCGGCGGTCAGCGCCGGCGCATCGAGCTCGCCCGCATCCTCTTCTCGGGCGCCGAGACCCTGCTCCTCGACGAGCCGACGAACCACCTCGACGCCGACTCCATCGCGTGGCTGCGCGACCACCTCAAGGGCTACAAGGGCGGGCTCGTCGTCATCTCGCACGACGTCGACCTGCTCGACGCCGTCGTCAACAAGGTCTTCCACCTCGACGCCAACCGGGGCGAGCTCGACCAGTACAGCCTCGGGTGGAAGGCCTACCTCCAGCAGCGCGAGACCGACGAGCGGCGCCGCAGGCGCGAGCGGGCCAACGCGGAGAAGAAGGCCTCCGCCCTCATGGCTCAGGCCGACAAGATGCGCGCCAAGGCGACGAAGACCGTGGCCGCCCAGAACATGGCCCGTCGGGCCGAGCGGCTCCTGTCGGGCCTGGAGGCCGAGCGCCGGCACGACCGCGTGGCCCGGCTGCGGTTCCCGAAGCCGTCCCCGTGCGGCCGCACGCCGCTGCGGGCCACCGGGCTCTCACGGTCGTACGGGTCGCAGGAGGTCTTCACCGACGTCGACCTGGCCATCGACCGCGGGTCGCGCGTCGTCGTCCTGGGGCTCAACGGGGCCGGGAAGACGACCCTGCTCCGGATGCTCGCGGGCGTCGACGAGCCCGACACCGGGCAGGTCGAGCCGGGGCACGGCCTCAAGATCGGCTACTACGCGCAGGAGCACGAGAACCTCGACGTCGCGCGGACGGTCCTGGAGAACATGAAGTCGGCGGCGCCCGACCTCGGGGAGACCGACGTCCGCAGGGTGCTCGGGTCCTTCCTCTTCACCGGCGACGACGTCGACAAGCCCGCCGCGGTGCTCTCCGGAGGGGAGAAGACCCGTCTGTCGCTGGCCCTGCTCGTCGTGTCGTCCGCGAACGTCCTCCTCCTCGACGAGCCGACGAACAACCTCGACCCCGCGTCGCGGGAGGAGATCCTCGGGGCGCTGCGCACGTACGAGGGCGCGGTGGTCCTCGTCACGCACGACGAGGGGGCGGTCGACGCCCTCGAGCCCGAGCGCATCCTCCTGCTGCCCGACGGTGTCGAGGACCTCTGGGGCGCGGACTACCGCGACCTCGTCACGCTCGCCTGAGCCCGGGTCAGCGCCGGCCCTCTCGGCATCAGCCGGCGAGCGTCGCCCGGACGTGGTCGACGATCCGGTCCCGCGCACGGCCGCCCTCCGGCGTCGGCAGCAGCGGGTAGTCGTGCGGCGAGCCCTCCTCCACGTGGAGGACGAGCTCGGCCCCGTCGGGCGCGAGCTCCAGGAGCCGGTCGCAGTCGGGGCGGCAGATGTCGCGGGAGCCGACGAGCACGAGGGTCGGGGGCAGTGACGACAGGTCCCCGAACAGCGGGCTGGCCCCGGGGTCACGGGGGTCACGTCCGGCCAGCCAGTGCGCGGCGATGGGCCGCATGCCCGCGCGGGTCAGCCACGGGTCGCGGGGTTCGACCCGCGCGATCTCGGGGTTGGCCATCGACAGGTCCAGCCACGGGGCGATGAGCGTGAGGCCCGCGATCGTGCCGGCCCCCGCCCGGGCCTGCGCGAGGAGCAGGGCGAGGTTGCCGCCCGCGGAGTCACCGAGGACGTGGAGGGGGGCCGAGGCCCCGAGTCGCTCGTGGAGTGCGGCGAGGAAGGCGTGCGCCTCACCGACGTCGTGGGCCGGGGCCAGGGGGTAGCGCGCGACGTGCACCTCTCGGCCCGTCCGGTCGGCCAGCTGCCCGACGAGGTCCCAGTGCTGCGGCATCGTCCCGTTGACGAACGCCCCACCGTGCAGGTACACCAGTGCGCCCGGCTCCGGCGCCGTTCCCTCGACCGGGCGCACGGTCACGAGCTCGCCGGTGCCGAGCGGCTCCGAGCGGAACCGTCCCGCCAGCGCCTCGGGCGGCGGCACCGCCGGGAGCCCGTGGGCGAGGCTGTGGCGTCCTCGCTCCTCCGTTCGGTACCGACCCTTGCGGGTGGCCCGCAGGTAGGCGCAGACGACGTGCGTCTGCCAGCTCGCCACCGGCTCAGCCCGGGATGGCGGGGAGCCGGGTCAGGGCCGCGGCGACCGACTCGCGCAGCTCGCTGTCCTCCCACGTGTGGTCGACGAGCCCGCCGCGCAGGTAGGCGTCGTAGGCCGGCAGGTCGAGGTGCCCGTGACCGCAGAGCGCGGTGAGGATGACCTTCTCCTCACCGGTCTCGGTGCACCGGATCGCCTCCTCGACGGCCGCCGCGATGGCGTGCGTCGGCTCCGGAGCCGGGACGATGCCCTCGGTGCGCGCGAAGAGCACCCCGGCCGCGAAGCAGTCCTTCTGGGTCTTGGCTGCCGCCTCGATGAGCCCTTGGTCGTAGAGGTGGCTGATGACCGGGCTCATCCCGTGGTACCTCAGGCCGCCGGCGTGGATGGGGTCCGGGATGAAGTCGTGCCCGAGCGTGTGCATCTTGAGCAGCGGGGTGAGGCCCGCGACGTCGCCGAAGTCGTACGCGTACGTGCCCTGGGTCAGCGACGGGCACGAGGCCGGCTCCACGGCCCGGATGACGGGCCCGGCGCCGCCCGCGGCGAGCTTCTCGCGGAGGAAGGGGAAGGTGAGCCCGCCGAAGTTCGAGCCGCCGCCGGTGCAGCCGACCACGAGGTCGACGCTCTCGCCGATCTTGGCCAGCTGGCGCAGCGCCTCCTCGCCGATGACCGTCTGGTGGAGCAGGACGTGGTTGAGGACCGAGCCGAGCGCGTAGTTGGCGGTGGGGTCCTGGGCGGCGACCTCGACGGCCTCGCTGATGGCCAGGCCGAGGCTGCCGGGGGAGTCCGGGTCGGCGGCGAGGGCCGCCCGTCCCGCCTCGGTGAGGTCGGAGGGGCTGGGATGGATCGTGCCGCCGAACGTCTCGATCATGATCCTGCGGTAGGGCTTGCCGTCGTACGAGGCGCGCACCTGCCACACCTCGCACTCGAGACCGAACTGCGCACAGGCGAAGGCCAGTGCCGTGCCCCACTGACCCGCGCCGGTCTCCGTCGTGAGCTTCCGCACGCCGGCCCTGGCGTTGTAGTAGGCCTGCGGCACGGCGGTGTTCGGCTTGTGCGAGCCTGCGGGGGACACGCCCTCGTACTTGTAGTAGATGCGGGCCGGCGTGCCGAGCGCCTTCTCGAGGCGGTGTGCCCGGAACAGGGGGGAGGGCCGCCAGAGGCGGTAGACGTCCTGGACCTCCTGCGGGATGTCGACGTACTGCTCGGTCGTCACCTCCTGCGCGATGAGGTCCATCGGGAAGATCGCGGCGAGGTCCTCGGGACCGACGGGCTGCCCGGTGCCGGGATGCAGCGGCGGCGGGGGAGGGACGGGCAGGTCGTGGAGGATGTTGTACCACCGGGTCGGCATCTCGTCCTCGTCGAGCAGGACCTTGTGGCGCAGCGGTGCGGGCACGCGTGTTCCTCCCTGTGGGCCCGCCCTCGTCGGCGGGTGCGTCGCCATCCTCGCGGCGGGCGCGGGCCGGTCACAAGGGGGTCCCACGCGATGTGGAACACCTGTCGGTGGGCGGTGGTTGACTGCGGGGAACCCAGGAGGACCACACCAGTGAGCATGTCAACGTGGCAGGCGATGCACAGCCTCAGCCGCGACAGCGACGTCAAGCAGCGACGCCTCGCGCCGGGTACCACCCGGCGCGTGTTCGGCTACGCGCGCCCCTACAAGCGCTCGATCGCGGCGTTCCTCGTCCTCGTCGTCGTCGACGCCTGCCTCGTCGTCGCCACGCCGCTGCTCCTGAAGTCCCTCGTCGACGACGGCGTCATCCCGCGCGACTCCGGCGTCGTCGTCCGCCTCGCCCTCCTCGTCGCGCTGATCGCCGTGGCGAGCGGGGTGCTCACCCTCGTCCAGCGGTGGTTCTCGGCCCGCATCGGCGAGGGGCTGATCTACGACCTCCGCACCCAGGTGTTCGGCCACGTGCTGCGCCAGCCGATCGCCTTCTTCACCCGGGCGCAGACCGGCGCGCTCGTGACCCGCCTCGGCAACGACGTCATCGGCGCCCAGCAGGCGTTCACCTCCGTCCTGTCCAGCACGGTGAGCAACGCGGTCTCCCTCGTCCTCATCGTCGGCGCCATGCTGGCCCTGTCGTGGCCGCTCACCCTCGCCTGCCTCGCCCTCGTCCCGTTCTTCCTCGTGCCCGCCCGCTGGATGGGCAAGCGCCTCGCCGGCCTCGCCCACGACCAGATGAACCTCAACGCCGACCTCGGCACCCGCATGAACGAGCGCTTCAACGTCGCCGGAGCCCTCCTCGTCAAGCTCTTCGGCCGACCCGAGACCGAGGACGCCGAGTACTCCGAGCGTGCGGCCGGGGTCCGAGACATCGGCATCCGCATCGCGATGACGCGCTCGGTCTTCTTCGTCGCGCTCACCCTCGTCGCCTCGCTCGCCACCGCGATGGTCTACGGCGTCGGCGGCGTCATGGCGGTCGGGGGCACCCTCACGGTCGGGACGCTGCTCGCCCTCACGGCCCTGCTGGCCCGCCTCTACGGCCCGCTCACGGCGCTGTCCAACGTGCGCGTCGACATCATGACCGCCCTGGTCTCCTTCGAGCGGGTCTTCGAGGTCCTCGACCTCGAGCCGCTCGTCGCCGAGTCGCCGGACGCCCGTGACGTACCCGGCGGTCCGGTCCGCGTCGACGTCGAGCACGTGGCGTTCTCCTACCCCTCCGCCGACGAGGTGTCGCTGGCCTCCCTCGAGTCCACCGCGAACGGCGACCGGCGGGCGAGCGGCCCGGTCCTGCGCGACGTGTCCTTCTCGGTCGAGCCCGGCTCGCTCGTGGCGCTCGTCGGGCCCAGTGGTGCCGGCAAGACGACGATCACCTCGCTCGTCGCCCGCCTGTACGACCCCACCGGCGGGGTCGTCCGCATCAACGGCGTCGACCTGCGCCACGCGACGCTCTCCTCGCTGCACGACGTCGTCGGCGTCGTCACCCAGGAGGCGCACCTCTTCCACGACACGATCCGCGCCAACCTCGACTACGCCGCGCCGGGGGCGAGCGACGCCGAGATGGAGGCCGCCCTGCGCGCCGCGCAGGTCTGGTCCCTCGTCGAGGCGCTCCCGTCCGGCCTCGACACCGTCGTCGGCGACCGCGGCCACCGCCTGTCCGGCGGCGAGAAGCAGCGCCTGGCGATCGCCCGCCTGCTCCTCAAGGGGCCGGGGCTGATCGTCCTCGACGAGGCGACGGCGCACCTCGACAGCGAGTCCGAGCACGCGCTCCAGCGGGCGCTCGACGAGGCGCTGCGCGACCGGTCGGCGCTCGTCATCGCGCACCGGCTGTCCACCGTGCGGCACGCCGACCTCATCCTCGTCGTCGACGACGGTCGCATCGTCGAGCGCGGCACCCACGCCGAGCTCGTCGCCGCGGGTGGGCTCTATGCCGAGCTGTACCGCACCCAGTTCTCCGAGGAGCTCACCGAGGTCCTCGACACCGCCGACCCGGTCGACGAGCCCGCCCGCGGCTGACGTCGGCGCGGCTCAGCCGTGCGGCGCCCCGGCGTCGCCGCCGAGGTCCACCGGCTGCGGTGGCGGCTCGTGCGGCGCCGGCGCGTGCTCCTCGTGCGAGGAGTGCTCCTTGAGCCACTTCAGCCCGTAGATCAGTGCGAGCGCGGCGGCGGCTCCCGCAGCGGCGGCTCCCCATGGCATGACACGACCTCCCGACCCCTCGGCTCCTCCCAGTGTCCTGCGGACCCGGCCCGCGGTCCATGGCCCGTCGTGACCATCCGCGTCACCCGTCCTCCTCGTCCCAGATCCGGGTCTTCCTCCGCTTCGGCGGGTAGCGCACCGGGTCCTCGGCGCGCAGCTCGCGGCGGACCCCGAACCAGACGAGGACGAAGCCCACGACCGTCGTGAGCCACCACTGGTACGCATACGCGAGGTGCGGGCCGAGACTGCGGTCGGGCGGGCCCAGCGGCTGGGGTCGCTCGGGCGAGGAGCCGTCGGGCAGCCGCTCGGACTGGAGCAGCACGTAGCCCGGGAGCACCGACGGCGCGCCCAGGGCGGCCGCGGCCTCGCGCACGTTCAGGCTCGCGACCTGGCCCGGAGGCATCCGCTTGTCGCGGGACGCCTCACCGCGGCGGACCCAGCCGGTGACCTCGACGGGACCCGAGGGGGCGGCGGCCACGGGCGGCAGCGTGCTCGCGCCCCGGTCGGACGGCGGGACCCACCCGCGGTCGACGACGAGGTCCGGGCCACCCCTGTCGGGCCTGAGGGCCCACAGCACCTCGAGCCCGTTCTGGCGCTCGTTGACCCGCCCGCGCACGTAGACCGGCCCGCCGACGTACGTGCCACGAACCCGCACGCGGGTCCACTCGTCCTCCACGGACAGTCCCGCCGGGGTGAGGACGGACTCGACCGGCACCGGGTCGGCCCGGTAGTGGGCGTCGAGCCGGGCGTTGCGCTCGGCCTTGGCCTCGTGCCGGTGGTACTGCCACCAGCCCAGGTGGTAGCAGGCCACGGCGAACAGCGCCGCGAGGAGGAGGGCGCCGAGCCACCGGGGGGTGAGCACGCGCCTGGTCACGCGGTCACCGTAGCCGTCGTACATTGGGCACTGTGACCGACCTCCCCGTCCCGCGCCTCCTCGACCGCTTCGGTCGGGTCGGCCGCGACCTGCGGGTGTCGGTCACCGACCGGTGCAACCTGCGCTGCAGCTACTGCATGCCGGAGGAGGGCCTGGACTGGCTCGCGAAGCCGGAGATGCTCACCGACGACGAGCTCGTCCGTCTCGTCGGGATCATGGTCGGCCTCGGGGTCACCAACGTCCGGCTCACGGGCGGGGAGCCGCTGCTGCGCCGCAGCCTCGTCGACGTCGTGCGCCGCATCGCCGGGCTCGAGCCACGTCCCCGGATCGCGATGACGACGAACGGCATCGGCCTCGACCGCCTGGCGGCGCCCCTCGCCGCGGCCGGGCTCGACCGCGTGAACGTCAGCCTCGACACCATCGACCGCGAGCGCTTCCGCGAGCTGACCCGGCGCGACCGGCTCGGCGACGTCGAGGCCGGGCTCAAGGCCGCCGCCGACGCCGGGCTCGCGCCCGTGAAGGTGAACGCCGTCGCGATGCGCGGGGTCAACGACGTCGGCGTCGCCGACCTCCTGGGGTGGTGCCTCGACCGCGGCTACGAGCTGCGCTTCATCGAGCAGATGCCCCTCGACGCCCAGCACGCGTGGGACCGGTCGCAGATGGTGTCCCAGGCCGAGATCCTCGAGCGGCTCGGCGAGCGGTTCCGCCTCACGCCGGTGGAGGAGCGGGGGAGCGCCCCCGCCGAGCTGTTCCTCGTCGACGGGGGCCCCGAGACGGTCGGCGTCATCGCGAGCGTCTCGGCGCCGTTCTGCGCCGCCTGCGACCGGGTTCGCCTCACCGCCGACGGCCAGCTGCGCAACTGCCTGTTCGCCCGCCGCGAGGTCGACCTCCGCGGACCCCTGCGCGCCGGCGCCACCGACACCGAGCTCGCCGACCTCGTGGTCGACGAGATGTGGGCCAAGGCCGCCGGCCACGGCATCGACCGCCCCGACTTCGAGCAGCCCGAGCGCCCGATGTCCGCCATCGGCGGCTGACCGCGGGCTCAGGGCGTCGTCGGGCGGTCGTCCTCGTGGGGCGCCGGCGTGATCTGCCGCGTGTCGTCGACGGTCGGCACGACGGGCCGCACCCGCCCCGGGACACGCGGCAGCACGGCGTTGGCCGCGACCACCGCGATGAACGGCAGGAACACGGCGAGCACCGCGAAGAGCCACCGGATCGGGTGGTCGATGACGACGAGCAGGATGAAGCACAGGGTGCGGATCGACATCGTGAACAGGTACTGCCTGAGGCGGCGCGCCTGGTCCTCGGTGCGCGACTCCGCGGCGCTGGTCACCGACTGCGGGGAGTCGTGGCGGTGGCGGGTCAAGGGCACCCGTCCACTGTATGTCGCCCGCTTCCGGCTACCCAGCGGTAGTCCACTAGGTTCGACGGCATGAGCGAGCCACGCACCGTCCTCGTCACCGGTGGCAACCGCGGCATCGGCCTGTCGATCGCGCGCTCCTTCGCCGACTCCGGCGACAAGGTGGTCGTCACCCACCGCTCGGGGGAGCCACCGAAGGGCCTGGAGGGCGTGCGCTGCGACGTCACCGACACCGCCTCCGTCGACGCCGCGTTCACAGAGGCCGAGGAGAAGCTGGGCGGTCCGGTCGAGGTCCTCATCGCCAACGCCGGGATCACCAAGGACACGCTCCTCATGCGGATGACCGACGACGACTGGAACTCCGTCGTCGACACCAACCTCGCCGGGGCCTTCCGCTGCGCCCGCCGCGCGAGCAAGGGCATGATCCGCCTGCGCCGCGGACGCATCATCCTCATCTCCAGCGTCGTCGGCCTCTACGGCGGACCCGGCCAGGCCAACTACTCGGCGAGCAAGGCCGGACTCGTCGGGCTCGCCCGCTCGATCACCCGCGAGCTCGGCGGTCGCGGCATCACGGCGAACGTCGTGGCCCCGGGCTTCATCGAGACCGACATGACCGCCGCGCTGCCCGAGGACACCCAGAAGACCTACAAGGCCGCCATCCCGGCCGGCCGCTTCGCCAGCCCGGAGGAGGTCGCAGCCGCCGTCCGCTTCCTCGCGAGCCCGGAGGCCGCGTACATCTCCGGCGCCGTCATCCCCGTCGACGGCGGCCTCGGCATGGGCCACTGACCCGCACGACCAGCTCGCACCACCGGCTCGCACCACCGACCGACCCACCACCCCGGCGAAAGGGCCCGTCATGTTGCTCGAGGGCAAGAAGCTCCTCATCACGGGGGTCCTCATGGACTCCTCGATCGCCTTCCACGTCGCGAAGCTCGCGCAGGAGCAGGGCGCCGAGGTCGTGCTCACCTCGTTCGGCCGGACGATGAAGATCACGTCCGCCATCGCGCGCCGCCTCCCGCAGACCCCCCCGGTCATCGAGCTCGACGTCACGAGCGAGGAGGACCTCGCCGCACTGCCCGACCGCGTCCGCGAGCACGTCCCGCACCTCGACGGCGTGCTGCACTCGATCGGCTTCGCGCCGCAGGGGGCGTTCACCTTCCTCGAGGCCTCGTGGGAGGACGTCTCGACGGCGGTCCACGTGTCCGCCTACTCCCTCGCGGCCCTGGCGAAGGCCGCACTGCCCCTGATGTCGGAGGGCGGCAGCGTCGTCGGCCTCACCTTCGACGCCCGCTTCGCCTGGCCGGTCTACGACTGGATGGGCGTGGCCAAGGCCGCGTTCGAGTCCACGAACCGCTACCTCGCCCGCGACCTCGGGCCGAAGGGCGTGCGCTGCAACGTCGTCGCGGCGGGCCCGATCCGCACGACGGCCGCGAAGTCGATCCCCGGCTTCGAGCGGTTCGAGGAGGAGTGGGGGACCCGCGCCCCACTCGGCTGGGACGTCAACGACCCCGTCCCCACGGCTCGCGCGTGCGTCTCGCTGCTGTCCGACTGGTTCCCGGCCACGACCGGGGAGATGGTCCACGTCGACGGCGGCTTCCACGCGATGGGGGTCTGACCTCCGGGTCGCAGCGCCCTGCCCACTAGGCTCGCCGATCGTGACCAGCGACACCGCCGCCCCCGAGCCCGGCGTGCAGACCCGCGAGGTCCGCCTTCTCGAAGGGCCCAACCTCTACTTCCCGCGGCCCGCCGCGAAGGTGACCCTCGCCCTGCCGGGGCTGAGCAGCGCCCCGGAGGACTCGATGAGGGCGCTCGCCTCGGCGGCCGGCCTGCGCCGCGGGGGACAGGTCGGGGCGCCGGGCAGCGAGCAGCGCCAACGCGTCCTCCTCCGCGTCGTCGAGCGCGCCGTCCGCGCCCTCGCCGTCACCGCCGGGACCCGCCGCCTCGGGGTCCGCACCCGGGCCGCGGCCGAGCCCGACGTCGTCGTGTGCGCCTTCGTGTGGCGCCGTCGTGGTCGGGCGGAGGCGCTGGGTGCGGCCCTCGGGCGTCTCCTCGCCGACGTCCACGACGGCCGACCCTGGGACGAGGCCGTCGCCGTGCACGCCGCGACCGTGTCCGAGGCCGAGCCGGGTGGCCCACCGCGGCTCCTGACGCCGCGGATCCCCGTCGTGTCGGTCACCGGCACCAACGGCAAGACGACGACGACCCGGCTGCTCGCACACATCGCGATGACGGCGGGGTTCCGCACCGGGTGGTCCTCCACCGACGGCGTGCTCGTCCAGGGCGAGGTCGTCGAGACCGGCGACTACTCCGGACCGGCCGGGGCGCGCGCCGTGCTCGAGTCACCCGGCGTGCAGATCGGCATCCTCGAGACCGCTCGCGGCGGGATGCTGCTGCGCGGCATGGGAGTCACCCACAACGACGTCTCGGTCGTCACGAACGTCTCGGCCGACCACCTCGGCCTCCACGGCATCGACACCGTCGACCAGCTGGCCGAGGTCAAGGCGATCATCACCAGGGTGACGAAGCCCTCGGGGTGGGTCGTCCTCAACGGTGAGGACCCGCGCGTGTGGGCGATGCGGGCCGGCGCCCGCGGACGCCCGTGGGTCTTCGCCGCCGACCCGAACGCCCCCGCCGTCCGCGAGGCCCTCGGGGCGGGCGGCAGGGCCACGACGATCCTCGACGGGCACGTCACCGTCCTCACTCCCGACGGCGCCCCCGACCGGCTGCTCAAGGTCGTCGACCTCCCGATGGCGCTCTCCGGCCTGTCGCACCACAACGTCCTCAACGCCCTCGCAGGAGCGTCCGCCGCGCTCGGGCTCGGTCTCGACCGGTCGGACGTCGTCGAGGGCCTGCGGACGTTCCGCCCCGACGACGTCGACAACCCCGGCCGCATGAACACGTACTCCGTTGCGGTGGAAGGCGGTTCGGCCACCGTCATCGTCGACCTCGCCCACAACGAGGCGGGGCTCGAAGCGCTTCTCGACGTCTGCCGGGGCCTCGTGGCCCCGTGGGGACGCGTGCACCTGGGTCTCGGCACCGGCGGCGACCGCACCGACGACATCCTCGAGACCCTCGGGGAGATGGCAGGCCTCCGGGCCGACCACGTCGTCGCGGCGCACAAGGCGCACTACCTGCGCGGGCGCTCGATGGAGGACCTCGAGCACCACCTGCGGATCGGCCTCGCTCGCGCCGGCGTCAGCGACATCGCCTCGTACCCGACCGAGCTGTCCGGCCTCGAGGCCCTCGTCGAGGCCGCCGGCGACGGCGACGTCTGCGCGGTCATGTGCCACGCCGAGCGGGCCGAGATCGCCGCCTGGCTCGCCGAGCGCGGCGCGGTGTCCGACGACCCCGACACGGTGCGGCGCAAGGTCGTCCGGGCCCGGGGCGAGCACGAGGCCGAGGACGAGATCACCGCGCTCTGGGAGGCCGACGACGCCACCGAGCGGGTGGGCCGCGGCGCGGCGCTCCATGCCGCGCACCCCGGCGACCCGCGGATCACCTTCGAGTACGCGGGCACCCTCGACGCCGCCGGCGACGAGGCCGCGGCGGTGCCGCTGTACGAGGAGGCCCTCGCGGGCGGGCTGCGCGACCCGCTGCGGGCGCGGGCCCAGGTCCAGCTCGCCTCCAGCCTGCGGGTCCTCGGCCGCCACGAGGAGGCCGAGGCCGTCATCGAGGAGGTCGCGGCGCGCCATCCGGAGTCACTCGGGGTCGCCGCCTTCCGTGCCCTGGTGCGACACGACGCCGGTCACCCGAGCGAGGCGCTGCGCGACCTGCTCTCGGCCGTCGTCGCGACGAGCACCGACCCCGACGTCGAGCGCTACCGGCGCGCCCTCACGGCGTACGCCGCCGACCTCGGTCGCTGACGGGCCGTCGGCCTCAGCCGGCGGAGGTCGCCGCGGGGGTTTCTGCCGCCTCGACCTCCCGGGCCGCCTCGTCCCCGGTCTCGGCCGCCTCGACCGTGAGCGCCTCGGGGTCGAGGTCGGGGTCGCCGACGGTGTTGCCGCTGTGCGTCCCGGGCTGGGCCTGCTTCGTCATCCGCTCGAGCTCGGCCATCGTCTCGGCGTGCTGGTCGACGCACAGGACGACGATGTCGCCGGGGTTGGCGCGGGCCATGACGTGGCGCACGGCCTCGGCCTCGTCGAGCACGACCTCGAGCTGGCGGCAGCGCACCCCCTCCTGGCCGATCCGCGACCGGACGCCCTCCGCGACCCGCTCCGCCGTGAAGCCCTTCTCGCGCCCGCGCAGCCGGGCGTCCTCACGGACCACGACGACGTCGAAGTGCTCGGCCGCGACGGCGCCCAGCTCGCGCATGTCGTCCTCGCGGCGGTCGCCCGCGGTGGCGATCATGCCGATCCGCGAGATCTTGCCGAGGTCGGTGGCCCCGGACTTCGAGGCCGCGTAGCGCTCGACGAACTGGCCGAGGACCTTCATGCCGGGGGCGTTGTGGCAGTAGTCGACGATGACGTCGACGTTGTGGACGTTGACCTGGTTCATGCGCCCGGGGGAGAGGTAGTACGAGGTCGTGAAGGTGCGCAGGCCCTGGCGGATCTCGTGCAGCCCGGCGCCGCTCGCGAACGCCGCGCCGGCGGCGGCCATCGCGTTGGCGACGTTGAACAGCGCCGTGCCGCCGAAGGTCGCGGGGAGCAGGTGGGTCCAGGCCAGCTGCATCGAGCGGCGCCCGTGCCGGATGACGATCATGTCGCCGCGGTCGGTGCGGTCGAGGACGACCGCCCGCCCGCCGCGCCGGCAGTGGTCGTCGATGAGGTCGCGGACGGGGGTCCCGGCCTCCTCGAGGGAGAACCAGACGACCGACCCGGAGCAGCGCCGCCGCATCCGCCGGACGTGGGGATCGTCGGCGTTGAGGACCGCGAACCCGTCGCGCGGGACGGCCTCGACGATGACCGCCTTGACGTCGGCGAGCTGCTCCAGGGTGTCGATGCCCCGCATCCCGAGGTGGTCGGGGGCGATGTTCGTGACGACCGCGACGTCGTTGCGGTCGTAGCCGAGCCCCTCGCGCAGGATGCCGCCGCGGGCGACCTCCATCACCGCGAAGTCGACGCGCGGGTTCTGCAGCACCATCCGGGCGGAGCGGGGGCCGGAGGCGTCGGCGCGCACGACGAGGCGCTCGTCGATGACGATGCCGTCGGTGGAGGTCATCCCCACCTGGCGGCCCAGGCCCTTCATGATGTGCGCGATCATCCGCGACGTCGTCGTCTTGCCGTTCGTGCCGGTGACGGCGACGACCGGCACGCGCGAGGGCGTCCCCGGCGGGAAGAGCAGGTCGACGACCGGCTTGGCGATGAACTGCGGCTCGCCGACCGTCGGATGGGTGTGCATCCGGAACCCCGGGGCGGCGTTGACCTCGCAGATCGCGCCACCGGTCTCGCGGACGGGGGAGGCGATGTCGGGGCAGATGAAGTCGATGCCGGCGACGTCGAGGCCGATGAGGCGCGCGGCCTCCTCGGCGATCTCGATGTTGTCCGGGTGGGCGTCGAAGGTGCGGTCGATCGAGATGCCGCCGGTCGACATGTTGCCCGTGAGGGCGAGCTTGACCATCTGCTCGGCCGGCGGCACGTCGTCGAGCGCGAGCCCCTGATCGCGCACGAGCTCCTCCGCCGCCGCGTCGACCTTGATCTTCGTGAGCACCTTCTCGTGGCCGACGCCGCGCCGCGGGTCGGCGTTGGTGATGTCGACGAGCTCGCGGACCGTGTGCGCGCCGTCGCCGATGACGTGCGCCGGGACGCGCTCGGCGATGGCCTGCATCTTCCCGCCGACGATGAGGCAGCGGTAGTCGCGCCCGGTGACGAACGACTCGACGATGACGTAGCCGCGCCGCGACTGCTCCTCGGCCACGACGAACGCCTCGCGGACCGCGTCCTCGGACTGCAGGTCGAGGACGACACCGCGTCCGTGGTTGCCGTCGAGCGGCTTGACGACGACGGGGAAGCCGATCCGGCGGGCGGCCGCCGCGGCCCCGTCGGCCGAGCGGACCGTCTCCTGCTTCGGCACGGGCAGGCCGGCCGACCCCAGGAGCCGGGTCGTCATGTCCTTGTCGCCGGCGATGTCGACGGCCAGCGCACCGGTCTTCGACGTCATCGTCGCGCGGATCCGCTGCTGGTGGACCCCCTGCCCCAGCTGGACGAGCGAGCCCGTGTTGAGGCGGATGAACGGAATGTCCCGGCTCACGGCCTCCTCGAGGATCGCGGCGGTCGACGGCCCGAAGGCGGTGCGCTCGGCGCGGGTGAGGAACGCCTCGAGCTCCTCGGCGAAGTCGAAGCCCTCCTCCTCCTGCACGAGGTGGTTGACGAGCCGCACGGCGAGCCGGCCCGCGGCGACGCCGACGTCCTCGTTGGTGTAGCCGTAGATGACGTTATAGACACCCGGCCGGCCCTTGACCATGCGCGTCTTGCCGCGGCGCTGGTCGTGGCCGGCCTCCTGCTGGAGCTGGAGGGCGATGTGCTCGGTGACGTGTCCGAGCCAGGTGCCCTCGCGCAGCCGCTGGACGAACCCGCCCCTGACCCCCTTGCTGCACGTGTGGTTCTCCAGGCGCGGGAGCAGCTCGAGGAGGCGGTCGGTGAAGCCGGGCAGGGTGTCGGTGGGGTAGCCCTCGAGGACGCCGAGGTCGACCACGAGGTGGACCGACGGGTCGTACGACCAGATGTTGCCGCCGCGGTAGACCCGTGACTCGACGATGCGGAGCTCGGGGGCGGCGGGTCCGGTCGGGGTGGGGCGGTCCATCGGCGCTTCTCCTGGAGGGCTCGGGCGGGGACGGGTGGGGCGGGAGGGCCGGGCGGGCCGGGCCCGACCGGGTGGTCAGGCCTTGGCGGCGGCGACCGAGACGAGCAGGTCGGGGTGCTGCTCGACGAAGCCGGTGAGCCGGCGCTCGGCGAGGTCGAACGTGGCCCCGGCGGGGAGGGTGTGCACGGTCGCGCCGGACACGAGGACGGGGGCACCCGCGCGCGCGTCCGCGGCATCGGTGACGGCCCGGCGGCAGTCGAGGACGAACACGGCGCCGGACCCGCGCACCTCGAAGGTGCGTCCGTCGGAGACGACCATCGCGGTGTCCTCGTCGATCCCGACCCCGAGCAGGTGCGGCGACGGGGCGATGACGGACATCAGGCGACCGTAGCGTGCCCGTTGGTCGAAGTGCTGGTCGACCACGACGCCGCGGAGCAGGCCCAGTCCCGCCGAGACCTGGCTGGCCCGCTGACGTGGGGTGACGCCCTCGTCGCCCATGGAGATCATGAAGTCGGACACGATCGAGGCCCCCGCCGAGGTCCCGCCGATGACGGCGCCACGGTCGTGCGCGCGGTGGATCGCGTCGCCCAGGGGGGTGCCGGGGAGGAGCTGGGACAGGCGCAGCTGGCTGCCCCCGCTCATGAACACGCCCGTGGCCGCGTCGACCGCGTCGACGAGCCGGGTGTCGTGGGCCTCGTCGCGCGTCTCCGGGTCGACGACGGTCACCTCGCGCGCCCCGAGGCGGGTGAACACCTCCGTGTAGGAGGCGGCGACCTCCTCGCGGAAGGAGGACGCGGTCGGCACGACGACGATGGCGGCCCGCCGGCCGCCGGCGAGCTTGAGGAAGTGGCGCAGGAGCGAGGCCTTGCCGACCCGGTCCTCGGCCCCTCCGATGACGAACAGGGTGGGCGTGGTCGTGGGGTAGCGCGGCACGCCGTCAGCCTAGTGGGGCGTCGCCCGCGGCATCGGCGTCCTCGACCTCCTCCCGCGACACGCCGAGCAGGAACAGGACCGCGTCCAGGTACGGGACGTTCAGGGCGGTGTCGGCCTGGCGCTGCACGAGGGGCTTGGCGTTGAACGCCACGCCGAGCCCGGCAGCGGCGAGCATGTCGAGGTCGTTGGCGCCGTCGCCGATCGCGACCGTGCGGGTCAGGGGGAGACCCTCGACGGCGGCGAACTCGCGCAGGGCAGCGGCCTTGCCCGCTCGGTCGACGACCTCGCCGACGACCCGACCGGTGAGCCGGCCGTCCTCCACCTCGAGGCGGTTGGCGCGCACGTGGTCGACCCCCAGGTCCGCACCGATCGGGGCCACCACCTCCTCGAAGCCACCGCTGACGAGGGCGACGGTGAACCCGAGCCGCTTGAGCGTGCGGACCAGGGTCCGGGCACCGGGGGTGAGCCGGACCGCGGCGCGCACGTCGTCGAGCACCGAGGCCGGCAGCCCGGCGAGGGTCGCGACGCGCGCGTGGAGGCTCTCGGTGAAGTCGAGCTCGCCGCGCATCGCGGCCTCGGTGACCGCGGCGACCTCGGGACCGCGGCCGGCGTGGTCCGCGAGGAGCTCGATGACCTCGTCCTGGATGAGCGTGGAGTCGACGTCCATGACGACGAGCCGGCCCCCACGACGCGCCAGCCCCGCCGGCGCGACCGCGATGTCGGCGCCGCTCTCGGCCGACACGAGGGCGAGGTCGGCGCGCAGCGCGGGGACGTCGGCGCCGGAGATGTCGAGCTCGACCGTCGTCACCGGCCAGCGCGAGAGACGCCTGATGCGGTCGATGTTGGCGCCGTGCGCGGCCACGGCCCCGGCCACGCCGGCCACGTGACGGGTCTCGAGCGGGGATCCCATGACGACGACGGCCGCGCGCCCGGTGCGCCGCCGCGCGTTGTCGCCCCGTCCCGCCTGGAGCCCCACCCGTAGGCCGAGGGCCTCGCCGGCGCGGGTGAGGCGGTCGGTGAGGACGTTCTCGTCATGGGTGGGGCCGAGGAGCACCGAGAGCGCGAGGTGCCCACGGACGACGACCTGTTCGAGGTCGAGCACCTCGGCACCGACGGTCGACGCGGCCTCGAAGACGGCCTTCGTCACGCCGGGACGGTCGGGTCCGTCGAGGGTGACGAGGAGCGTGCGCTGCTCGGGGTCCGGCAGCGGGGGAAGGTCGGGCTCGAAGGTGTCGGGCACGCCTCGCAGGCTAACCCTGCCGGGCGTCGCGCCACGCGACGAGGTCGCGGATCGGTCCCGGGTCGTAGCGCGGGCCGTCGAGGCCCACCGTGAACAGCCGGGTCCCGACCTCGTGCAGCGCCTCCGCCCCGCCCGCGTAGTCGGCGACGTCCTCGGGCAGCCGCCCCGGCTTGGGGGAGACCCCGGCCGAGCGCTCGATGTCGGCGGGGTCGCGTCCGACCTTCGCGCACCACTCGTCGAGGACGGCGTGCTTGTGGGCGATGGACTCGGGGCGCCCGAAGCCGTGCCAGATGTCGGCGTGCTCGGCAACGATCCGCAGGGTCTTGCGCTCGCCGCCGCCGCCGATCAGCACCGGAATCCGGCGGGTCGGCGCCGGGTTGAGCCTCGCCCACCGGTCCTTGATGAGGGGCAGGTCGCGCCTGAGGTCGTCCAACCGGTCACCGGCAGTCCCGAACTCGTAGCCGTACTCGTCGTAGTCGCGCTCGAACCAGCCCGACCCGATGCCGAGGACCAGCCGGCCCGTGCCGCCGTCGCGGGCGCTGATGTGGTCGACGGTGCGGGCCATGTCGGCGAGCAGCTGCGGGTTGCGGTAGCTGTTGCACGTGACGAGGGCACCGATCTCGGCGCGCTCGGTGGCCTCGGCCCAGGCGCCGAGCATCGTCCAGCACTCGAAGTGCGCACCGTCGGCGTCGCCGTAGAGCGGGAAGAAGTGGTCCCAGTTGAAGAGGATGTCGACGCCCATCTCCTCCAGCCGGGCGCAGGCGCGGCGGATGTCGGTGTACGACGCGTGCTGCGGCTGGAGCTGGACGCCGATGCGGATGGGCCGGTCCGTCACGCGACCACCGTCTGGCCCTTGCCGACGACGGTGATGCCCGACTCGGTGACCGAGAACCCCCGTTCCAGGTCGTGCTCGCGGTCGAAGCCGATCTTCGCCCCGTCGGGGACGACGACGTTCTTGTCGATGACGGCACGCTGGATGGCGCAGTGCCGGCCGATCTCGACGCCGTCGAGGATGACGCTGCTGTCGACCTCGGTGTAGCTGTGCACCCTGACGTCCGGTGAGATGACCGAGCCGTTGACCCGCGCCCCGGAGATGACGACGCCGGGGGAGACGGCCGAGTTGAGCGCCTCGCCGAACCGTCCGTGCGACCCGTGGACGAACTTCGCCGGCGGGTACGGCCCGTGCGAGGTGTAGATCGGCCAGTCGTAGTTGTAGAGGTTGAACACCGGGTGGATCGACACGAGGTCCATGTGCGCGTCGAAGTAGGAGTCCATGGTCCCCACGTCCCGCCAGTAGCCCATGTCCCGCTCGGTACCGCCCGGGATGACGTTCTTCTGGAAGTCGTAGGTGTA
Source organism: Oryzobacter faecalis (assembly GCF_046764005.1). NCBI lineage: Bacteria > Bacillati > Actinomycetota > Actinomycetes > Micrococcales > Intrasporangiaceae > Oryzobacter > Oryzobacter faecalis. Next base: position 118,304 of record NZ_JBKOFW010000006.1, on the reverse strand, counting down.
GGCCGCCCGCTGCTCGACGAGCGCCGGGACGATGTCGCCGCCCATGTCGTGCTTGCTGCCCTCCAGCGTGGAGTCCTTCGTCACCGCCTCGATGAGGGCGTCGGCCGAGAAGACGTAGTTGCCCATGCTCGCGAGGATCTCGTCGGGGGAGTCGGGGAGCCCGGCGGGGTCGGTCGGCTTCTCGCGGAACGCGCTGATCCTCGTGTGGTCGTCGTCGGCGACCTCGATGACGCCGAACTGGTCGGACATGTCGATCGGCTGCCGGATGGCGGCGACCGTGACCCCGGCTCCCGACTCGATGTGCTGGTCGACCATCTGGGAGAAGTCCATCCGGTACACGTGGTCGGCCCCGACGACGACGACGATGTCGGGCTTCTCGTCGGTGATCGTGTTGAGCGACTGGAAGATCGCGTCGGCGCTGCCCTGGTACCAGGACTTGTCGATGCGCTGCTGGGCCGGGATCGGCGCGACGTAGTTGCCGAGCATCGTCGACATCCGCCACGTCTTCGTCACGTGCCGGTCCAGGCTGTGCGACTTGTACTGGGTCAGAACGACGACCTTGAGGTAGCCGGAGTTGACGACGTTCGACAGGGCGAAGTCGACGAGCCGGTAGATGCCCCCGAAGGGCACGGCGGGCTTGGCGCGGTCGGCCGTGAGTGGCATGAGGCGCTTCCCCTCACCCCCCGCGAGCACGATTGCCAGGACCTTGGGACCTCCGCTGCGGTACGCCATGGCCCCCACGCTATTGGCTCCGCACCCTCGCCGGGAGACCGTGTCGTCACTAGGGTGAATTTCGTGCGCATCGACATCCTCAGCAAGGAGTACCCCCCGGCCATCTACGGCGGTGCCGGAGTCCACGTCGCCGAGCTCGTCCGGGCACTGCGCGGGCGCGGCGACCTCGACGTGCGCGTCCACGCCTTCGGCGACCCGAGGGACGAGGACGGCACGACCGGGCACCCCGACCTCGCCGAGCTGTCCGGCGCCAACGCGGCGCTGACCACGCTCGGGGTCGACCTGTCGATCGCGGCGGCCTGCGACGGGGCCGACATCGTCCACTCGCACACCTGGTACGCCAACTTCGCCGGGCACGTCGCGAGCCTGCTGGGCGACGTCCCGCACGTCCTCACGGCACACAGCCTGGAGCCGATGCGCCCGTGGAAGGCCGAGCAGCTGGGCGGCGGGTACCGCCTGTCCTCGTGGGTCGAGAAGACCGCCTACGAGGCCGCGGACGCGGTCATCGCGGTCAGCGCCGGCATGCGCGAGGACATCCTGCGCTCCTACCCGCAGGTCGACCCGGACAAGGTCAAGGTCGTCCACAACGGCATCGACAGCCAGCTCTGGCAGCGCGAGCGCGACGAGGACGTCGTCCGGCGGCACGGCGTCGACCCGGACCGGCCGAGCGTCATCTTCGTCGGCCGCATCACGCGGCAGAAGGGCCTGCCCTACCTCCTGCGCGCGGCGGCCGAGCTGCCGCCCGAGGTCCAGCTCGTCTTCCTCGCCGGCGCGCCGGACACGCCCGAGATCCTCGCCGAGGTCGAGTCCCTCATCGACGGCCTGCGCCAGACGCGCGACGGGGTCGTCTGGGTGCCGACCATGCTGCCCCGGGGCGAGGTCGTCGCCCTCCTCTCCAGTGCCACCGTCTTCGTCTGCCCCTCGGTGTACGAGCCCCTCGGCATCGTCAACCTCGAGGCGATGGCATGCGAGCTGCCGGTGGTCGCGACGGCGACCGGGGGCATCCCGGAGGTCGTCGTCGACGGCGAGACCGGGTGGCTCGTGCCGATCGAGCAGGTCCAGGACGGCACCGGCACGCCGGTCGACCCCGACCGCTTCGTCGCCGACCTCGCGGCCGCCCTCACCGACGCCGTGAGCGACCCCGCGCGGGCCGACCGGATGGGTCTCGCGGGGCGGAAGCGGGCCGTGGAGTCGTTCTCGTGGAGCCGGATCGGCGAGCAGACGCACCAGGTGTACCTCGACGTCCTGCGGCGCCGGATGCTCTCGCCCTGACTCCGTTAGGGTTCGGGACATGAGTGACGTCCTGGCGCTGGCGGGTGTGAGCGTCGTGCGCGGGGACACCACGATCCTCGACGACGTCACCTGGGAGGTCGAGGAGGGCCAGCGCTGGGTCGTGCTCGGCCCCAACGGCGCCGGGAAGACCACCCTGCTCCAGCTCGCGTCGGCACGCATCCACCCGACCACCGGGGTCGCGGGCGTCCTCGGCGAGGTGCTCGGCGCCGTCGACGTCTTCGAGCTGCGTCCGCGGATCGGCCTCGCGTCGGCCGCGCTCGCCGACCGGATCCCGCCCCAGGAGGTCGTCCGCGACGTCGTCGTCACCGCCTCCTACGGCGTCATCGGCCGGTGGCGGGAGGCCTACGACCGGATGGACGAGGGCCGCGCGACCGAGCTGCTCGAGGCCCTCGGCGCCAGCCACCTCGCCGGTCGCCGGTTCGGCACGCTCTCCGAGGGCGAGCGCAAGCGGGTGCAGATCGCCCGCGCCCTCATGACCGACCCCGAGCTGATGCTCCTCGACGAGCCGGCTGCGGGCCTCGACCTCGGCGGCCGCGAGGACCTCGTGCGGCGGCTCGGCACGCTCGCCGCCGACCTCGCCGCACCGGCGATGGTCCTCGTCACCCACCACGTCGAGGAGGTGCCGCCGCACTTCACCGACGTGCTCCTGCTGCGCGAGGGCCGGGTCGTCGCCCAGGGACCGCTCGAGATCACACTGACGGCCGAGAACCTCGAGGCCACCTTCGGCCTCCCGCTCGAGCTCGAGGTCCGGGGGGACCGCTATGCAGCCCGCGCGCGCTGAGGCCGCGCGGAACTGGCCGCGCCGGTCGGACGTCGACGCGGTGAGGACCCACGGAGGGAAGGGGAGCAGCCCATGGACTGGCTGACGGAGAACTGGTGGCTGTTCTGGCTCGGGGTCGCCCTCGTCCTCGGCGCCATCGAGGTCGCGACGGTCGACTTCGTCTTCCTCATGCTCGCGGGAGGGGCCGTCGCGGGCGCCGTCTCGGCCGGGTTCGGGGTGCCGTTCCCGCTCCAGGTCGTCGTCGCGGTGGCGGTGGCCCTGCTGCTCCTCGTCGTCGTGCGGCCGATGATCAAGCGGCAGTTCACCGACGGGCTCGTCGACCACCACATCGGCCCGGCGGGGCTCGTCGGGCGCGACGCCCGCGTCATCCAGGCCGTCACGGACACGGACGGCCGCATCAAGCTGGCGGGGGAGACGTGGTCGGCCCGGCTGGCCGCGGGCAGCACCCCGATCGCCCCGGGCGAGGAGGTCCGTGTCATCGCGATCCACGGCGCGACCGCCGTCGTCGAGCCCGTCCAGCACGACCCGTCCAGCTGACCTGCGCCCCGGCGCCGCGTGAAAGGCCCAACCCATGCCCGACGGAACCTTCGCCATCATCGTCCTGCTGCTGCTCGCGGCGTTCGCGATCCTCGTGCTCGTCCGCACCGTGCGGATCGTCCCGCAGCAGACCGCCCTCATCATCGAGCGGCTGGGTCGCTACTCGCGCACGCTCGAGGGCGGGCTGCACATCCTCGTCCCGTTCGTCGACCTCGTCCGCGCGAACATCGACCTGCGCGAGCAGGTCGTCTCCTTCCCGCCCCAGCCGGTCATCACGAGCGACAACCTCGTCGTCAGCATCGACACGGTCATCTACTACCAGGTGATCGAGCCGAAGTCGGCGGTCTACGAGATCGCCAACTTCATCCAGGGCATCGAGCAGCTGACCGTCACGACGCTGCGCAACGTCATCGGCTCCCTCGACCTCGAGCAGACGCTGACCAGCCGCGACCAGATCAACGCCCAGCTGCGTGGCGTCCTCGACGAGGCCACGGGCAAGTGGGGCATCCGCGTCAACCGCGTCGAGCTCAAGGCGATCGACCCGCCGCACTCGGTGCAGGAGTCGATGGAGAAGCAGATGAAGGCCGAGCGCGACCGCCGCGCCGCCATCCTCAACGCCGAGGGCATCAAGGCCAGCCAGATCCTCACGGCCGAGGGCGAGAAGCAGAGCCAGATCCTGCGCGCCGAGGGCTCGGCCCAGGCCCGCATCCTCGAGGCGCAGGGCCAGGCGCGCGCCATCCAGCAGGTCTTCGACGCCATCCACCGCGGCCGCCCGACGCAGAAGCTGCTCGCCTACCAGTACCTCCAGGTGCTCCCGCAGCTGGCGCGAGGCGACGCGAACAAGATGTGGATCATCCCGAGCGAGCTCACCGACGCCCTCAAGGGGATCGGCGGGATGCTCGGCCGCGGCCAGGGCGGCTTCGACGACGGCGGCGACGAGTGGGTCGACCCGGGGGACGGGCTGGGCAACGCTTTCGAGGAGACGACGCTCGAGGACCCGGCCGAGGCGCTGGCCCGGGCACGCGGCCAGGCGGGCCTCGCGAGCAAGGAGGCCGAGGAGCACGCTTCGCCCGCCTCGCGGGTCCAGCCGCCGATCCAGCCGCCCGCCGACGCCGTGCCGCCGCGGCCCTCGACGACCCCGCCGCCCGCGCCGCCGGCCCCGCCGGCCGAGGACGCCCCGCCGCCCCCTCCGGTCCCGGGCACCGAGCCGCCGGCCCCGCCGGCGGCTCGCTGACGGGTGCCGTGGTCCGACGCCCTCCTCGTCCTGCTGGCCGGGATCGGCGCAGGGACCATCAACACCATCGTCGGGTCGGGCACGCTCATCACCTTCCCCACCCTGCTGCTCCTCGGCGTGCCGCCGGTGACGGCGAACATCTCGAACAACATCGGCCTCGTCCCCGGCTCGCTGACGGGCGCCATCGGCTACCGCAAGGAGCTCGAGGGCGCCGGTCCCGAGCTGCGCCGGCTCGCCCCGATGTCGTTCGCCGGGGGCGCCCTGGGTGCGGTCCTGCTGCTCGTCCTCGACCCGGCCGTGTTCAAGGCGGTCGTCCCCGTGCTCATCGTCGTCGGGATCGTGCTCGTCGTCCTCGGCCCGCGGATCAACGCCTGGACCGTGCGACGACGCGAGGAGGCCGGTCACGAGGGCGAGCCGAACCACCGGGCGGCGATGCAGGCCGGGACGTTCGGCGCCGGCGTCTACGGGGGCTACTTCGGTGCGGCACAGGGGATCATCCTCATGGGGATCCTCGGCGCCCTGTCACCCCAGCCCCTCCAGCGGCTCAACGGCTACAAGAACGTCCTCGCCACGGTCGTCAACGCCGTCGCGGCGCTCGTCTTCGTCCTCGTCGCGTTCGGGCGCATCGACTGGGTCGTCGTCGTCCTCATCGCCGTCGGGTCGACGATCGGCGGCGTCATCGGCTCGACGGTGGGGCGCCGGCTGCACCCCACGGTGCTGCGCGCGGTCATCGTCGCCATCGGGCTCGTGGCCGTGACGCGGATGGTCGTGGCGGGGTGAACGGGCGATGAGCGTCGAGCGGGTCACCGCCGCCGAAGACCCGCGGCTCGAGGACTACGTCGGGCTCACCGACGTCGCCCTCCGGCGCCGGACCGAGCCCGAGCGCGGCCTCTACCTGGCGGAGTCCGAGAAGGTGATCCGGCGCGCGCTGCGGGCCGGCCACCGTCCGCGGTCCTACCTCATGGCCGAGCGGTGGCTCACGGACCTCGCCGACCTCGTGGAGGCGGCAGCCGCCGACGGGGTGCCCGTGTACGTGGGCGAGCACGACGTCATCGAGGCGCTCACCGGGTTCCACCTGCACCGTGGCGCGCTGGCGTCGATGCAGCGACCCGAGCTGCCCCCCGTCGCGGCCGTCCTCGAGGGGGCGCGGCGAGTCCTCGTCCTCGAGGACGTCGTCGACCACACCAACGTGGGAGCCGTGTTCCGGTCGGCCGCGGCGCTGGGCGTCGATGCCGTGCTCGTCACCCCGCGGTGCGCGGACCCGTTGTACCGCAGGTCGATCCGCGTCTCGATGGGCACGGTGTTCCAGGTCCCGTGGACCCGGATCGACCCGTGGCCGGGGGGAGTGGAGGTGCTGCGCTCGCTCGGCTTCACGACGGCCGCCCTGGCCCTCACCGACGAGTCGGTCGGCCTCGACGAGCTCGCCGCGGACCCGCCCGAGCGGCTCGCCCTCGTCCTCGGGACCGAGGGCGACGGCCTCTCCCGGCGGACCCTGGCGGCGGTCGACCTCACCGTCCGGATCCCCATGGCCGGGGGCGTCGACTCGCTCAACGTCGCGGCTGCGGGCGCGGTCGCAGCCTGGGCGCTCCGAGCCCCGTGAGGGCCGACCTTCCCTAGCGGACGAGGCGGTCGAGGAGGCGCTCGACCTCGGCGGCGGGGTCGGCGACAGACCCACCGTGCACCGGACCCGGCTGGAGGACGGTCGAGCGCGGCGCGGTGATCCAGCCGAACCGCTTCCCGGGCGTCGAGAGAGAGGTGTCGACCTCGGACGGCGGACGGTCGCACATCGTGCCGACCGCCTCGAGCGCGGCCCGCAGGCCGTCGAGGTCGGCGTCGGGCGCCACCGCGCGGATGCGGTCGTCGTCGACGTGCCAGGCGCACCGGAGGACGCCTGCCGACTGCGAGTGGACGACGACGCCGACGTTCAGGCACTCGCCGCGGTCGACCCGGGGCACGAAGCGCAGCACGACGTACTGGTACGGGTGGCTCATGCGGCACCTCCGGCCCATGCGGCGGGGTTCTCGAGGCGGAGGGTCAGGTGCTCCACGTACGCGGCCCGCACCCTCGCGGTGTCGGGCAGGCTCGCCGTGGGCTCGAGCCACTCGTCGGGGACGAGACCCACGACCTCCTCGACCACCTCCGGTGTCACGAGCGGGCCGAGCCGCTCGTGCGTGGCCGCGACCGGCTCCGCGACGGCGGCGAGGACGTGTCCCGTCGGGTCGAACGGCTGGCCGACGAAGCGGCGGACGTCCGGCGGGCGGCTCGGCCACGAGTGGTGGAACCACAGCGAGGCACCGTGGTCGATGGCCCACGTGCGCCCATGCCAGACGAGGAGGTTCGGGTTGGCCCAGGTGCGGTCGACGTTGGCGGTCCACGCGTCGAGCCAGAGGATGGCGCCCGCCTCCTCCGTCGACGGCGGCCGGGAGCCGTCGTACCCGAAGGACCCGGGGAGGAAGTCGACGCCGAGGTTGTGGCCCGGGGAGGCGTTGAGCAGGTCCTGGACCTCCTCGTCGGCCTCGTAGCGGGCGATGGCGGCGGGGAGGTCGACGACCGCCAGCCGGGGCGTGTGGATGCCCACGCGCCGCGCGATCTCGCCGACGAGGACCTCGGCCACGAGGACCTTGCGGCCCTGCCCCGCGCCGGAGAACTTCACGACGTAGGTGCCGAGGTCGTCGGCCTCGACGAGCCCCGGCAGCGAGCCGCCCTCGCGCAGGGGCACGACGAAACGGGTCGCGGTCACGGTCTCGAGCACGTCCTCAGGCTAGCCACGGTGGCCGCCGGGGGCGTGACGCGGGGCCAGTAGGGTTGCGTGGGTGAGCAACGAGCAGCGACGACTGGCGGGGCGCTACGTCCTCGGGTCGCCCATCGGCCGCGGCGGCATGGGTGAGGTGTGGCGGGCCACGGACACCGTCCTCCACCGCGAGGTGGCCGTGAAGACCATCGACCTGCGCTCGGTGCCCGACGAGTCCGGCGCGGCCAGGTTCGACCGTGAGGCCCGCGCCACGGCCGGGATCAACCACCCCGGCATCGTGACGGTCCACGACAGCGGGGTCGAGGACGACACCGCCTTCCTCGTCATGGAGCTCCTGCCCGGGCCCTCCCTCGCCGAGCGGCTGCGCGAGGGTCCCCTGCCCGTCGAGGAGGTCGTGTCGGTCGGCGAGCAGGTCGCCCGCGCCCTCGACGCCGCGCACGCGCGCGGGCTCGTCCACCGCGACATCAAGCCGGGCAACATCGCCTACGCCGACGACGGCCGCATCCGGGTCCTCGACTTCGGCATCACCCAGCTGGGCGAGGCGGCGGCGGGCAACCAGGCACTCACCGCGACCCACACGGTCATGGGGACGGCCGAGTACCTCGCGCCCGAGCAGGCCCTGGGCGGGCGCGTCGACGGGCGGGCCGACCTCTACGCGCTGGGCTGCGTGCTGTTCGCCCTCCTCGCCGGCAAGCCGCCCTTCAGCGGACCCACGCCCGTCGCGACGATGATGATGCACGCCAACGACCCCGTCCCGGACGTTCGCACCCTGCGCCCGGAGACGCCCGGGTGGCTCGCCGACGTCGTCACGAGCCTGCTGGCCAAGGACCCCGCGGACCGGCCCACCGGTGCCGCCGCCGTCGCCGCGGCACTGGCCGACCGCGAGGCCGTGGCCGGGGCCGCGACGAGCGTCCTGCCTGCCGCGGGTGCGGCCGCAGCTGCTACCGGGGCCGCCGCGACGCAGCGCCTCGACCCCGTCCCGCCGCCCCCACCGCCCAGCGCCCCGTACCCGGGGCGCTACGACGAGGAGGACGACCGGCGCGGTGGGTCCGCGGTCACCTGGGTGCTGGCCCTGGTTGCCCTCGCCGCCGTCGCCGCGCTGTTCTGGCTGCTGTTCCTGCGCGAGGAGCCGTCGACTCCGACGAACACGCCGTCCACGAGACCGACGGCGTCCGCGCCGGCCACGACGACCCCACCCTCCGAGACGCCTGCCCCGGCGCCCACCGAGACGCCGACGCCCACGCCCTCGGACACGGCCGACCTCGGGGGGGACGTCGAGGACGCCCTCGGTGCCCTCAGCGACGGCATCGACGACCTCGAGAGCGCCGGCTCGCTCGAGGGCGACGCGGCCAAGTCCCTGCGCGACCGGGTGCGCGACGTCCGCCAGGAGCTGCGCAAGGGCGAGGACCCCGAGAAGGTCCTCGAGGCGGCCGAGAAGGTCGACGAGGAGCTGCGCAAGGGGGTCGAGGACGGCAAGATCAGCCCGGAGGCCCAGACCCAGCTCCAGCCGCTCGTCGACGACCTCGTGACCGCCGCCCGCGCCTACGCCGACGGCAGCGACTGACGCCCGTCCGGGGGCCGGCGAGAGCCGCCCCACGTGCCGACGGTCGAGGGGAACGCGAACGGCCCCGAACCATGTCGGTTCGGGGCCGTTCCGCGGTGTCCGAGGGGGGACTTGAACCCCCATGCCCGATAAAGGGCACTAGCACCTCAAGCTAGCGCGTCTGCCAATTCCGCCACCCGGACGAGTGCTGCGGGCGAGCCCGGGGAGGGCTGCCTGCGGACCGGAACATTACACGGGATGCCCCGTGATCCGAAATCCGTTCCGCCCCGTGCGTCACACCTAGGGTGGGGCGCATGAGCGCGACCGAGAGCACCGCCATCCGCCCGGAGGACGAGGTCGTCCGCCTCTGCCAGGAGCTCATCCGGATCGACACGAGCAACTACGGGGACGGCAGCGGGCCGGGTGAGGCCGAGGCGGCCGCCTACGTCGTCGAACGGCTGCGCGAGGTGGGCCTGGAGCCGCGGACCTTCGAGTCCGACCCCGGCCGGGTCAGCGTCGCGGTCCGCATCCCGGGGGCGGACCGCGAGCGGGGGGCCCTGTGCGTCCACGGACACCTCGACGTGGTCCCCGCGAACGCCGAGGACTGGTCGGTCGACCCCTTCGCGGCCGAGGAGCGCGACGGCTGCGTCTGGGGGCGCGGGGCCGTCGACATGAAGGACATGGACGCGATGATCCTCGCGGTCGTGCGCCACCTCGCCCGGACCGGGACGGTCCCGCCGCGCGACCTCGTCGTCGTGTTCTTCGCCGACGAGGAGGCTGGCGGCACCAAGGGCTCGCACTTCCTCGTCGAGCACCACCCCGAGGTCTTCGAGGGCGTCACCGAGGCGATCAGCGAGGTCGGCGGCTACAGCGTCACCCTCACCGACAAGGACGGCCGGGAGCGACGGACGTACCTGCTCCAGACCGCCGAGAAGGGCATCGTCTGGCTCCGGATGACGGCGCACGGCCGCGCGGGGCACGGCTCGGTCCCCAACGACGAGAACGCGATCGTCCGCCTCGCGGAGGCCATCGCGCGCATCGCCGCGCACAAGTGGCCCCGCGAGTACGTCCCCGCGGTCCGCACCCTGCTCGACGGGCTGTCCGAGCTCACCGGGACCGGCTGGTCCGACGAGGACCTCGAGGAGCTCCTCGCCCACCTCGGCGGGGCGCAGGGCTTCGTCCGCGGGACCCTCCAGGACACGAGCAACGTGACGATGCTCGACGCCGGGTACAAGCACAACGTCATCCCGCAGCACGCCTCGGCCAACGTCGACTGCCGCTTCCTCCCGGGCCACGAGGACGACCTGCTCGCCACGATCCGCGAGCTCGCCGGCGAGCACGTCGACGTCGAGGTCCTGCACCGCGACATCGCCCTCGACGCGCCGTTCGAGGGCGACCTCGTCGAGGCGATGGTCGCCGCGCTGCGGACCGAGGACCCCGACGCCGAGGTCCTGCCGTACTGCCTCTCCGGTGGCACCGACAACAAGGCGCTGTCGCTGCTGGGGATCACCGGCTACGGCTTCGCGCCGCTGCGGCTGCCGGCCGACCTCGACTTCGCGCCGATGTTCCACGGCATCGACGAGCGGGTCCCCACCGAGTCCCTGCGCTTCGGGGCGCGGGTCCTCCTGCGCCTCCTCCAGACCTGCTGAGCCGGCTCAGGCGTTCGGCACCATCGACCGTCGCGGCCGGATGATGCGGCGCCGCAACCAGGTCCGCGTGCGGCCCCCGACGTAGACGCGGGTGCGCTCGAGCTCCCACCGGCCGTACTCCGCGTGCTCGGTGAGCTGGCGCCGGATGTCGGCGCGCCCGGTGTCCCGTCCGAAGGACAGGACGAGGTACTCGTACTCGACCACCGCCACATTCTGCGCCAGGACCGGTACCGTCGGAAGCATGAGCGCCGACCCGCGTGCCGCACTGACCCAGCTCGTCGCCGCCTTCGAGCGGCACCTCGAGGCCAGCAGCACCCGCCACGGGGAGGACGACCCCACCGTCGTCGCCGCGTACGAGGACCTCGCCGACGCCTTCGAGGCGTATGACGGTGCCCTGTACGACGCCTACGGCGAGATGACACCGCTCGACATCTACAGCGGCGACGAGGACGACGACGGCGACGGCGACGAGCCGGACGACGACCAGGGCGACGCCGACGACGAGGACGAGCTCGACGACCACGACGACGAGGACGGCGACGACACGCGCCTCTACGCCGGGCTCGACGACGACATCGAGTTCGAGGACGACCGCACCCGCTGAGCGGTACCGGGATCCGCGCTCCGAGCACCGTGCCGGCACTCCACCTCGCCCTGCGCCGGACGTTGGCCACGGCTGGCTTGGACGCGCCACCTCACCTCTCCGTCCGGCGAACGTGGGTGAAGATCGTCGGCCCAGCGACGATTCTCACCCACGTTCGCCCGACGCAGGGCGGTGCGGAGGCGGGCGCGCACCGCCGCAGGTCGCCGCGCGAATTCGGCTGTGGGTCATCCACATTCATGCTATCGAACACTTGTGCTAACGCTCGTCGGCGGGTAGGCTCGCGGGTACAGGGGGAGGGGGACAGCATGAGCAGCACCGCGCCAGCGACCAGCAGCCGCACCGGGCATCCGAGCGAGCTGCTCGCCCTCCTGCACGACACGCAGACGCTGCTCGCTGCGCTCCCCGCACCGTCACCGACCTCCGGTTCCCGGCAGGCGTGGGCCGAGGTGGTCCGGTCCTGCCAGCGGGTCGTCAACGCGGCCTCGGCGGTGCAGGACGAGGCGATCGTCGCCCTGGCCGCGATCGAACCGGTCACGCTGGAGGACGGCACCGACGCCGAGACCCACAAGGCACCCGGTCACGTGGCCCTGGACGCGGCCGCGGTCGTGTCCGGGGCGCTCGAGGTCACCGCGAACCACGCCAGCGACCGGGTCCGCGACGCGGTCCGGTGGGCCGCCGACGGGGAGGCCGGCACCAGCGCCTGTACTGGCCTGGGCGGGCTGCACGACGCGATGCGCACCGGCGACCTGGACCGGTACCGGGCCGGGGTCGTCGCGCACGAGCTGGAGGAGGCACCGGCGCAGGTCGCCGAGGCCGTCATCGCCACCCTCGGTGAGCACCTGGCGTCCGAGACCGGGGTCCAGCTGCGGCGGCGGACCCGGCGGCTGCTGGCGAGGGTCAGCCCCGACCTGCTCCGCCAGCGAGCTCAGCGTGCGCGGCAGGAGTGCGGGCTACGCCGCCGCGTCGGCGAACCGGGCGTGGACGTGTGGGAAGGCTCCTTCCCCTCCGAACAGGCAGCCAAGGCGTGGGCCGCGATCGACACCCGAGCCCACCAGCTCGTCACCGACGGCGCAGTCGACCGGATCGACCGAGCCCGCGCCCAAGCGTTGATCGACCTCGTCATGCAGTCGGCGACGGTCACCACCGTCATCACCCTCACCGTCCCCGCCGACCACCCCGCCACCGCTCCCGTGCCTGAGCCCATCACCCACCCGGCTCCCGCGGCCGACGCCCGGACCGCTACCGCGACCGGAGAGGACCCCACGACCGTGGCTGCCGCCGATCGGCTCACCGCCGGCGACGCCGTCGACGGCGGGTTCGTCGAGGTCGCCACCGGCCGGGGCACCGAGCAGGTCCTCGTCCCCACCGCCTGGCTCACCAACCAGCTCGCCGCCGCCAACGCCCCGACTCCCGTCCGCGGCACCGGCCCCGGCACGGAGCCCAGCCCCGCGAATCCGAACACCCAGGACACCGTGCGCGTCGAGACCCGGTCCTGCGACCCGGTCACCGGGGCGCTGCTCAGCGACGAAGAGTCCGGCGCCTACCGGCCACCGGAACGGCTCGCCGCCCTCGTCCGCCACCGCGACGGACGATGCCGCTTCCCCGGCTGCTCCGTCGCTGCCCGCTACTGCGACCTCGACCACGTCCGCCCCTGGCCCGACGGCTCGACCACCGCGAGCAACCTGATGTGCCTGTGTCGGCGCCACCACCGCGTCAAGCAACGACCCGGCTGGCACGTGAACCTGCACCCCGACGGCACCGTCACCTGGACCGACCCCACCGGCCGCTCACGCACCACGGCGCCGGTCGACGCCCTCCACTCCGTCACCCTCCCCGCGACCCCGGCCGCCGCCACCGGCACCGCGACCCCCGCAGGGGAGACCGCACCGCCCGGCGCGGTCGCCGCCGGTAGCGACCGACCCGGCACCCCCGCACCACGGGCCGTCTCACCCGACCGGTTCAGCCACCTCGAGTACGCGCTGGAGCACCTCCTCGGCGCCGACCTGACCACCCTGCCCGCCCGGACCCGCCGCACCACGAACGGGAGCGGGGTCCGAGTCAGCGTCATCCGCCCCGCCGACACCATCACCGTCCTCGAGCCGCACCGCCCCTGCAGGCGACCTGGGCGCCGCAGCGACAGGTTCTCCGACGAACCACCCTTCTGACCGGCACCCGACCGCCGGGACGGCGCTGTGGAAGGAGTCCTCAGACGTGGTCGGCGGAGACCTCGTCGAGGGCCACGACGATCTCGTCGGGCAGCGTGAGCTCCTCCGCCCCGAGCAGCGTCGCCAGCTGCTTCGGGGTGCGCGGGCCGAGGATGGGAGCGGTGACACCCGGCCGGTCGCGGACCCACGCGAGAGCCACGACGGCGGGGGAGACCCCCAGGCCCTGGGCGGCGGTGTGGACGGCCTCGACGACCCCGCGGGTGTGGTCGCCGACGTGGCGCCCGGCGAACCGCGAGAACTCCTCCGACGCCAGGCGCGAGTCGGCGGTGACGGTCGTGCGGTAGCGGCCGGCGAGGACGCCGCGCCCGAGGGGCGACCAGGGGAGCAGGCCGAACCCGAGGGAGGAGGCTGCCTCGGCGAGCTCGCGCTCCGGGGAACGCGACACGAGGCTGTACTCGACCGAGTCGGCGACGAGGGGCACCCGAGCCTCCGCGAGCAGCGACATGGTCCGGGCCGCCTGCCACCCGGCGTGGTTGGAGACCCCCACGTACCGGGCCCGGCCGCTGTCGTGGGCGTGGACGAGGGCGCTCACCGTCTCCTCGACCGGGGTCTGCGGGTCCCAGGTGTGGGCCAGCCACACGTCGACGTGGTCGGTCCGCATCCGGCGCAGCGAGGTGTCGAGCTGGGTGAGCATGGCGCGGCGGGAGCAGTCGACGACGCGCGCACCGGACGCCCGGCTGATCCCGGACTTCGTCATGAGGACGACCTCGTCGCGGTCGCGGCCGTCGAGCAGGTCGCCGAGGATCTCCTCGCTCTGCCCGCCGGCGTACCCGTGCGCCGTGTCGACGAGGGTGCCCCCCGCCCCACGGAACTCGCGGAGCAGGTCGGAGGCGTCCTCCGGTGAGGTGCGCGTGCCCCAGGCCATCGTGCCGAGCCCGAGCCGCGACACGGTGAGGCCGGAGGCCCCCAGGCGGCGGGTCAGCATGGCGGCGACCCTATCGGGGGCCGCGTCGATACCGTGGGCGCCATGCGGCTGGCGATCATGTGCGGTTACGCGGGCATGGGCCTCGGGCCCGACACCGTCGACCTCGTCCGGGAGGCCGAGCGCCTGGGCTACGAACAGGCCTGGGTGGCCGAGGCCTACGGGTCCGACGCCCCCACCGTGCTGGCGTGGCTCGGCGCGCAGACCGAGCGGATCCACCTCGGCGCGGGGATCATGCAGATCCCCGCGCGGACCCCGGCGATGACCGCGATGACGGCCGCGACCCTCGACACGCTGACGTCCGGACGCTTCCTCCTCGGTCTCGGCGTCTCGGGACCGCAGGTGAGCGAGGGCTGGCACGGCGTCCGGTTCGCGAAGCCGCTGGCCCGCACGCGGGAGTACGTCGACGTCGTCCGGATGGCCCTGCGTCGCGAACAGGTGCGCTACGAGGGCGAGTTCATCACCCTGCCGCTGCCCGATGGGCCGGGCAAGGCGCTCAGGCTGACGATCCGCCCGCCGCGTCCGGACCTGCCCGTGTACCTCGCCGCGGTGGGTCCGAACAACCTGCGGCTGGCCGGCGAGGTGGCGGACGGCTGGCTCGCCGTCTTCCTCTCGCCGGAGGACTGCGGGGACCAGATGGCCGCGGTGCGCGCCGGGCGGGAAAAGGCGGGGGCGGGCGTGGACGGCGACCCCATGGCCGGGTTCGACGTCGTCGCCACCGTGCCCGTCGTCGTCACCGACGACCTCGAGGCCGGCCGGGCGGCGGTCGCCGACTACACCGCCCTCTACATCGGCGGCATGGGCAGCCGCGAGCAGAACTTCTACAACGGCCTCGCGCGCCGGATGGGCTTCGACGCCGCCGCCGACGAGATCCAGGACCTCTACCTCGAGGGTCGCCCGCGCGACGCCGCGGCGGCCGTGCCGTTCGAGCTCGTCGACCGGACCGCGCTCGTCGGCCCCCCGGACCGGATCGCCGAACGGCTGCGCCGGTACGCCGACGCGGGGGTCACGACCGTGTCCGTGGCGCCGTACGCACGGACGCCCGAGGAGCGCGCGGCGGTGCTGGCCGTCGTCGCCGAGGCCGCAGCCGCCCTCTAGGCTGTCGGCCCGTGCCCGTCGAACTCAGCTACGTCCAGACGATCGTCCTCGGGGTCCTGGAGGGGCTCACCGAGTTCCTCCCGGTCTCCTCCACCGGCCACCTCACGGTCGCCGAGAAGCTCATGGGCCTGCGGGTCGACGCCCCGGCGGTCACGGCGTACACGGCCATCATCCAGATCGGCGCCATCGCGGCGACGTTCATCTACTTCTCCCGCAAGATCGCCAGGCTGCTCACCGCGTGGGTCGCAGGGCTGAGGGACGCCGCGGCCCGCGAGCACGAGGACTACACCCTCGCCACCGCGGTCGTCGTCGGGTCGGTCCCGCTCGGGATCGTCGGCTTCCTCTTCCGCGACCTCATCTCCGGCGGGCTGCGCAGCCTCTGGGTCGTCGCGGCCGCCCTCATCCTGTGGAGCGCCGTCATCTGGGTCGCCGAGCGGCGGCACGACGTCCTCGAGGAGCAGGGCATCCAGCGCGGCGCGTCCGAGGTGACGGTCAGGGACGGCCTCGTCATCGGCCTCGTCCAGTCCTTCGCGCTCATCCCGGGCATCTCGCGCTCGGGTGCCACGATCTCTGCGGGCCTCATGCGCGGCATCGACCGGGTCACCGCGACCGAGCTGTCCTTCTTCATGGCGATCCCGGCCCTCACGGCCGCCGGCCTGTACCAGCTCGTCTCCGAGTTCGACGGCGTCGTGGCGCTCGGGGTCGGCCCCGTGCTCGTCGGCATCGCCGTCTCGTTCGCCACGGCCTACGCGGCGATCGCCTGGCTGCTGCGCTTCGTCGCGACGAACTCCCTGCGCCCCTTCATCTGGTACCGCCTCGCCCTCGGGACGCTCATCATCGTGGCGCTCTCGGCGGGCTGGATCACCGCCCGCTGAGAGCCGGCGGCATCAGAGCCAGCCGCTGCGCCGGAACGCGCGGTAGAGGCCGCCGCACACCACGCCCATGACGGCGAGGACGATGAAGTAGCCGTAGCGCCACCGCAGCTCGGGCATGTTGTCGAAGTTCATGCCGTAGATGCCGGCGACCATCGTGGGCACCGCAGCGATGGCGACCCATGCCGAGATGCGTCGCATGTCGCTGTTCTGCTGCACCGAGATCTGCGCGAGGTGGGCGCTGAGGACGTCGGTGAGCAGGCGGTCGTAGGACTCCACGTGGTCGATGACGTGGTTGAGGTGGTCGGACACGTCGCGGAGCAGCAGCCGCAGCTCGTCCTCGGCGACCGGACTCTTCTCCTCGTGGTGGAGCAGCCGGAGCGGGACCGAGAGCGGCACGGCGGCGCGTCGGAACTCGAGCACCTCGCGCTTGAGGCGGTAGATCGAGGCGGTGTCCATCGGCTCGCCCGAGAAGACCCGGGTCTCGATCTCGTCGAGGTCGGCCGCGATCTCCTCGTCGATCGCCGTGTACGTGTCGACGACGCCGTCGACGATGGCGTGCAGCACGGCGAGCGGGCCCATGCGCAGGCGCCCGGGGTCCTCGGTCTCGAGGCGCTGGCGCAGCCCGGACAGGGGGCTCGCCTCGCCGCGACGGACCGTGACGACGAACCGGTCGCCGACGAACACCATGAGCTCGCCGGTCTCGATGTCGGAGGTCTCCTCGAGGTACCGCAACGGCTTGAGGACGACGAAGACGGTCGTGTCGTAGAGCTCGACCTTGGCGCGCTGGCGGCCGACGATGGCGTCCTCGACGGCGAGGGGGTGCAGGCGCAGCTCCTCGTTGACGTCGTCGAACTCCTCCTGCGTCGGGTCCTTGAGCCCGATCCAGAGGAAGTCGCCCGGGCCGCCCTTCTCGCGCAGCACCGCCAGCTCGTCACTGAGGTCGCCGCAGGGGCGGCGCTGCCCGTCGACGTAGAGGGCCCGGTCCACGATCACGACGACCATGGTGCCCTGCCGCCGCACGGCGGTGGGTCGGCGCGCCGGGGACGGGGCGGGGCGGCCCCTAGGCTGGGCGCGTGGCCACCGTCCTGCTCCTGCGCCACGGCCACTCGACCGCGAACGCCGCGGGGGTGCTCGCCGGGTGGAGCGAGGGCGTCGGTCTCACCGACACCGGCCGGCGCCAGGCCGACGAGCTACGGGCCAGGCTGGAGCCCCTCGAGGTCGTCCGAACCGTCTCGAGCCCCCTCCAGCGCTGCCTCGAGACGGCTGCCCTCGCCGTTCCCGGGCACGCGGTGGCCACCGACGACCGGCTGGGGGAGTGCCACTACGGCGGGTGGACCGGACGGTCGCTCGCCGAGGCGGCGAAGGACCCGCTGTGGCGCGTCGTCCAGGACGACCCGGCCAACGCGACGTTCCCACCCCACGACGAGTACCGCTCGGAGTCGCTGGGGGAGATGGCGGCCCGTGTCCTCGACGGGGTGCGGGCGCTCGACGCCGAGGTCGAGGCCGCGCACGGCCCCGGTGCCGTGTGGGTCGCCGTGAGCCACGGAGACCCCATCAAGTCGGTCGTCGCCGAAGCGGTGGGTGCGGGGCTGGCCGGTCTGCAGCGGGTGCGGGTCGACCCCGGCAGCGTGACGGCCGTGCACGTCGGGCGGTCGCGGATGGTGCTCCTCGCGAGCAACACGGTCCTCGGCGACCTCGCCCCGCTCGTCGCCAGGCCCCGGTACGTACCCGCCGACGACGCCGAGGTGGGGGGCGGCGCCGGCTGAGGTGCGCCGCGGTTGATCGCGGGCACTGTTGCGAATAATGTGCAACAAGGTCGTCGGACGGGTTCCGTCGTCCGCGCCGCACCCCCCGAGCCAGGAGCTGTGATGCACGTCCCCGACGGGTTCCTCGACGCGCCGACCTCGGTCGGCACCGCCGTCGTCGCCGGAGGGGTCGTCGCCGCGGCGTTGGGGCGGGCGGCGCGCCGCGAGCTCGACGACCGCACGGCGCCGATGGCCGGCCTCGTCGCCGTCTTCGTGTTCGCGAGCCAGATGCTGAACTTCCCCGTGGGGGCCGGGACGTCCGGCCACGTCATCGGCGCTGCCCTCGCCGCCGTCCTCGTCGGCCCGGCGACCGCGACGCTCTGCCTCACGGTCGTCGTCACCGTCCAGGCGGTGCTCTTCGCCGACGGCGGGGTCAGCGCCCTCGGGACCAACGTCCTCCTCATGGCCGTCGTCGCCGTGTGGGCGGGTCACGGGACGTTCCGCCTGGCCCTCGCGCTCCTCCCGCGCGACGTCCGCTGGGTCCCGGCCGCGGCGTTCGCCGGGGCGTTCGTCAGCGTCCCCGCGGCGGCCCTCGCCTTCGTCGGCCTCTACGCCGTGGGCGGGGCGGCCCCCATCGCGCTCGACACGCTCGTGGTCGCGATGGGCGGCTGGCACCTCCTCATCGGGCTCGGTGAGGGGATCGTCACCCTCCTCGCCGTGTCGAGCATCGTCGCGGCCCGACCCGACCTCGTCCACGGGGCGCGCAGGCTCCTGCCCACCCTCGAGCTGCGGGTCCCGGAGGTCGCCCGATGACCGGCGTCCGCCCCGGCCGCACGCGCGCCGGCACGCGAGCGGTCGTCACCGCCGGGATGGCGGTCAGCCTCCTCCTCGCCGCGGTCGTCTCCTCCTACGCGTCCGGGCACCCGGACGGCCTGGAGTTCGTGTCCGCGCAGCTGGGCTTCCTCGACACCGCCCGCGACTCGGTGACGTCCGGGTCACCCCTCGCCGACTACGCCGTCAGCGGGATCGACGGGTCCCGGCTCTCCGGGGGGCTCGCCGGCGTCGTCGGGGTCGTCACCACCGCGGCGGTGATGCTCGGGCTCGTCGCGGTCCTCCGGCGGCTCGGCCGCCGCCGCCAGACCGAGCGCGACTGAGGTGGGCAGCGGTCCGGGGACCCACCTGCACGTCGACGGCGACACCGTCCTGCACCGACTGCCCCCGCACGCCAAGCTCGTCGGGCTCGTCGCCTTCGTCCTGCTCGTCGTGTCGGTGCCCCGCGACGCCCACGCGGCGCTCGCGGCGCTGCTCCTCGTCGCGGCGGGCGTCCTCGCGAGCACCGGCGTCGCCGTCCGCCTCCTCCTGCCACGGCTCGCGGTCGAGGTGCCCTTCGCCGTCTTCGCCGCCGTCCTGCCCTTCGTCGCGGTCGGCCCCCGCGTCGACCTCGGCCCGTTCCGCGTCTCCCAGCCCGGGCTCGACGCGGCGGTGGCCCTCCTCCTCACCGGCACGTGCGGCGTCGTCGCGGCCGTCGCCTTCGCGGTCACGACCCGGCCCCGCGACCTCGTGCGCGCCCTCCAGCACCTCCGCGTCCCCGACCCGCTCGTCCTCATCGTGTCGTTCATGGTCCGCTACGTCGACGTCGTCGCCGACCAGATGCGCCGGATGAAGGTCGCCCGCGAGTCGCGCGGTTTCAGCGCCCGCTCGCTGCGGTCGTGGCCTCCGCTCGCGGCCGGCACGGGAGCCCTGTTCATCCGCAGCTACGAGCGCGGCGAGCGCGTGCACCTGGCGATGGTGAGCCGCGGCTGGAACGGACGGCTCCCGGTGACCGACGAGCTCACGGCGACGCGGGCGCAGTGGGTGCTCGCCCTCCTGCCGGCGCTCCTCGCCGCCGTCGTGTCGGTGGGGGTGCGCGCGGCATGAGCGTCCCGGTCCTCGACCTGCGCCAGGTCGCCTACGCCTACCCCGGCGGCCACCAGGCCCTGTTCGGCGTCGACCTCCACGTGCACCCGGGGGAGCGGGTCGCCCTCCTCGGACCCAACGGCGCCGGGAAGACCACCCTCGTCCTGCACCTCAACGGGGTGCTGACGCCCGGCCACGGGTCGGTCACCGTCTCCGGGCTCCCCGTGACGGCCGGGAACCTGCTCGAGGTGCGGCGGCGCGTCGGCCTGGTCTTCCAGGACCCCGACGACCAGCTCTTCATGCCCACCGTGCGCGACGACGTCGCGTTCGGACCGGCCAACCTCGGGATCCGTGGGGCCGAGCTCGACGCCCGCGTCCACGCGGCACTCGATGCCGTGGGGGTGGCCGACCTCGCCGACCGCGCGCCGCACCACCTGTCCTTCGGGCAGCGCAGGCGCGTCGCCATCGCCACCGTCCTCGCGATGTCGCCGGAGATCCTCGTCCTCGACGAGCCGTCGTCGAACCTCGACCCGGCCTCCCGCCGCGAGCTCGCCGACATCCTCCGGGAGCTGCCGGTGACCCTGCTCATGGTGACCCACGACCTGCCGTACGCCCTCGAGCTGTGCGAACGCGCCGTCGTGCTGTCCGAGGGGACCGTCGTCGCCGACGGGGGGACCCGCGACGTCCTCGGCGACTCCGACCTCATGGCGCGACACCGCCTCGAGCTGCCCGTGGGGTTCTCGATCTAGGGTGTCGTCCATGGCAGCAACCGTCTTCGACCCGCCGGAGCGCTTCGTCGCCGGCACCGTCGGACCGCCCGGGGGTCGCACGTTCTTCCTGCAGGCGAGCGGGTCGGGCCGCCTCGTGTCCGTGTCGCTGGAGAAGGTGCAGGTCAGCGTTCTCGCGGACCGGGTCAACGACCTCCTCGACGCCCACGCCGCGGGCACGGCGACCGAACCGCTGGGGGCCGGCGACACCGAGCCGCTCACGACTCCGATCGAGGACGAGTTCCGCGTCGACACCCTCGCCCTCGCGTGGGACACCGAGCGCGGTGCGGTCGTCATCGAGTGCCACGACCAGGACCCGGAGGAGGTCGAGGAGGACGCGGTGCAGACCCTCCGCGTCGTCCTCACCCCGCAGGCGGCACGGGCCTTCGCCCGACGCTGCGGGGCCGTGATCGCCGCGGGACGCCCCGCCTGCCCGTTCTGCGGCCAGCCGCTCGACCCCACCGGCCACATCTGCCCTCGTGCCAACGGGTACCGACGCTGAGCTCGAGCGGGTCCTGGCCACGGGTGAGCTGACCCCGGTCGGGCGGCTCGCCGACTCCTCCAACGGCGCGCTGCTGTGCTGCGTCGAGGACGGCGCCGACGGCGTGCTCGTCATCCACAAGCCGGAGGTCAGCGAGCGGCGGCTGTGGGACTACCCCGACGGGACCCTCGTCGCCCGCGAGCGCGCGGCGTACCTCGTCAGCTCCGCGGGCGGCTTCGACGTCGTGCCGCCCACGGTCCTGCGCGACGGACCGCACGGGCGCGGGTCGGTGCAGCTGTGGGTCGGACCGGTCGAGGGTGAGCCCGAGCCGCTCGTCGACGTCACCGCCGTCTCCGACGTGCCGGAGGGCTGGGTCGTCGTCCTGTCCGGCGAGACGCCCGACGGGATGCCGGTCGTCGTCTCCCACGCGCCGCACCCCGCGCTGCGGACGGTCGCCGTCCTCGACGCCGTCCTCAACAACTCCGACCGCAAGGGCGGCCACCTTCTTCGCGACGGCGACCGGGTGCGCGGGTGCGACCACGGGGTGAGCCTGTCGGTCGAGCCGAAGCTGCGGACGGTGCTGTGGGGATGGGCGGGCGAACCGGTGCCGGAGGAGGACCTCGCACGGGTCGAGCGGCTGCGCCGGTCGCTGGGCGACGGCCTCGACGACGACCTCCACGAGCTGCTGACGGTGCCCGAGGTCGAGGCGCTGCACGCGCGCGTCGAGGCCCTGCTGCGCACCCGTCGGCATCCGCTGCCGACCCCCGGCTGGCCCGCCATCCCGTGGCCGGCGCTGTGAGGCGGACCGGTCGCGGGGCCGCAGCACCCCGCCCGTAGGCTTGCCCGGTGAAGTCGTGGCCCGCACCCTTCGTCCCCGCCGTGCCCGGCCACGGTGACCCCCTCCGCCTGTTCGACACCCAGAGCGGCTCGGTGCGCCCCGTCGACGCCGGCCCGACGGCACGGGTCTACGTCTGCGGCATCACCCCCTACGACGCCACGCACCTCGGGCACGCCGCCACGTACGTGACCTTCGACCTCGTCGTCCGGGCGCTGCGCGACGCCGGCCACGCGGTCGCCTACGTGCAGAACGTCACCGACGTCGACGACCCCCTCCTCGAGCGCGCGGCCCGCGACGGGCGCGACTGGCGCGAGCTCGCCACCACCGAGATCGACCTGTTCCGCGAGGACATGACCGCCCTCGCCGTGCTCCCGCCCGACCACTACGTCGGTGTCGTCGAGGCGATGCCGGAGATCATCGCGGCCGTGCGGGGCCTGCTCGAGCGCGGTGCCGCGTACCGGCTGCCGGTCCCCGCCGCAGAGGGGTCCGGCGAGGACGTCTACCTCGACCTCGCGGCCACACCCGACTTCGGCTCCGTCTCGGGCTGGACGCGCGAGCAGATGGACGCCGTGTTCGCCGACCGCGGGGGGGACCCCGACCGCGAGGGCAAGCGCGACCGGTTCGACCCGCTGCTGTGGCGGGCGTCCCGCGCCGGCGAGCCCTGCTGGGACGACGCGGTCCTCGGGGCCGGACGCCCCGGCTGGCACGTCGAGTGCACCGCGATCGCCCTCGACCGGCTCGGGGGCGGCATCGACGTGCAGGGCGGGGGCAGCGACCTGGTCTTCCCACACCACGAGATGTCGGCCGTGCAGGCGAACGCCCTCACCGGCGACCACGTCTTCGCGCGCCACTACGTGCACCAGGCGATGGTCGGCTACCACGGCGAGAAGATGAGCAAGAGCAAGGGCAACCTCGTCCTCGTCTCGACGCTGCGCGCCGACGGCGTCGACCCCATGGCGATCCGGCTCGTCCTCCTCGCGCACTCCTACCGGAACGACTGGGAGTACACCGACGACCTCCTCACGGCCGCCGAGGCGCGCCTGGCCCGGTGGCGCGAGGCCCTCTCCGTGAATGCGGCGGCCGCCGCCGACACGACGGTCGCCGAGGTGCGCGCGGCGCTCGCCGCCGACCTCGACACCCCGCGCGCGATCGCTGCGGTCGACGCGTGGGCCGAGCGCACGCTCGCCGGAGAGTGGACCGACCCCGGCGCCCCCGGTCTGGTGGCGAGGACGCTCGACGCCCTCCTCGGCGTGCGCCTGTAGGGCCCTACTGCTCGTCGCTGCCGCGGCGGCGAAGGTACTTCTCGAACTCCTTGGCGATGGCATCGCCGCTCGCCTCGGGGAGGTCGGCGGTGTCCTGCGCCTCCTCGAGCGACTCGACGTACTCGGCGACCTCGCTGTCGGACGCCGCGAGCTCGTCGATGCCGATCTGCCACGCGTGCGCGTCCTCGTCGAGCTCGCCGTGCTCGATCGGCGCGTCCAGCAGCTCCTCGATCCGGCTGACGAGGGCGACGGTGGCCTTGGGCGACGGGCTGTGGCCGGCGTAGTGCGGCACGGCCGCCCAGCAGGACACCGAGGGCACGCCGACCTGGGTCGCGGCATCGGCCAGCACGCCGACGATGCCGGTGGGCCCCTCGTAGGTGCTCATCTCGAGGTCGTGGCGGTGCCGCGTGTCCTCGTTGTCGGAGGTCGCCGTGACCGGGATGGGGCGGCTGTGGGCGACGTCGGCCATGAGGGCGCCGAGGGTGATGACCATCGTGACGTCGGCCGCCTGCGCCAGCTCCATGAGCTCGATGGCGAACGCGCGCCAGCGGAAGGAGGGCTCGACGCCCTGAACGAGGACGACGTCACGGCCCAGTGGGGTGTTCGTGGCGACCAGCACCCGGGTGGTGCGCCAGCTGATCCGTCGGCGCCCGTTCTCGATGACGACGCGGGGCCGGTTGACCTGGAAGTCGTAGTAGTCCTCCGGGTCCAGGGCCGCGACGACCTCGGCGTCGAAGACCTCCGCGAGGTGCTCGATGACGGCGCTCGCGGCCTCGCCGGCGTCGTTCCAGCCCTCGAACGCGGCGATCATCACCGCGTCGTGCAGCTCCGGCAGGTCCTCGAGCTCGATCAAGGTCAGGCTCCTCTCGTCGAGCACCACAGTACGGCTCCCTAGACTCCCGTCCCGTGAGCCTCCCCGCAGCGGTCCTCTGGGACATGGACGGAACCCTCGTCGACACCGAGCCCTACTGGATCGAGGCGGAGCACGCCATCGTCGAGGAACACGGCGGTACGTGGTCCGACGAGTACGCCCACCAGCTCGTCGGCAACGACCTCATGGTGTCGGCGGTCTTCATCAAGGAGCACGGGAACGTGCCCTGGGAGCCCGAGCGGATCATCGACGAGCTCCTCGTGCGGGTCGTCGGCCAGGTGCGCGAGCACGTGCCGTGGCGGCCCGGGGCCCGCGAGCTGCTCGGCGCCCTCGCCGAGGCCGGGGTCCCGAACGCCCTCGTGACGATGTCGTGGCGCAGCCTCGCCGACGCGGTCGTGTCCGCCCTGCCCGAGGGCTCGTTCGCGGCCGTCGTCACCGGGGACGAGGTCGAGCACGGCAAGCCCCACCCCGAGCCCTACTGGGCGGCGGCCCGCCTCCTCGGTGTCGAGGCGGGCGACTGTGTCGCCATCGAGGACTCACCGACCGGCGTGCGCTCGGCCGTGGCCGCCGGGGTGCCCACCATCGCGGTGCCGCACGTCGTCGCCGTCCCGGAGATCGCCGGTGCCGTGCACCTGGCCTCGCTGGCCGGGGTCACGCCCGAGTCGCTCACGGCGGCGGCGCGCTCGGCGCGGGCGGGCTGACCGCCCTCACTCGTCGTCCGGCTGCGCCTCACCGCTGTTCGCCGGGTCGAGCGCGAGGTCGGCCGCGCCCTCGGGGAGCGGGGGAGGGGTGCCGCCCCACGCGGGGCAGAGGTCGCGGAAGTCGCACCAGTCGCACAGCCGTGAGGTGCGCGGGCGCCAGTCACCGGTCTGCGCCGCCCGGACCACGGCCTCCCAGATGGCGCGGACGTTGCGCTCGATGCCCCGCAGGTCGTGCTCGTCCGGGGTGTAGCGCACGACCTCGCCGTTGCCGAGGTAGACGAGCTGGAGCTGCTTCGGCACCTGCCCGTGCAGCCGCCAGAGGACGAGGGCGTAGAACTTCATCTGGAACAGCGCCTTGGCCTCGAACAGCTCGCTGGGGGAGCGTCCCGTCTTGTAGTCGACGACCCGCATCGCCCCGTCGGGCGCGACGTCGAGCCGGTCGACGTAGCCGCGCAGGGTGAGCCCGTCGATCTCGGTCTCGACGTAGAGCTCGCGGGCGGCCGGCTCGAGACGGGTGGGGTCCTCGAGGTCGAACCACTGCTCGACGAGCGTCTGCGCCGCGGCGAACCAGGCCTCCTCCGTGAGCTGCTCGTCGTCGTCGATCATCGAGCCGAGCTCGGGCCGCTCGTCGACGAGCGCGCGCCAGCGCGGCTCGAGCAGGGCGAGGGCGGCGGTGGGCGTGCGCTCGGCCGCCGGGAGGTCGAAGAGGTGCTCGAGGACGGCGTGGACCAGGGTGCCGCGGGCCGCGGCCGGCGACGGGGGACCCTCGAGCTTGTCGATGGTGCGGAACCGGAACAGCAGGGGGCACTGCTTGAAGTCCGCGGCCCGGCTGGGCGACAACGCTGGGGTCATGGCGGCAAGGCTAGGACGTCGGGCCGACATCGCCGCGGCGCCATCCCGAACCCCGGAGGGCGTCAGTCCTCGGGGTGGTAGCCGAGGTTGGGGCCCAGCCAGCGCTCGGCCGTGCGCAGGTCCCAGCCCTTGCGCTCGGCGTAGGACTCGACCTGGTCGCGCCCGAGCCGCCCGACGACGAAGTACTGGCTCTCGGGGTGCGCGAAGTACCAGCCCGACACCGAGGCCCCCGGCCACATGGCCATCGACTCGGTGAGCCTGACGCCGGTGCGCTCCTCGCCGCCGAGGAGCGCCATGAGCGTCTCCTTCTCGGTGTGGTCGGGGCAGGCCGGGTAGCCGGGGGCGGGGCGGATGCCGTCGTACTGCTCACGGATGAGCGCGGCGCTGTCGAGCCTCTCGTCGGGGGCGTAGCCCCACAGCTCCTTGCGGACCTTCTCGTGCAGCCGCTCGGCGAACGCCTCGGCCAGGCGGTCGGCGAGGGCCTCGAGGAGGATCGCCGAGTAGTCGTCGTGGTCGGCCTTGAACGCGGCGAGCCGCTCCTCGATGCCGATGCCCGCGGTCACCGAGAACGCCCCGACGTGGTCGGCGAGCCCGGTCTCCTTGGGCGCGACGAAGTCCGAGAGGCACTTGTTCGCGACGCCGTCGCGGTGCTGGCCCTGCTGGCGCAGCCCGTGGAGGGTCGTGAGGACGGTCGTGCGGTCCTCGTCGGCGTAGACCTCGATGTCGTCGCCCACCGAGGCGGCGGGGAAGAACCCGGCGACACCCCGGGCCGTCAGCCACTTCTCGCGCTCGATGAGGTCGAGCATCCGGTTCGCGTCGTCGAGGAGCTTGCGGGCCTCGTCGGCGGTCGCCGGGTTGTTGAGGATGTCCGGGTAGCGGCCCTTCATCTCCCACGCGAGGAAGAACGGCGTCCAGTCGATGTAGCGGCGCAGGTCGCCGACCGGCTGGTCCTCCCAGACGCGGGTGAACTGCGTGGCCGCGCGGTGCCAGTGGTCGTCGCGCCGCCCCGACCAGCGGTCACCGGACTGCTGGGCGAGCAGGTGGGGCCGCATCGGCCGGTAGGACGCCCAGTCGATGGCCGGCCGGTTCGCCACCGCAGCCTCGTACGACGCCAGTGGCCGCTCACCGGTCTTCGCGGCGTGCCGCACCCGGATCGACTCGTAGTCCTTCGCCACGCCCTCGAGGAAGGGTTCGCGCTGGGTCTGCGAGAGCAGCTGGCTGACGACGGGCACCGAGCGCGAGGCGTCCTTGACCCACACGACCGGCCCGTCGTACTGCTGGTCGACCTTGACGGCGGTGTGCGCCCGCGAGGTGGTGGCCCCGCCGAGGAGCAGCGGGATCTCGAAGCCCTGGCGCTTCATCTCCCCGGCGACCCGCACCATCTCGTCGAGGCTGGGCGTGATGAGCCCGGACAGCCCGATGATGTCGGCGTCCTGCTCGCGCGCGGTGTCGAGGATCTTCTGCGCCGGCACCATGACTCCTAGGTCGAGGACGTCGTAGCCGTTGCACTGGAGCACGACCCCGACGATGTTCTTGCCGATGTCGTGGACGTCGCCCTTGACCGTCGCGGTCACGACGAGGCCCTTGCTCCGCTTGCGCGCGGTCTCGTCCTTCTCGGCCTCGATGAACGGGATCAGGTGGGCGACGGCCTTCTTCATCACCCGCGCCGACTTGACCACCTGGGGGAGGAACATCTTGCCGTCGCCGAAGAGGTCGCCGACGACGTTCATCCCGTCCATGAGCGGGCCCTCGATGACCTCGAGCGGGCGTCCGCCGGCCTCGTCGATCTCGAGCCGCAGCTCCTCGGTGTCGTCGACCACGTGGTCGTCGATGCCCTTGACGAGGGCGTGCGTGATCCGCTCGCGCACCGGGAGGCTGCGCCACTCCGCGGCGGCGGGGTCCTCCTCGCCGGGCGTCGTCCGGTAGTCGTCGGCGATGGCGAGCAGCCGTTCCGTGGCGTCCTCGCGGCGGTTGAGGACGACGTCCTCGATGGCGTCGCGCAGCCGCTCGTCGACGGTGTCGTACGGCTGCAGCGCACCGGCGTTGACGATGCCCATGTCCATGCCGGCCTTGATGGCGTGGAAGAGGAACACCGCGTGGATCGCCTCGCGCACCGCGTTGTTGCCGCGGAAGGAGAACGAGACGTTGGAGACGCCGCCGGAGACGAGCGCGTGGGGGAGGTTGCCCTTGATCCAGCGGGCCGCCTCGATGAAGTCGGTGCCGTAGGCCGCGTGCTCCTCGATGCCCGTGGCCACCGCGAAGACGTTGGGGTCGAAGATGACGTCCTCGGGCGGGAAGCCGACCTCGTCGACGAGGATCCGGTAGGCCCGCTCGCAGATCGCCTGCCGCCGGGCGAGGTTGTCGGCCTGGCCGTCCTCGTCGAAGGCCATGACGACGACGGCCGCACCGTACTTGCGGGCCAGCCGCGCGTGCTCGCGGAAGGGCTCCTCGCCCTCCTTCATCGAGATCGAGTTGATGATCGGCTTGCCCTGGGTGACCTTGAGCCCGGCCTCGATCACCTCCCACTTCGAGGAGTCGACCATGAGCGGCACGCGGCAGATGTCGGGCTCGGAGGCGACGAGGCGCAGGAAGCGGTCCATCGCGGCGACGCCGTCGATCATGCCCTCGTCCATGTTGACGTCGATGACCTGCGCCCCGGCTTCCACCTGCTGGCGCGCGACCCCGAGCGCGGTGCCGTAGTCGTCCTCCTGGATGAGGCGGCGGAAGCGGGCCGAGCCGGTGATGTTCGTCCGCTCGCCGACGTTGACGAACAGGCTGTCCTCGTCGATGACGACCGGCTCGAGACCGCTGAGCCGCAGCGCCACAGGCACCTCGGCGGGCCGGCGCGGGGTCCCGGTGGCGGCGGCCTGGGCGATGGCGGCGATGTGGTCCGGCGTCGTGCCGCAGCACCCGCCGACGACGTTGACCAGGCCGGACGTCGCGAACTCGCCGACGACCCGCGCCATCGCCTCCGGTGTCTCGTCGTACTCGCCGAACGCGTTGGGCAGGCCCGCGTTCGGGTGCGCCGAGACGAAGCAGTCGGCGAGGCGGGACAGCTCGGCGACGTAGGGCCGCAGCTCGCCGGCGCCGAGGGCGCAGTTCAGGCCGATCGACAGCGGCCGCGCGTGGCGCACCGAGTACCAGAACGCCTCGGTGACCTGCCCCGAGAGGGTGCGGCCCGACGCGTCGGTGATCGTGCCGCTGATCATGACCGGCCAGCGTCGGTCGTGCTCCTCGAAGAGGGTCTCGAGGGCGAAGATCGCGGCCTTGGCGTTGAGCGTGTCGAAGATCGTCTCGACGAGGAGGACGTCGGCGCCGCCGTCGACGAGGCCGCGGGCCTGCTCGAGGTAGGCCTCGACGAGCTGGTCGAAGGTGACGTTGCGGGCGCCGGGGTCGTTGACGTCGGGGGAGATCGAGGCCGTGCGGTTCGTCGGGCCGATGGCGCCGAGCACCCAGCGGGGGCGGTCCGGGGTCCGCTCGGTCATCGCGTCGGCCTCGGCCCGGGCGAGGGCGGCCGCGGCGTGGTTCATCTCGTAGGCGAGGTCCTCCATCGCGTAGTCGGCGAGGGAGATGCGCTGTGCGTTGAAGGTGTTGGTCTCGACGAGGTCGGCCCCGGCCTCGAGGTACGCGCGGTGGATCGAGGCGATGATCTCGGGCTGGGTCAGCGAGAGCAGGTCGTTGTTGCCCTGCAGGTCGCTGGGGTGGTCGGCGAAGCGCTCCCCGCGGTAGTCGGCCTCCGAGAGGCCGTGGGCCTGGATCATCGTCCCCATGGCCCCGTCGAGGACGAGGACCCGCTCGCGCAGGGCGGCGGTGAGGTCGGCGGTGGCGTCGGGGCGGTGCTGCGAGGTCACGGAGGAGTCGCTTCGGGTCGGCAGCGGGGGACGGTGAGAAAGTATGCCGCCTCGCTCCCGTAGGGTCCGTGCCATGTCCGACGAGAACCCCCCGGCCGGGGCCCTGCGGGTCGCTCGGGTCGCCGGGGTGCCGGTCTACCTCGACCGCACGTGGCTGCTCCTCGCGCTGTTCATCGCCTGGACCGGGTGGAGTGCCGGCGAGGGGCTCGGCACGGGCGTGGCGATCGCGTACGCGGCCTGGCTCGTCGTCGGCATCCTGCTCGCCGTGCTCGGCCACGAGGTCGCGCACGCCCTCACCGCGCGCCTGCTCGGGTACCGCGTGCACCGCATCGTCGCCACCCTGTGGGGTGGGCACACCTCCTTCGACGGCACGGGCAGCACCCCCGGCCGGTCGGCCGCCGTCGCGGTCGCGGGACCGCTCGCGAACCTCCTCCTCGCCGCGCTCGGGTGGGTCGCGTACGTCGGTCTCCCGTGGCCGGCGTCGGAGTTCGCGTGGTCCTTCCTCTTCCTCAACCTCCTGCTCGCCGCCTTCAACCTGCTGCCCGGGCTGCCGCTCGACGGCGGCCAGCTCGTCGACTCCCTCGTCTGGGTCGTGACCGGCCGCCGCGACCGGGGCCTCCTCGTCGCCGGGTGGACCGGCCGGGTGCTGGCGCTCGGTGTCCTCGGCTGGTTCGGCATCAGGCCGTTCGCCACGGGCGCCGAGCCCGACGTCGTCTCGGTCGTCCTCTCGGTCGTCATGGCGTGGATCCTGTGGTCCGGCGCCTCGGCGGCCATCGCCCGCGCGCCCTACGAGCGGCTCGTCACCGTCGTGCGCCTCGACGACGTCCTCGAGGAGGCCGTGGTCGTCCCCGCGCACACGAGCGTCGGCGAGCTGCCGCCGACCCGGGGCCGCGTCCTCGCCACCGACGAGCAGGGCCGGCCCACCCTGCTCCTGCCCCTCCCCGGACCCGGCGCTCCCGAGCTGTCGAGCCTGCCGCCGGCCACCCGCCTGTCCTCCCTCGTCCAGCGGCTGCCCGACGGCTGCGTCGTCGAGGTCGGCGAGGGCAGCGGCACGGCCGAGGTGGTGCGCGCGCTGGCCGTCACCCGGCAGCCCCTCGTCGCCGTCACCCGCCACGGGACCCTGCTGGGCGTCGTCACGGCCGAGCGCTTCAACGCCGCCGCGGAGGCGGCCCTGCGCCGCACCTAGACTCCTGCGTCATGACCTCCGCCGACGGCGTCCCCGCCGCCACCGGCTCCGCCCTCCGGCGGGGCCCCTTCACCGCGGGCGAGCGCGTCCAGCTCACCGACCCCAAGGGCCGGATGCACACGATCGCGCTCGCCCCCGGCAAGCAGTTCCACACGCACCGCGGCTACCTCGCCCACGACGACCTCATCGGCCGCCCCGACGGCTCCACCGTGACGAACACGGCGGGCGTCGAGTACCTCGCCCTGCGTCCCCTGCTGTCGGACTACGTCATGTCGATGCCCCGCGGCGCCGCCGTCGTCTACCCCAAGGACGCCGGCCAGATCGTCACCATGGCCGACATCTTCCCGGGCGCGCACGTCATCGAGGCCGGCGTCGGGTCCGGCGCCCTCTCGATGTCCCTGCTGCGCGCGGTGGGGGAGACGGGCACGGTCCACTCCTTCGAGCGCCGCGAGGACTTCGCCGACATCGCCCGGGCCAACGCCCGTGACTACTTCGGCACCGACCACCCGTCGTGGACGGTCACCGTCGGCGACCTCGTCGAGGCGCTGCCGGCCGCGGTGCCCGCGGGAACCGTCGACCGCGTCGTCCTCGACATGCTCGCCCCCTGGGAGTGCCTCGACGTCGTCGCCGAGGCCCTGGCGCCCGGCGGCGTCCTCATCTGCTACGTCGCCACCGCGACCCAGCTGTCGAAGGTCGCCGAGGCGATGCGCGACCACAACACCTTCACCGAGCCCCAGGCATGGGAGTCGCTCGTGCGCGGCTGGCACCTCGAGGGCCTCGCCGTCCGACCCCAGCACCGGATGCACGGACACACCGGCTTCCTCATCACCACCCGGCGCCTCGCGCCCGGCGTCACCCCGCCGCTGCGCAAGCGCCGCCCCGGTCGCGGGTACGTCACGGGGGAGGACGCGACCGACGCCGACTGGACCTCGGAGGCGGTCGGGGAGCGGGTGCCGTCGGAGAAGCGGGTCCGCAAGGTCCGCCGTTCGGTGGCCGACACCGGCCGACCGGTCACTGATACCTCCACGCAGGCCTGACCGCGGAGAGTTATCGTCGAGCATGAGCACCGACGACCAGTCCCGGAGCACCAGCCCGGGTGACCGCGAGCGTCTGGAGGCCGAGCGCGAGTCGCTCGAGGCCGAGATCGCCGCGCTGCGCTCGCGCGGGCAGGCCACCCCGGCCCAGCTGCGGGCCATGGAGCGCGACCTCGCCCAGCTGCGCTCGCAGTCAGCGACGCTCTCCGCGCAGAACGAGCGGCTCGTCCGCACGCTGCGCGACGCCCGCGAGCAGATCGTCACGCTCAAGTCCGAGGTCGACCGCCTCGCCCAGCCGCCGGCCGCGTACGGCATCGTCATCGAGACCTTCGAGGACGGCACCGCCGACGTCCTCACGAGCGGGCGCAAGATGCACGTCGCCGTCAGCCCCTCCCTCGAGGAGGGCGACCTCGTCCCCGGCCGCGAGGTCATGCTCAACGAGGCGATGAACGTCGTCGCGGCCCACGGCTACGAGACCGTCGGCGAGGTCGTCCTGTGCAAGGAGGTCCTCGACGACGGCCGCGTCCTCGTCGTGGCCCAGGCCGACGAGGAGCGCGTCTGCCGCGTCGCCGCCTCGCTGCGCGACGAGACGATCCGCGCCGGCGACGCCCTGCTGCTGGAGTCGCGCTCCGGGTTCGTCTTCGAGCGGATCCCCAAGGCCGAGGTCGCCGACCTCGTCCTCGAGGAGGTCCCGGACATCGACTACTCCGACATCGGCGGCCTCACCGGCCAGATCGAGGCCATCCGCGACGCCGTCGAGCTGCCGTACCTCCACGCCGACCTCTACGTCGAGCACCAGCTCAAGCCGCCCAAGGGCGTGCTGCTCTACGGCCCTCCCGGCTGCGGCAAGACGATGATCGCCAAGGCGGTCGCGGCCTCGCTCGCCCGCAAGGTCGCCGAGAAGGAGGGCCGCGAGCCCGGGAAGTCCTACTTCCTCAACATCAAGGGCCCCGAGCTGCTCAACAAGTACGTCGGCGAGACCGAGCGGCACATCCGGCTGATCTTCCAGCGGGCCCGCGAGAAGTCGAACGAGGGCTACCCCGTCGTCGTGTTCTTCGACGAGATGGAGTCGCTGTTCCGCACCCGCGGCTCCGGGGTGTCGAGCGACGTCGAGACGACGATCGTCCCGCAGCTGCTCGCCGAGATCGACGGCGTCGAGGGGCTCGAGAACGTCATCGTCATCGGCGCCTCGAACCGCGAGGACATGATCGACCCGGCCATCCTGCGCCCCGGTCGCCTCGACGTGAAGATCAAGATCGAGCGCCCCGACGCCGAGGCCGCCCGCGACATCTTCGCCAAGTACCTCATCTCCGGGCTGCCGCTGCACCCCGACGACGTCGAGCAGAACGGCGGGTCCGAGGAGACCACCCTCCAGGCGATGATCGACGCCACCGTGCTGCGGATGTACTCCGAGGAGGAGGAGAACCGCTTCCTCGAGGTCACCTACGCCGGCGGCGACAAGGAGATCCTCTACTTCAAGGACTTCAACTCGGGCGCGATGATCCAGAACATCGTCGACCGCGCGAAGAAGATGGCGATCAAGGACCTCCTCGACACCGGCCAGCGCGGCCTGCGCGTCGAGCACCTGCTCCAGTCGTGCACCGACGAGTTCCGCGAGAACGAGGACCTGCCGAACACGACGAACCCCGACGACTGGGCCCGCATCTCCGGGAAGAAGGGCGAGCGGATCGTCTACATCCGCACGCTCATCAAGACCAAGGAGGGCACCGAGCCGGGCAAGTCGATCAACACCGTCGCCAACACCGGCCAGTACCTCTGAGCCCAGGGCGCCCGACGGCACGCCCGA
The DNA here is from genome assembly GCF_046764005.1 of Oryzobacter faecalis. Taxonomy (NCBI): domain Bacteria; kingdom Bacillati; phylum Actinomycetota; class Actinomycetes; order Micrococcales; family Intrasporangiaceae; genus Oryzobacter; species Oryzobacter faecalis. The sequence goes on along the minus strand of NZ_JBKOFW010000006.1, from coordinate 84,768 downwards.
CGGCGTTCGGTGTCATGCGGTCGGGCACGGTCCGGAACCCTCTGCCGCTGGGGCACGAGCGTCCACCCCGAGGACGGCGTGGGGCTGCCGCCACCACCGCGGGAGGTGGCTCAGGCCGGCAGGAGGTGCGCCACGAGGCGCCAGCCGAGGAGGAGGGCCGCGAGCACGAGCGTGGCCACCACGACGAAGGAGGGCGCGGTGCCCTGCGCGGCCACACGGCGCAGCGCCATCCCGACGACGACGGTGGCCGCCACGACGACCGCGCCGAACGCCAGGGATCGTGGCCCCGCCTCGAGTGTCACCGACGCGAGCAGCCACCCCGCGGCGGTCCCGACGACGAAGGGCCCGGCCGTGCGCAGCACGCCGGCGACGTCCACACCGTCGGCGTGCGAGCGACGCCCGAGCGCGGCGAACGCCACGACGAGAAGGACGTCGAGCAGACCGGGGAGGACCCGGCTCACGAGCGCACCCGGTCGAACAGCGAGTGCTGCCGCGGCGGTGCGTGCATGGGGTCGACCCCGTCGAAGAGCGAGGACACCGACTCACCGGCGTGGATGCGCTTGATCGCCTCGGCGAAGAGCCCGGCCACCGACCGCACCCGCAGCTCGGGCCACCCCGACGGCGCGGGCACGGTGTCGGTGGTCACGACCTCGCGGATCATCGGGTGGGCCTGCAGGCGCTCGACGGCCCGGCCGGCGAACAGCCCGTGCGTGCACGCCACGGAGGCCTCGGTGACGCCCCGGTCGGCGAGGCGGTCGAGGAGCTCGACGATGCTGCCGCCGGTCGCGATCTCGTCGTCGAGGACGATCGCCCGCTTGCCGGACACGTCGCCGACGATGGAGTCGATGACGACGCGGTCGTCGCTCAGCCGCTTCTTCGACCCCGCGGCCACCGGGAGCCCGAGCAGGCGCGAGAACTGGGTCGCGTCCTTGGCGTTGCCGAGGTCGGGGGAGACCACGACGGTGTCCTCGAGGTCCTGCTCGCGGAAGTGGTCCGCGAGCACCCCGAGGGCGGTGAGGTGGTCGACGGGCACCGAGAAGAAGCCGTGGACCTGGGGCGCGTGGAGGTTCATCGTGATGACGCGGTCGGCGCCGGCGGTCGCGATGAGGTCGGCGACGAGACGCCCCCCGAGCGAGATGCGGGAGGCGTCCTTCTTGTCCGAGCGCGCGTAGGCGAAGTGCGGGATGACGGCCGTCACCATGGCGGCCGACGCGCCGCGCGCCGCGTCGATCATCAGCAGCAGCTCCATGAGCGAGTCCTGCGTCGGCGGGACGAGCGGCTGGACGAGGTAGACGTCGCGCTGGCGGCAGTTGGCGAGCAGCTGCGCCTGCAGGCAGTCGTTGCTGAACCGGGTCACCAGGGTCTCGGAGAGCGGCACCTCGAGCTCGTCGCAGATCGCGTGCGCGAGGCGCTGGTGGGCCGACCCGCTGAAGACGACGACCTCGCGCATGCGGCCAGCCTAACGGCCGGCCAGGGCGCCGCCGCCGCCGCGGGGACCGGCGGAAAGTATCGTCGAGCCATGACGGTGCGCCGCGTGATGGGGATCGAGACCGAGTACGGGATCGTCGTGCCCGGCGACCCCGGTGCCAACCCGATGGTCGCGTCCGGCGACGTCGTCACCGCGTACGCGGCCTCACGCGGCATCCGCCCCGCCCGGGCCAGCTGGGACTACGCCGACGAGGCACCCCTGCGCGACGCCCGCGGCTTCGACATGGGCCGCGGGGTCGCGCACCCGAGCCAGCTCACCGACGTCGAGGACCCCACCCTCGCCAACGTCGTCCTCACGAACGGGGCGCGGCTCTACGTCGACCACGCCCACCCCGAGTACAGCTCGCCCGAGGTCACCAACCCCCGCGACGCCGTCACCTGGGACCGCGCCGGCGAGCTCGTGATGCGCGAGGCCGTCGCCCGGCTCGCGACCGTGCCGCCCGGCGTCAACCTCTACAAGAACAACGCCGACGGCAAGGGGGTCTCCTACGGCACCCACGAGAACTACCTCATGGCGCGCTCGACCCCGTTCTCCAGCATCGTCAGGCACCTCACCCCGTTCCTCGTCGTCCGGCAGGTCATGTGCGGCTCGGGGCGCGTCGGCATCGGGGTCGACTCGCGGACCCCCGGCTACCAGCTGGCACAGCGCAGCGACTTCTTCGAGGTCGAGGTCGGGCTCGAGACCACCCTCAAGCGACCCATCGTCAACACGCGGGACGAGCCGCACGCCGTCGCCGACCGGTACCGGCGCCTCCACGTCATCCTCGGCGACGCCAACCACTGCGACGTCGCGAACCTGCTGAAGATGGGGGCCACCAGCCTCGTCCTCGGGATGATCGAGGCCGACGCCCTGCGTGACGACCTCTCCGTGCGCCGGCCCGTCGCGACCCTCCACGACGTCTCCCACGACATCAGCCTCCAGACCAAGGTCGAGCTCGTCGACGGGCGGCGGATGACGGCGCTCGAGCTGCTCACCGAGTACTTCGACCGCGCGAGCGCCTGGGCCCACCAGGTCTCCGGCGGCGAGCCCGACGTCGACACGGTCGAGGTCCTGCACTGGTGGGGGACCGTCACCGACAAGCTGGCCCGCGACCCGATGGAGGCACGGCGCGAGGTCGACTGGGTCGCCAAGCTCGCCGTCCTCGAGGGCTACCGCGAGCGCGACGGCCTCGGCTGGGGCGACCCGCGGCTCAAGGCGGTCGACCTCCAGTGGTCCGACGTGCGGGCCGACCGCGGCCTCGCCCACCGCCTGGCCGCCACCGGCCGGGTCGAGGTGCTCGTCGACGAGGCCACCGTCGAGCACGCGGTCGACCACCCGCCCACGGACACGCGGGCCTGGTTCCGCGGCGAGTGCCTGCGCCGGTTCGCCGACGACGTCGTCGCGGCCTCCTGGGACTCGGTGATCTTCGACGTGGCCGGGCAGCGGACCCTCCAGCGGGTGCCGATGCTCGAGCCGCTCAAGGGCACCGAGGCGGGCATCGGCGACCTCGTGCGGTCCGCTCCCGACGCCGCCTCGCTCCTTCGAGCCCTCGCTGCCACGGGTGACAGCGACTCCGACTAGGCTCGGAGGCAGTCGAACCCGAGGAGGGGTCAGCATGGCCGGTCAGGAGCAGGTGAGGCCGCAGCGCCGCGACGACGGCGGGCCCGACGACGCCCCCGAGCCCGCGGCCGCCGCGCCCCAGGTGCAGGCGAGCGAGATCGACGACATCCTCGACGAGATCGACGGCGTCCTCGAGTCCAACGCCGAGGAGTTCGTCCGTGGGTTCGTCCAGAAGGGCGGCCAGTGACGGCCGACGGCGCGCGCCTCCCGGGCGCCTATCTCGTGCCGGGGTCGTCCTCGTTCACCGAGTTCCTCTCGGCCCAGGCCCCGGCGCTGCTGCCCTCGCACCGGGCACTCCCCGCCGGCGGCGTCCTCGAGGCCCCGCACGGCACGACGATCGTCGCCCTCACGTGGGACGGCGGGGTCGTCATGGCCGGCGACCGACGCGCGACGATGGGCAACCTCATCGCCAACCGCGACATGGAGAAGGTGTTCGCCACCGACGAGTACAGCCTCGTCGGCATCGCGGGCACGGCCGGCCTCGCCATCGAGCTCGTGCGGCTGTTCCAGGTCGAGCTCGAGCACTACGAGAAGATCGAGGGCACGCTCATGTCCCTCGAGGGCAAGGCCAACCGCCTGGCCTCGATGATCCGGGGCAACCTCGGCATGGCGATGCAGGGCCTGTCGGTCGTGCCGATGTTCGCCGGCTACGACGTCGAGGACGGGCGCGGGCGGATCTTCTCCTACGACGTCACCGGCGGCTGCTACGAGGAGCACGACCACCACAGCGTCGGGTCCGGGTCCCTCTTCGCCCGCGGCGCGCTCAAGAAGCTCTACCGGCGCGGCGGCACCCTCGACGACGCCGTGCGCACCGCCGTCGAGGCCCTCTACGACGCCGCCGACGACGACTCCGCCACGGGCGGTCCCGACCTCGGACGCCGCATCTGGCCCACGGTCGGGATCGTCGACGACAACGGCGCCCGGTTCGTCGAGGACGCCGAGGTCGCCCCCGTCGTCGAGGCCATCGTCGCGTCGCGCGCCGGCAACCCGGGAGGTGCCCGATGAGTGCCGGCATGCCGTTCTACGTCTCGCCCGAGCAGCTGATGAAGGACCGGGCCGACTTCGCGCGCAAGGGGATCGCCCGTGGCCGGTCGGTCGTCGTCCTCGCCTACGACAACGGGATCGCCTTCGTCGCCGAGAACCCCAGCCGGGCGCTGCACAAGGTCTCCGAGATCTACGACCGCATCGCCTTCGCGGCGGTCGGCAAGTACAACGAGTTCGAGAACCTCCGGGTGGCCGGCGTGCGCTACGCCGACCTGCGCGGCTACTCCTACGACCGGTCCGACGTCACCGCCCGGGGGCTGGCCAACGCCTACGCGCAGACGCTCGGCACGGTGTTCACCCAGGAGTCCAAGCCGTACGAGGTCGAGATCGTCGTCGCCGAGGTCGGCTCCAGCCCCGCGACCGACCAGGTGTACCGGCTCACGTACGACGGCTCGGTGGCCGACGAGCACGGCTTCGTCGCGATGGGCGGGGGAGCCGAGCAGATCGAGGCCGGGCTCACCGAACGCTGGCGCGAGGGGATGCACCTCTCCGACGCCCTGGGCCTGGCCGTCGAGCTGCTCGGCACCGACCCGGGCGGCGGTCCGGCGCGCGAGCTGACCGCCGAGCAGCTCGAGGTCGCCGTCCTCGACCGCAACCGGCCGCGACGCACCTTCCGGCGGATCACCGGCTCGCTCCTCGAGCGCCTGCTGTCCGCCGAGGACCCCACGAGCGACGCCCCGCCCGTCGACGAGACCGGCACCTCGGCCCGTGACGCGACGTCGAACCCGCAGACCCAGCGGCCCGAGCAGGACGGCACCCAGGCGTGAGGACCCCCGGCGGGCGGCGCATCTTCGGGATCGAGAACGAGTACGGCATCACCTGCTCCACGGGTGGCCAGCGCACGCTGACCCCCGACGAGGTCGCCCGCTACCTGTTCCGCAAGGTCGTCGCCTGGGGCCGGTCGAGCAACGTCTTCCTCACCAACGGCTCGCGCCTCTACCTCGACGTCGGGAGCCACCCCGAGTACGCGACCGCCGAGTGCGACTCGGTCCGCCAGGTCGTCGCGCACGACCGCGCGGGGGAGCGGATCATCGAGGGCCTCGTCGTCGACGCCCAGCAGCGGCTGCGCGAGGACGGCGTCGCCGGCGACATCTACGTCTTCAAGAACAACACCGACTCCGCCGGCAACTCGTACGGCTGCCACGAGAACTACCTCGTGACCCGCGCCGGGGAGTTCCAGGCGATCTCCGACACCCTGCTGCCCTTCCTCATCAGCCGCCAGATCACCTGCGGCGCGGGCAAGCTCGTCGCGACGTCGAAGGGCGCCACGTACGCGGTCAGCCAGCGCGCCGACCACATCTGGGAGGGCGTGTCGTCCGCGACCACCCGCAGCCGGCCGATCATCAACACCCGCGACGAGCCGCACGCCGACGCCGAGCACTACCGCCGCCTCCACGTCATCGTCGGGGACTCCAACATGAGCGAGGCGACGACGATGCTCAAGGTCGGCTCGTGCGACCTCGTGCTGCGGATGATCGAGGCGGGGATCGTCATGCGCGACCTCACCCTCGAGAACCCGATCCGCGCCATCCGCGAGATCTCCCACGACACGACGGGGCGGCGCACGGTGCGCCTCGCCAACGGCCGCCAGCTGAGCGCGCTCGACCTCCAGCGCGAGTACCACGCGAAGGCCGTCGACTTCGTCGAGCGCGACGGTGCCTCCGACGCGCTGCACGGCCGGGTCCTCGACCTCTGGGACCGCACGCTGACCGCGGTGGAGACCGGCGACCTCGGGCTCGTCGGCACCGAGATCGACTGGATCATCAAGTACCGCCTGCTCGACGACTACGCGAGCCGGCACGGGCTCGACCTCGACCACCCACGGCTGGCCCAGATCGACCTCGCCTACCACGACATCGACCGCAGCCGGGGGCTGTTCTACCTGCTCCAGCGTCGAGGACGGGTCGCGCGCGTCGTCTCCGACCCCGAGGTGTTCGAGGCCAAGGTTCGCCCGCCGGCCACGACCCGCGCCAAGCTGCGCGGCGACTTCATCCGCGCCGCGCAGGAGCACCGCCGCGACTTCACCGTCGACTGGGTGCACCTCAAGCTCAACGACCAGGCCCAGCGCACCGTCCTGTGCAAGGACCCGTTCCTCGCCTCGGACCCCCGCGTCGACCGGCTCATCGAGGGCATGGGCGCGTAGCCGGCGCCCCGGACGTCCAGCCCACGCACAGGCGGCGATTCAGGTTCTCCCGGGGTCCGCGGTTATCGTGGATGGCTGTCGTCCGCCGACCCGCCGCCGTCTCCGACCGAAGGTTCACCGTGCCCCGTCGCCTCACCACCGCCCTGTCCGCCTCCGTCCTCGCCGGCGCCCTCGTCCTGAGCGGCTGCGGCGAGGAGACCGCGAGCACCGGTTCGGCGGCCCTGAGCGCCGTCCAGGTGCAGGGCACCGACCCGAAGAAGGCCCCGACCGTGACGGTCGACAGCCCCCTGAAGGTGACCCGCACGGAGTCGAAGGTCGTCTCCGAGGGCGACGGTGCCGCGGTGGCGAAGGACGACCTCGTCTCGATCCACGCGATGATCGTCAACGGCCGCGACGGCAAGGTCCTCGACAACACCTGGGAGAGCGAGGCCGTCAGCCTCGACCTCGGTGACCAGCGCCTCTTCGCCTCCTTCCGCAGCCAGCTGCCCGGCAAGAAGGTCGGCAGCCGCGTCCTCATCACCTCGACCCCGAAGGACGCGTTCGGCGACCAGGGCAACGAGCAGCTCGGCATCAAGAAGGACGACCCGGTCGTCTTCGTCGTCGAGCTCGTGTCGGCCTCGAAGATCCTCGACCAGGCCGAGGGCACGGCCGTCCCGCCGAAGTCCGGGCTGCCCACGGTGACGATGAACGAGGGCAAGCCCGCGACGATCACCGTGCCCGAGGGCGCCAAGGCCCCGACGAAGACCGTCGTGCAGCCGCTCATCGAGGGCAAGGGCGCGGCGGTCGAGGCGGGCCAGACGGTCCGCGTCGCCTACACGGGCGCGCTGTGGCGCAACGGCGAGGTCTTCGACTCCAGCGCCAGCCGCCCCGAGCAGCCGTTCTTCGAGTTCCCCCTCGGGCAGGGCCAGGTCATCAAGGGGTGGGACAACGGGCTCAAGGGCCAGGAGGTCGGCAGCCGCGTCCTCCTCGTCATCCCGCCGGCCGACGGCTACGGCGCCGCCGGCTCGGGCGAGAAGATCAAGGGCACCGACACCCTCGTCTTCGTCGTCGACATCCTCGCCGCGTACTGACCCCCACCGGACCGAGCACGACCCCACGACAGAGAGGCACCACGTGAGCACCGAGCCCACCCGCCCCGAGATCGACTTCCCCGGCGACGCCCCGCCCGCCGACCTCGTCATCGAGGACATCACCGTCGGTGACGGCGCCGAGGCGACCGCCGGCAGCACCGTCTCCGCGCACTACGTGGGGGTCGCCCACTCCACCGGCGAGGAGTTCGACGCCTCCTGGAACCGCGGCACCCCGCTCGACTTCCGCCTCGGCGTCGGCCAGGTCATCCAGGGCTGGGACCGCGGCATCGACGGGATGAAGGTCGGCGGCCGCCGCAAGCTGACGATCCCGCCGCAGCTGGCCTACGGCGACCGTGGTGCCGGTGGCGCCATCAAGCCCGGCGAGACGCTGATCTTCGTCGTCGACCTCATGGACGTGCGCTGAGCACGGGATCGATGCACGCTGCGGCGTGAGCTCCCGCGGCGGCAGCCGCGAGGAACGGGGCGGGATCCTCTTCGAGGCCCCGCCCCATCGTCGTCAGCGGGACCGGCGAGGTCGCCAGCGCCTCGAGCAGCCCGTCGGACGGCACCTCGACCGCCGTGAGCGTCGCGCGGGCGGAGGCGAGGAGGTCGGCCACCTGGCGCCGCACGAGGGCGTCGAGGCCGGCGTCTGGGAGGGCGGTGACGGGCACGTCGGCGGGCGTGAGCAGGGCCCGGCCGTAAGCGGTCCGGCTGTGGTGGCTGATGCCGAGGTGCCGCTCGCGCCGGTCGGTCCCCGACACGCGCAGCGAGGCGATGCCGTGCCCCCCGAGGACGTCAGCGGCGTGGAGGGCGTCGGCGCAGGCGACGCCGCTGTAGCCCCAGCGGGTGCCGGTGCCGACGTTTCCCGGCCCCTGCGCGACGACGACGACGTCGGCCCCGACGACGTGCCGGGCGGCGAGGAGGCCGGTGTGGGTCGTCACGGCCTCGTGATCGCCGCCGAACGCCTGGCCGACGGTGAGCGTGGCCGCGAGCCAGCCGGCCTCGGTGAGCCCGGCGACGGCCCGCGAGAACGCGGCGGGCAGCGCCCCACCGTCGGTCATGACGTACGCGACCGTCGCGCCCGGCGCGACGTGCCGCACGCCGGCGAGCACGGCGGGCAGGGCCGAGTGCAGGTCGGCGACGACGACCGGCAGGCCCGCGAGGTCGTCGGCCTCGGCGAGGACGCGGTGGTGCGGGCTGTCCTGCTCGTCGACCGCGAGGAGCATCTGCTGGAGCGGGGTGTAGCGCGCCTTGACGATGTGACCCACCCCGGGCTCGGGGTCCGCGGGCAGGGCGTCCGGGCGGGCGACGACGAACGCCAGACCGCCCGTCCCCAGCCCGCGCAGCAGGGCTGACGCGTTGAGGAGGACCCGCTCACCCTTCGCCGGGACCCCCACCATCGCGGTGTACGCCAGCGCCCTGACCTGGACGGATGCCGCGTCGCCGTCCTCGCCGGGCCGCCCGTCGAGGGTCACCGCGAGCTCGACGGCCCCCGGCCAGCTGCGCCGCTGTGCCACCACGGTCCCGGCACGCCACTGCATCACGGTCGGCAGCGTATCCGTCGGGTAGCGTTCCCAGGGTGAGCAGCGAGTCCGGGGGTGCGCCGAGCGCGGCCCAGGTCAAGACCGAGCGGCTCCTCAACCTCGTGCTCGTCCTGCTCTACACGCGCCGCCCGCTGGGGAAGGCGCAGATCCGCCAGCTCGTGCCGCAGTACGGCCAGTCGGCGTCGACCGAGGCGTTCGAGAGGATGTTCGAGCGCGACAAGGACGAGCTGCGCGAGCTCGGCATCCCGCTCGTCACCGAGGACATCGACCCCCTCCACGAGGACGAGCCGGGCTACCGGATCCACCAGCGCGACTACGCCCTGCCCGACATCGCCTTCGAGCCCGACGAGCTCGCCGTCCTCGGCCTCGCGAGCCGGGTCTGGGCGCAGGCCTCCCTCGCCGGGCCGGCGGCGCAGGCGCTGCGCAAGCTCAAGGCGGCCGGCGTCGAGCGCGACGGCGACGCCCTCATCGGCATCGAGCCGCGGCTGCGCACCACCGAGCCCGCCTTCGACGCGGTCAAGGACGGCGTCGTCCGCCGGGTGCCGCTGCGCTTCTCGTACCGCCGCCCGGACGCCGAGGAGGCCACCGAGCGCCGCGTGCAGCCGTGGTCCCTCATCTCGTGGCACGGCCGGTGGTACCTCAACGCCTTCGACGAGGAGCGCGGCGCGGCGCGGGTGTTCCGCCTGTCCCGCATCAGCGGGCCGGTTCGGACCGCCGGCCGGCCGGGGTCGTTCGAGGTGCCCGACGACCACGAGCCCGAGCTGATGGTGGCGCGGATGACGGCGCCTCCCACGCAGCCGAGCCCGGCCGTCGTCCGGGTCCGGCGCGGCACGGGGCACAGCCTGCGCCGGCAGGCCCGCACGGTCGGCGAGGTCGACGACACGTGGGACCTGGTCGACCTCGACTACCGCGACCTCGAGGACTTCGCCGAGCAGCTCGCCGGGTACGGGGCCGACGTCGTCGCCGAGCAGCCCGCCGAGCTCGTCGAGGCCGTCGTGCGACGGCTGCGCGGCGCGCTCGCCGCCCACACGGGAGGGGAGGGCTGATGGCCGGGGCCACCCAGGAGACCGCGACCGCGCGCCTCGCCCGGCTGCTGACGATGGTGCCGTGGCTGGTCAACCGCCAGGGCATCGACGTCCAGCAGGCGGCCGACGACCTCGGCGTCAGCGTCGAGCAGCTCGAGGCCGACCTCCAGCTGCTCTTCCTGTGCGGCTACGGACAGATGCCCGACGAGCTCATCGAGGCCGACTGGGAGGGCGGCAAGGTCTTCGTCGGCAACGCCGACACGATCGCCCGCCCCCTGCGCCTCGGTGTCGACGAGGCGGTCACCCTCATGGTCGGCCTGCGCACGCTGCGCGAGGTCCCCGGGCTCGACGAGCGCGACGCCGTCGACCGCGCCCTCGCCAAGCTCGAGGACGCTGCCGGAGCCGCCGCCGCACCCGCGAGCCGGGTCCGCGCCGACGTCGACGACGGCACCTCCGCCGAGCTCCTCGCCCGGGCCCGCCAGGCGGTCACCGACCGGCGCCGCGTCCACCTGCGCTACCTCGTGCCCGCTCGTGACGAGGCGACCGAGCGTGACGTCGACCCGATGCGGGTCGTCGGCGACGAGGGCCGCTGGTACCTCGAGGGCTGGTGCCACCGCGCCGAGGACACCCGCCTTTTCCGCATGGACCGCGTCGAGGAGCTCACCGTCCTCGACGTCGACGGCACCCCGCCCCCCGGGGCACGCGAGCGCGACCTCAGCGACGGCACGTTCCGGCCGGGCGCCGACGACCTCGTCGTGACCCTGCGCCTGCTGCCCGGTGCCACGTGGGTCGCCGACTACTACGTCGTCGAGACCTCGCAGGACGTCCCGGCCGCCGACGGGGGAGGGGTCGTCGTCCGGATCCGCACGGCCGACACCGCGTGGCTGCGCCGCCTCGTCTGGCGGATGGGCGGTCGCGCCGTCGTCCTCGACCCGCCCGAGGTCGTCGCCGAGGTCGCCGAGGGCGCCGCGGCGGCGCTGGCCGGCTACCCCGCGACGGAGGGCTGACGCCGTGCTGCCGTGGTGGGGCTGGGCGCTGGTCTGGGCCGTCCTCCTCGTCGGAGGCGGCCTGTGGCTCTTCGTGCTGTCGCGGCGGGTCTGGAGCTCGGCGAAGGCCCTCGGCCGTGAGGTCGAGCGGGCCGGAGCGCTGCTCTCCGAGCTCGAGGCACGGGTCGACGACCTCCGCGAGGTCGACCCACCACCCACGGCGGTGACCCAGGACCCGGCCAGGCTGCGGGCGCAGTACCGGGAGCAGCGCGCCGAGCGGGCTGCCGTGAGACGGACCCGCCGGGCCGAGCGGCTGCCGCCGTGGGCACGCGTAGACTGACCGACAGACCCCAGACCACTCGTCAGGAGATGAACCACCATGCGTCCTGGACCCACCGAGATCATCATCATCGCGGTGCTGATCATCCTGATCTTCGGCTGGAAGAAGCTTCCTGACGCCGCCCGCAGCCTCGGCCGTTCCGCCCGGGTGTTCAAGTCCGAGGTCGACGAGATGAAGAAGGACAGCGACAAGAAGTCCGACGCCTCGTCCCAGACGGTCCGCGGCGAGTCCATCGAGCCGACGAGCACCGTCGACCGGACCGTCCCCACGACCGACGGCAACGCGGTCCAGGAGAACGCCCCGAAGACCGACAACCAGTCCGGTCCCGTCGCCTGACCCTGCCCTCCACGACACCCCGCTCCATGGCACGACTGCGCCGGCGCCCTCGCGACCCCGAGGGCCGGATGACGCTGGGCGAGCACTTCCGCGAGTTCCGACGGCGGCTGTTCGTCGCCGCGATGGCGGTGCTCGTGTGCTCGATCGTCGCGGGGGTCTTCTACGACGAGGTCTTCGCGTTCCTGTCGGAGCCGTTCTACGACTACCGGCGGGCCAACCCGGAGAACGACATCAGCCTGAACTTCGGCGAGGCGACGAGCGCCCTGTCCAACCTCATCAGCCTGTCGATCTTCGTCGGGGTCGTGGCCTCGAGCCCGGTCTGGCTCTACCAGGTGTGGGCGTTCATCGTCCCGGGGCTGACCCGCAAGGAGAAGCGGATCTCGCTGGCCTTCCTCGCCTCCACGGTGCCACTCTTCCTCACCGGGGTGGCGCTCGCCTACGCGATCCTGCCGCAGTCGCTCGCCATCCTCTACGGCTTCAGTCCCGAGGGGACGTCGAACATCCAGCAGGTGTCGATGTACTTCTCCTTCGTCACCCGGTTCATCCTCGTCTTCGGCCTCGGCTTCCTCTTCCCGGTGGTCCTCGTGGGGCTCAACGTCATCGGGGCGATGCCGGCCGACCGGCTGCTGCGCGGGTGGCGGGTCGCCGTCGTCCTCATCTTCGTCTTCGCCGCCGTCGCGACGCCCACCGCCGACCCGTTCACGATGTTCGTCTTCGCCGCCCCGCTGACCCTCCTCTACTTCGGCGCGTGGCTGTTCTGCCGCGTGCTCGACAAGCGCAAGGCGGCGACCCGCCCCGACTGGCTCGAGGTCGACGACACCGAGGCATCACCGCTCTGAGCAGCCTGCTCCACTAGCCTCACGCCCATGCCGCAGCGCCTGGGGATCATCGTCAACCCGACCTCGGGCAAGAACACCGGCGCCCGCATCGGTCTCGAGGCGCTGACCCTGCTGCGCGCCGCCGGGGTGGAGGTGCTCGACCTCAGCGCCGCCGACGCGCGCGGGGCCATGGAACGAGGCCGCGCGGCCGTGGCCGACCGGGCCGTGGACGCCGTCGTCGTCGCCGGGGGCGACGGGATGGTCCACCTCGGGGCCAACCTCTGCGCCGGCACCGACGTCCCGCTCGGCATCATCGCGGCCGGCACCGGGAACGACGTGGCCCGCGCCCTCGGGCTGCCGGTCCGCGACGCGGCCAAGGCGGTCGAGCGGCTCCTGGCCGGCAACACGCGGCGGGTCGACGCCGCCCGCTCGGTGACGGCGGCGGGGGAGGAGCGGTGGTTCCTCGGCGTCCTCGCGGCGGGCTTCGACGCCGTGGTCAACGAGCGGGCCAACACGTGGCGCTGGCCCAGGGGCCGGGCCCGCTACAACCTCGCGATCCTGCGCGAGCTGCCGCTCTTCCGCGCCATCCCGTACCGGCTCGTCCTCGACGACGAGGAGGTCGTGACCGACGCGATGCTCGTCGCGGTCGGGAACGGGCCGTCGTACGGCGGTGGCATGAAGGTGACACCGGACGCCCTCTTCGACGACGGCCTCCTCGACGTCCTCGTCCTGCACCGCATCTCGACACCGGAGTTCCTGCGCGTCTTCCCCTCGGTCTTCACCGGCGCCCACACGGCGCACCCGTCGGTCGAGGTCCGGCGCGCGAGGTCCGTGCGGCTCGAGGCCACGGGCATCGTCGCGTACGCCGACGGCGAGCGGTTCGGGCCGCTGCCGATGACGGTCGAGGCCGTGCCGGGCGCGCTCACCGTCCTCGCCTGACCCCTGACGTAGCCTGAGCGCATGCCCAGCCCCGCCGAGCGGTACGCCGCGGCCCGTGACCGGTCGCGACGGGAGAGTTCAGAGGTCGGGCGGTTCGCCGCAGGGCTGGACTTCCCCCTCGACGAGTTCCAGCTGAGGGCGTGCGAGGCGGTCGAGGCGGGCCAGGGCGTCCTCGTCGCGGCCCCCACGGGTGCCGGCAAGACGATCGTCGGCGAGTTCGCCGTGCACCTCGCCCTCGCGACGGGCCGGAAGGCGTTCTACACGACACCGATCAAGGCGCTGTCGAACCAGAAGTACCACGACCTCGTGCGACGCCACGGCACCGAGAACGTCGGCCTGCTGACCGGCGACTCGTCGGTCAACGGTGAGGCGCCGGTCGTCGTCATGACGACCGAGGTGCTCCGGAACATGATGTACGCCGGCTCCTCGACGCTCACCGGCCTCGGCTTCGTCGTCATGGACGAGGTCCACTACCTCGCCGACCGGTTCCGGGGGGCGGTGTGGGAGGAGGTCATCATCCACCTGCCCGAGTCGGTCCAGGTCGTCTCGCTGTCGGCCACCGTGAGCAACGCCGAGGAGTTCGGCGACTGGCTCGCCGAGGTCCGCGGCAACCACGCCGTCGTCGTCTCCGAGCACCGCCCGGTGCCGCTCTTCCAGCACATGCTCGTCGGGACGACGATGTTCGACCTCTTCGCGGGCAACCGGGTCGACCCCGACCTGCTCCACGCCATCAGGGGCGCCGAGCAGCGGGGCCGCTTCGAGGACGCGGCGCACCGCGGCTCCGGTCGCGGGGGCCCGCCGGCACGGACCCAGCGCGGACGCGGACGTGGCAGCAACGGGACACGCGGCGGGGGGCGCGGGCCCGGTGGGGGAGACGGAGGGCGCGGCTTCGCCCGCGGTGGCCGTCCCGGCGGTGGCGCGACCCGTGCGGAGGTCATCGAGGAGCTCGACCGCGACGGCCTGCTCCCTGCCATCACCTTCATCTTCAGCCGTGTCGGGTGCGACGCGGCGGTCGGCCAGCTGCTCGCGGCCGGGACCCGCCTCATCCCCGAGAAGGAGGGGCTGCGCATCCGGCGGCACGTCGAGGAGCGGGTCGAGGCACTCGCCGACGAGGACCTCGGCGTCCTGGGCTACTGGGACTTCGTCGAGGGCCTCTCCCGCGGGTTCGCCGCGCACCACGCGGGGATGCTGCCGCTGTTCCGCGAGATCGTCGAGGAGCTGTTCACGGCGGCCCGAATCCGCGCCGTGTTCGCCACGGAGACACTGGCATTGGGCATCAACATGCCCGCACGCACGGTCGTGCTCGAGAAGCTCGTGAAGTTCAACGGCGAGGCACACGTCGACATCACGCCCGCCGAGTACACCCAGCTGACCGGCCGCGCGGGGCGCCGCGGCATCGACATCGAGGGGCACGCGGTCGTGCAGTGGGCGCGTGGCGTGGACCCGATGGCGGTCGGCGGGCTCGCGTCCACGCGCACCTACCCGCTGCGGTCGAGCTTCCGGCCGACCTACAACATGGCGGTCAACCTCGTCGCGCAGGTGGGGCGCGAGGTGGCCCGCGAGATCCTCGAGACCTCGTTCGCCCAGTTCCAGGCCGACCGGGCAGTGGTCGGCATCGCGACGGCGGTACGGCGCAACGAGGAGGGCCTCGAGGGGTACGCCGAGGCCATGCACTGCCACCTCGGGGACTTCCGCGCGTACGCCGACCTGCGGCGCCGGCTCGCCGACGCCGAGAAGGAGGGGGCGAAGTCGCGGTCGGCGTCCCGCCGGGCCGAGGCCGCGGTGTCGATGGAGAACCTGCGGATCGGCGACGTCATCCGCATCCCCGCGGGGCGCCGGGCCGGGTGGGCCGTCGTCGTGCAGCCGGCCCGGTCCGCCAAGGGGGCGCCGACCGGACCCGGCGTCGTCACCGAGGACAAGCAGTTCCGCCGCCTCACGCTCGTGGACGTGCCGGAACCGGTCGAGGCCGTGGCACAGGTCAAGGTGCCCGCGCACTTCAACCCGAAGTCGCCGAAGAGCCGGCGCGACCTCGCGACCTCGCTGCGGATCGCCGTGCCGCACGGGTTCGAGGACTCACCGCGGAGCCGGTCGGCGCGCGACGCCGCGGCCGCGGCCGCAGCGGCCGGGGAGTCGGAGCGGGTGCAGCGGCTGCGCGCCGAGCTGAAAGCGCACCCCTGCCACCAGTGCCCCGACCGCGAGACCCACGCCCGCTGGGCCGAGCGCTGGTGGCGGCTCAAGCGCGAGACGGTCGGTCTCCAGCGCAAGGTCGAGGGCCGGACGAACACGGTCGCCCGGACGTTCGACCGGATCTGCGACGCCCTCGAGTCACGCGGCTACCTCGAGGACGGCGGCACCGTCGTCACGGAGCGGGGGGAGCGGCTGCGACGGCTCTACACCGAGAAGGACCTCCTCGCCGCCGAGTGCCTGCGCCACGACGTCTGGAAGCGGCTCGACGCGCCGGGTCTGGCGGCGGCGGTCTCCGCCCTCGTCCACGAGCCCCGCCACGAGGACGCCGACCCCGCGCCGCGGATGCCGAACGAGGACGTCGCCGAGGCCGTGACGGCGATGGAGCGCCTGTGGTCCGAGATCGAGGACCTCGAGCTCGCCCACGACCTCCCGACGACGTCGATGCCCGACGGCGGGATGGCGTGGATGGTCCACCGGTGGGCCTCCGGTGACCGGCTCGACGCGGTGCTGCGCGGCCAGGACATCGCGGCCGGCGACTTCGTCCGCCGCTGCAAGCAGCTCGTCGACCTGCTCGACCAGGTGGCCAAGGCGGCGACCGACGAGGAGCTGCGGCGCACGGCCCGCACGGCCGTCGACGCCGTCCTGCGCGGTGTGGTCGCGGCCGACCGCCTCGACTGACACGACGCGCGCCCCGTCAGGGGCCGGCGTCAGCGCAGGTCCAGCGCCGTGAGGAGGCGACCGACCGGGTTCTCGACGCCGTAGTCCGCCGCGAGCCGGTCGAGGGCGGCCGGGTCGGCCACGCTGCGCGGGAGGGCGATGTCGACGTCGGCCACGGGGGCGTCGGACGCCACCCGGACCACGGTCGGCGCGACGTCGAGGTAGGCGGCCGCGGCCTCGAGGTTGGCCCGGCGGGCACCCTTGAGGGCGGGGTCGCCGCCGTCGACGGCCTCGCGCAGCGCTGCCAGCGAGCCGTACTGCGCGATGAGCTGCGCCGCCGTCTTGTCGCCGATGCCCTTGACGCCCGGCAACCCGTCACTGGTGTCACCGCGCAGCACCGACATCTCGAGGTATGCCTCGCCGGTGTCGACGCCGTACTTCTCGCGGAGGAGCGCCTGGGTCGCCACGTCGGGCTCGCGCACCCCACCGCGCCCGGTGAACAGGACGCGGACGTGGTTGTCGTCGTCCACGAGCTGGAGGAGGTCGCGGTCGCCGGTGACGACGTCGACGGCCATCCGCCCCCTGTGCCGGGCCGTGAGGGTGCCGATGACGTCGTCCGCCTCGAACCCGGGCGCGCCGAGGCGGGCGATGCCGACCGCCGCCAGGGCGTCGCGGATGAGGGGCACCTGGGGGGTGAGGCCGTCGGGGCTCTCCTCGACGACGTCCGACCCCTCGACGAGGCGGTGGGTCTTGTACGTCGGGACGAGGTCGACCCGCCACTGCGGCCGCCAGTCGTCGTCCCAGCAGGCGACGAGGTGCGTCGGCCGGTGGGCCGTGACGAGCGTGGCGACCATGTCGAGGAAGCCGCGCAGCGCGTTCGTCGGCGGCTCGTCCTCCGACGTCCTCTGGTCGGGGACACCGAAGAAGGCCCGGAAGTAGAGCGAGGCGCTGTCGAGGAGGAGCAGGCGGTCGGACGGCATGGGCCCGAGGGTAGCCGCCGCCGTCGGCCCGCCCGCCCCGCCCGGCGCGCCCGGCCCGACGGGCGAGCCGCTCGGGACGGGTGCGACCGGGACCACTACCCTGAACCCGTGGAAGACCTGGACCGCCGGATCGTCGACCTCCTCGCCAAGGACGGCAGGATCAGCTACACCGACCTCGGCAAGGCACTCGGCATGTCGACGAGCGCCGTCCACCAGCGGGTCCGCCGCCTCGAGCAGCGCGGCATCGTCAAGGGGTACACCGCCCGCCTCGACCACCAGGCCCTCGGCCAGCAGATCACCGCCTTCATCTCCATCACCCCGCTCGACCCGGCCGCGCCCGACGACATCCCCGACCGGCTGCGCGACATCGGCGCCATCGAGGAGTGCCACTCGGTCGCCGGCGACGAGAACTACATCCTCAAGGTCCGCGTCGCGAGCCCGTCCGAGCTCGAGGAGCTCATCGCCCAGGTCCGTGGAGCCGCGCACGTCTCGACGCGCACGACGGTCGTCCTCTCCACCCCCTGGGAATGACGTCGCTCGCGGCCGACCTCCGGCAGTACCTCCAGCAGGGGCGCGACGGCGTGCTGCGCGCGCTCGACGGACTCTCCGAGCACGACGCCCGCAGACCGCTGGTGGCGAGCGGCACGAACGTCCTCGGGCTCGTCAAGCACCTCGTGGGCATCGAGCTCGGCTACCTCGTCACCTGTGTCGGCCGCGAGGCCCCCACGGTGCCGTGGGACGAGGAGGGTTCGGTGTGGGAGGGCGGCGACATGTGGGCCCTTCCCACCGAGAGCCGCGAGTACGTCGTCGGGTGGTACCGCGGAGCGTGGGCGCACGCGGACGCGTCGCTGGCCGAGGTCCCGCTCGACACGCCGGCGACGGTGCCGTGGTGGCCCGAGGACCGGCGGAACACGACCTTCGGCCACCTCGCCGTCCGGGTCGTCGCCGAGACCGCACAGCACGCCGGCCACGCCGACATCCTCCGCGAGGTCGTCGACGGGCGCGGCGGCCGCGACCACGACGACATGGGGGACGCGCAGTGGTGGGACGCCTACGTCGCGCGCATCCAGGCCGCGGCCGACACGTTCCGCTGAGGGCCGCGTCAGCGGGCGATGTCGGCGACGCTCGCCCCGGTGACCGCCACGAGGTCGGCGGGGGAGAGGCCGAGGTCGAGGCCGCGGCGTCCCCCGGAGACGTAGACCACGTCGAAGAGGTCGGCCGTCTCGTCGACGACGGTGGGGAGCGCGCGCTTCTGGCCGATCGGCGAGATGCCGCCGACCACGTAGCCCGAGGACCGCTCTGCCGCAGCGGGATCGGCCATCGTGACCTTCTTGACGCCGAGGGCGCCGGCCATCGCCTTGAGGTCGAGGGAACCCGCGACCGGGACGACGGCGACGGCGAGGCCGGTGCCCGTGTCGACGAGGAGGGTCTTGAACACCTGTTCCGGAGGCAGGCCGAGCACCTCGGCGGCCTCGAGCCCGTACGACCTCGCAGACGGGTCGTGGTCGTAGGTGTGCTGGGTGAAGGCGACCCCGGCGGTGGCGAGGGCGGCGGTCGCCGGGGTCCCCGACGGTTCACGGCGAGCCACGGTCCGAGGCTACCGGTCGGGGAGGGGCCGTCGGTGGTGGCCGATACGGTTGTGGCAGTGGGGAAAGGGGGTTGTTGGGGTGAACCGCGATGGTGTGAGGTCGTTCCGTGAGGACATCGCGCTGCTCGATCGTCGTGGACTGACCGACCGCGAGCGGGTGGACCTCGTCGCCGAGCTCGAGCGCACGAAGGGCGCCGTCGCGGCGGCCCACGCGCGCCTCACGCATGCCCTCCGGCGCTCCCGTGAGGCATGCGACCCTCGCGACGCCTCGCGCTCGGTCGGCTCCGAGGTCGCGCTGGCGCGGCGCTGCTCGCCGAGCCTCGGAGACCGTTTCGTCGGACTCGCGCGCGCCCTCATCGACGAGGTGCCGCACACCATGGCGGCCCTGTCGTCCGGTGCGTGCTCCGAACACCACGCGGTCGCCCTCGTCCGGGCGACGGCGGGCCATCGTCCACGCCGACCACGCGCAGCGCGCCCGCGACGACGGTCCGACGAGCTACGTCAACGGCAACGGCGCCTGTGCGCGGTGCAACCTGGTCCAGGAGGCACCGGGGTGGTCGGTCGCGGTCCGTGACCCGCTCGCCAGCCCGGGGACCGAAGCCGACGCCCGCGAGCTCGTCGTGACCACCGGAGTCGGGCTGCGGTACTCGTCCGTGCCGCCGCCCCTCCTCGGGTGGGGATCGACTCCCGGCGTCGAGCGCCTGCCGGGCCATGCGCTTCGTGCTCCCGCCTCAGCCGCCGTCCGGCCCGGGGCGGGCAGGGTCGTCCGCGGCCGTCGTGTCAGTCAGCGACCCGCGAAGCGGCCGTTGCTGACGAGCCGTCTCGAGCGTGAGCTGTGCCGCTCCCTCACCTGAAGGAAGCGCCACCTTGGCCGCCTGGGCTCGGGGCGCTCGTCAGTGCGAGCGAAGCAGACGGGATGGCCGGCCGGGCGCGCGGACACCGCGAACCACTCGTGACCCTCCGGGTCGTCGGCGGGCCGCCGAGCCGGCTGGAGCAGGCGGCCGCCGCGCTCGAGCGCGCGTGCTCCCGGCTCCTCGGTGGAGTCGACGTGGAGGTCCAGGTGCACCTGCTGCTGCGGACCGTCGGGCCACACGACGGCCCCGGTCCGGCCACGGTCAGAGGGCGACGTCCGCCGCGGACGCGGCGCGGCTGGCACCCGCCCCGACGAGCGCCGCCTCGTGCACCTCGGCCTCGTCGTGCTGGTCGCGCCACCACTGCTGCCCCTCGGGCGGCAGGGTGTAGATCGGGTCGTGGTAGACGTACTCGCGCGACAGCGCGGCCTCGTCACCGGCCTCGATGGAGGTGCGGTAGTGCTTGCGCCAGAACGACATCCCTCGCACGGTGTCGTACTGCTCGACCTGGTGCACCCACCGCTTCCCGACGAACGGGACGTCGCAGACGATGCGCGGCGTGGCGAACCCGGGCAGGTAGCCCATGATCGCGTGCTGGAGCTCCTGGGCCTCGCGCAGCGAGAGCCGCCAGTGCTCGGAGAACGGGATCATGTCGCACATGTAGAAGTAGTACGGCGTGATCATGGCCTCGTCCTGGAGGGCGAAGCAGAGGTCGAGGAGCGCCTCGGGGGTGTTGTTGACCCCGCGCATGAGGACGCCCTGGTTGCGGACGTCGCGGACGCCCGCCTCGAGCATCGTCGTCGCGGCCTTCGCGACGAGCGGTGTCACCGACTGCGCCGCGTTGACGTGCGTGTGGATGGCGAGGGAGACACCGCGGGACCGCGCGCGGGCCGAGACCCGCGCCACCCCCTCGACCACGTCGGGCTGGAGCCAGTGCTGCGGCAGCCCCATGAGCGCCTTCGTGGCGAGGCGGATGTCGCGGATGGTGTCGACCTCGAGCAACCGGTCGAGGAATGCCTCGAGGTTCTTCCACGGCATGTTCGCGACGTCGCCCCCTGACACGACGACGTCGCGAACACCCGGGGTCCGGTGCAGGTAGTCGAGCATCGCGGCGTACCGGTCGACCGGCTTGCCCGCGAGCTTGAGCTTGGCGACCTGGGGCGTGGAGTTGCCGACGAGGTCCATGCGGGTGCAGTGCCCGCAGTACTGCGGGCACGTCGGCAGCATCTCGGCGAGGACCTTGGTCGGGTACCGGTGCGTGAGCCCCTCGACGGCCCACATGTCGTGCTCGTGGAGGGAGTCGCGGGTCGCGAACGGGTGGCTCGGCCAGTCGGTGCGACGGTCGGAGAAGACCGGGAGCATGTAGGCGCGCACCGGGTCTGCGTAGTACGCGTCGGTGAACGCGGCGCCCGCGGCCGGCATCGGGCCGTCGACGGCCGGGACCATGGTGTTGAGCATCTGCGGCGGGACGAGCATCGACATCGTGGCCCGCTCGGCCTGGTCGCGCTCGAGGTCGGCGTAGAACCGCTCCTCGAGCAGGTCGCCCATGAGGGCGCGCAGCTGGCCGACGTTCTTGACGCAGTGTGCGCGCTGCCACTGGGCGTCGGCCCACTCCTCGGCGGTGACGTCACGCCACCCCGGCAGGCGGGTCCAGTCGGGCTCAATCAGCTCACGCCGCCGGTAGGCGTACGGCTGGTCGATGATCGTCGTCATGCGTGGGAGGATACGCGGCAAATACACGTTCGTGCCACGCCCTCACCGGAGATGCTTCGGCGGCGTGTCGGATCCAGAGGAGTTCTTGTGCGCTCGACCCCCTCGTCGCCGGTCGGTCTCCACCGCGTCCTCGACCCCGCCGGGGCGTCGCTGCCGCAGGCGGCCCGTGTCCTCGACGCCGGCCCCGAGCTCTGGCCCGACGAGGTGCGCATCGACGTCGAGACCCTGAACCTCGACGCGGCGTCGTTCCGGCAGCTGAGCGAGAAGCACGGCGGCGACGGGGGAGCGGTGCGCAGCGAGGTCCTCGCGATCGTCGCCGAGCGAGGCAAGATGCAGAACCCCGTCACCGGGTCCGGCGGCATGCTCATCGGCACCGTGGCCGAGGTCGGCCCGCAGTCGCCCCTCGGGCTCGCCGTGGGCGACCGCGTCGCCACCCTCGTGTCGCTGTCGCTGACGCCGCTCACCCTCACGGACGGCCTGGTCCGCTGGGACGGCCGCTCCGAGCGGGTCCCCGCCGCCGGCACCGCGGTGCTGTTCGGCCGCTCGATCGCGGCCCGCCTGCCCGACGACCTCGACCCCGAGCTCGCCCTCATGGTCATGGACGTGTGCGGTGCCCCGGCCCTCGTGGCTCGGGTCGTCGGGGAGCGCGTGGCCCGGGGGGAGTCACCGACCGTGGCCGTGCTCGGTGCCGCCGGCAAGTCCGGGTCGCTGTCCATGGCCGCTGCCCGCGCGGCCGGTGCCCGCCGCACCCTCGGTGTCGTGCCGTTCGAGGCAGAGGCCGCGCTCCTGCGCCCCACCGGCCTCGCCGACGACGTCGTCATCGCCGACGCCCGCTCACCCCTCGGACTCTCCGAGGCGGTGGCCGCGGCCGGCGGACCGGCCGACGTCACCGTCGTCTGCGTCGACGTCCCGGGCTGCGAGCAGCCGGCGATCCTCGCCACGGCGCAGGGCGGCACGGTCGTGTACTTCTCGATGGCGACGAGCTTCTCGGCCGCCGCCCTCGGTGCCGAGGGGCTGGCGGCCGACGTGACGATGCTCGTCGGCAACGGGTACGTCCCCGGTCACGCCGACCTGGCCCTCGACCTCCTGCGCTCGACCCCCGCGGTCCGCGGGCTGTTCGAGCGGCGCCTCGCCGACCACGCCCAGCAGGGGACGCAGGCGTAGAGGGCGACACGCCGGTCCCGGAGCGGGGACGGGTCCTAGGGTGAGGACATGAGTCGGAGCGACGCCACCTCGAGCTACTCCCCGGCCGACCTCGACCTGGACCTGCGGTGGTGGGCCGCCGCCAACTACCTCACCGTCGGCCAGATCTACCTCCGGGAGAACGCGCTGCTGCGCGAGTCCCTCACGCTCGACCACGTCAAACCCCGCCTGCTCGGCCACTGGGGCACCAGCCCCGGCCTGTCGATGATCTACGCCCTGCTCAACCGGGTGATCCGCGAGACCGGCAGCCAGTGGCTGTACGTCACCGGCCCGGGCCACGGTGGGCCCGCCCTCGTCGCGGCCGCGTGGCTCGAGGGCACCTACACCGAGGTCTACCCCCACGTGGGCGACGACGCCGACGGCATCCGCACCCTGTTCCGCCAGTTCTCCTCTCCCCGAGGCGTCCCCAGCCACGTCAGCGTCCAGACGCCCGGCAGCATCCACGAGGGCGGCGAGCTCGGCTATGCCCTCGCGCACGCGGCCGGGGCCGTCTTCGACCACCCCGACCTCCTCGTCGCGTGCGTGGTCGGCGACGGCGAGGCGGAGACCGGTCCGCTGTCGGCGTCGTGGCGCCTGCCCAGCTTCCTCAACCCACGGCGCGACGGTGCCGTGCTCCCGATCATCCACCTCAACGGCTACAAGATCGCCGGCCCCACGGTGCTCGGCCGCACGAGCGACGACGACGTCGAGGCCTACCTGCGCAGCCAGGGCTGGGACCCCGTCACCGTCGCCGGCGACGACCCCCGCGAGGTGTTCCCGGCCCTCCTCAAAGCCCTGCGGGACTCCCACGCCGCCATCCGCGGGCTCCAGGAGACGGCGCGCGCGGGCGACGGTCCCAGCGAGGCGGTCCGGCACGCGTGGCCCGCCGTCGTGCTGCGCACCCCGAAGGGCTGGACCGGCCCCGACGTCGTCGACGGGGTGCAGGTCGAGGGGACCAACCTCAGCCACCAGGTGCCGCTCTCCGGCCTGGCCGACGACCCCGGCCACCTGCGCCTGCTCGAGGAGTGGCTGCGCGGCTACGGCCCGGAGTCGCTCTTCGACGAGGACGGCCGGCTGGCCCCGGAGCTGCGGGCCCTGGCCCCCGAGGGCGACCTGCGGATGTCGGCGACGCCCTACGCGAACGGCGGCCGGCTGCGCGAGGAGCTGCCGATGCCCGACCTCACGGCCCACGAGACCGAGGTCGACGTCACGCAGCGGGGGGTGTCGCTCGTCGAGAACACCATCACCGCGGGCCGCCTCATGCGCGACCTCTACGCCGCGACCACCCGGCCCGACGGCGGGGGCATCTTCCGCCTCTTCAGCCCCGACGAGACCGCGAGCAACCGGCTCCAGCCCGTCTTCGAGGTCACCGACCGCTGCTTCACCGGTCCGCTGCTCGAGACCGACCAGCAGATCGGCCCCGACGGCCGCGTCATGGAGGTGCTCTCCGAGCACCTCTGCGAGGGCTGGCTCGAGGGCTACCTGCTCACCGGCCGCCACGGGCTGTTCGCCACGTACGAGGCCTTCGCCATGGTGTCGGCGTCGATGGCCGTCCAGCACGTCAAGTGGCTCCAGCACGCGCAGACGCTCCCGTGGCGGGCGTCGGTGTCCTCCCTCAACGTCCTGCTCACCTCGACGTGCTGGCGCAACGACCACAACGGCTTCTCCCACCAGGGGCCGGGGCTCATCGACAGCCTCATCCCGCTCGCGCCGGACGTCGTGCGCGTCTGGCTGCCCCCGGACGCGAACACGACCCTGTCGATCACCGACCACTGCCTGCGCAGCACCGACCACGTCAACCTCATCGTCGTCGACAAGCAGAAGCACCTGCAGTACCTCACGCTCGAGGAGGCCCACCGGCACTGCGCCCGTGGCGCCGGCGCCTGGGACTGGGCGAGCACCGCGGACCCGGACGAGACGCCCGACGTCGTCCTCGCGTGCGCCGGGGACGTGCCGACGCAGGAGGCGCTCGCCGCCGCCGAGCTGCTCGCCGAGCACGTGCCCGAGCTGCGGTTCCGCTTCGTCAACGTCGTCGACCTCATGGCCCTGCTCCCGGAGGCCGACCACCCGCACGGGTACACCGACAGCCAGTTCGACGACCTGTTCACCGCCGACCGGCACGTCGTCATGGCCTTCCACGGCTACCCCCGTGCGGTGCACCAGCTGGTCCACGGGCGCTCGAACCCCGGCCGGTTCCACGTGCGGGGCTTCAACGAGCAGGGCACGACCACGACGCCGTTCGACATGGTGGTCCTCAACCGGATGAGCCGCTTCCACCTCGCGAAGGAGGTGCTGCGCCGGTGCTCGACCCGGCCCCGGGGCTGGCGCGAGCTCACGGCGCTCTGCGACCGGCGCCTGGCCGAGCACGAGGCCTTCATCCCCGAGCAGCTCGTCGACCTGCCGGACATCGACGACTGGACCTGGCGCGGGCTGCCCACGTGAAGGGCCTCTACCTCGCGGGCACCGAGGCGCGGTCCGGCAAGTCGGCCGTCGCCGTCGGGCTCGTCCACCAGCTCGCCAGACGTCACCGCAGGGTCGGTGTCTTCCGGCCCGTCGTGCGCGGGGGTGGCGAGCCCGACGAGCTGCTGCAGGTGCTCGTCCAGGAGGCGCCGACCGACCTACCCGCCGAGCGCTGCTGGGGCGTGACCGACGAGGCGCTCCACCTCGACCCGGAGCGTGCACTCGGCACGGTCGTCGACCGGTACCACGAGGTCGCCCGCACCCACGACACCGTCCTCGTCGTCGGGACCGACTTCACCGGGGTGGCCGCACCGACCGAGCTCGCGACGAACGCCACCATCGCGGCCAACCTGGGCACCCCGATGGTGCTCGTCGTCCCCGCCCGGGGTCGTCCCGCCACGGACGTCGCGGCCGCCGCCGCGGTCTCCGTCGCCGCCGCCCGGCACGAGCACGCCCACGTCGCGGGCGTCGTCGCGAACCAGGTGCCGGCAGGGACCGGCCTCGACGTCACGACGGCCCTGCACCAGCGGCTGCCGGCGGTGCCGGGCTGGGCACTGCCCGAGTCGGCCCTCCTGCGGGCACCGACGATGCGCGACCTCGTCATCGCCTGCGACGGCCGCCTCGTGCACGGCGACCCCGAGCTCCTCGACCGAGAGTGCCTCGGCATCGTCGTCGCCGCGATGTCGATGCCCCACGTCATCGAACGGCTCGTCGAGGGCGGCGTCGTCATCGTCCCCGGCGACCGCGACGACGTGCTCCTCGGCGTGCTGCTCGCCCACCTCTCGAGCACGCTGCCGACGCTCTCCGGTGTCGTGCTCAACGGGGGCTTCGCGCTGTCGCCGCAGGTGGACCGCCTCGTCGCGGGCCTGGGCGTCCGGCTCCCGGTCGCCGCGACCGACGGCGGCACCATGGCGACCGCGACGGCCGTCGGCGCGGTCGAGGGCCGGATCACGCCCGGCTCGGAGCGCAAGATCCGCACGGCCGTCGCCCTCGTCGAGGAGGCCGGCGATCTCGGGGCCGTCGTGGGGGAGGGCAGCGTCGCCGAGGAGGGCGCCGTCACGCCGCTGATGTTCGAGCACGACCTCGTCGAGCGTGCCCGCGAGGCCGGAGCGCACGTCGTGCTGCCCGAGGGCGCGGAGGAGCGCATCCTGCTCGCCGCCGACCAGGTCCTCTCGCGCGGGATCGCCCGGCTCACCCTCCTCGGCGACGACACCACGGTCCGTGCTGCCGCGCGGCAGCTCGGGGTCGACCTCGCGGGTGCGGAGGTGGTCGACCCGGCCACGAGCCCGCTGCGGGAACGGTTCGCCGAGGAGTACGCCCGGCTGCGCGCCCACAAGGGCATGACGCCCGAGACGGCGCACGACCGCGTCGTCGACCCGTCGTACTTCGGCACGATGATGGTGCACGCGGGCCTCGCCGACGGGATGGTGTCGGGCTGCATCACGACGACGGCGCACACGATCCGCCCCGCCCTGGAGGTCGTGCGGACCGCCCCCGGTGTCTCCGTCGTCTCGAGCGTGTTCCTCATGTGCCTCGCCGACCGGGTGCTCGTGTACGGCGACTGCGCGGTCAACCCGGACCCGACGGCCGAGCAGCTCGCCGACATCGCCATCTCCTCCGCCCGCACGGCGGAGCAGTTCGGGGTGGCGCCGCGCGTGGCGATGCTGTCGTACTCGACGGGCGCGTCGGGGTCGGGCGCCGACGTCGACAAGGTCCGCCGGGCCACGGCACTCGTGCGCGAACGGGCGCCCCACCTGCTCGTCGACGGGCCCCTGCAGTACGACGCCGCCGTCGACCCCGACGTGGCACGGACCAAGCTGCCCGACAGCCCCGTCGCCGGGCGGGCCACGGTCCTCGTCTTCCCCGACCTCAACACCGGCAACAACACGTACAAGGCGGTGCAGCGCAGCGCGTCCGCCGTCGCGATCGGGCCGGTGCTGCAGGGTCTCAACCAGCCGGTCAACGACCTCTCGCGCGGCGCCCTCGTGCGCGACATCGTCAACACCATCGCCATCACCGCCGTCCAGGCCGGCGCCCGATGACGTCCGCCGACGGCCTCGTCCTCGTCGTCAACGCCGGTTCGTCCTCGCTGAAGTACCGCGTCGTCGACGCCGCGACGGGGGAGTCCGCCGCCGACGGCATCGTCTCCGAGATCGGCGGCGACGCCCACCTGCGCCACGAGGCCGGCGGGAAGCGGATCGACGACGACGTCGAGTGCCCGTCGCACGCCCAGGCGTTCACCCTCGCGCGCCGGGCCCTCGAGGAGGAGGGCCCCCCGCTCGACGGCCTGCGCGCGGTGGGGCACCGGGTCGTCCACGGCGGCCCGCGCTTCACCGAGCCCGTCGAGGTCGACGACGACGTCATCGAGGCCCTGCGCGAGCTGGCGCCCCTCGCGCCGCTCCACAACCCCGCGAACGTCGAGGGCATCCTGCGGGCCCGCGAGGCATTCCCCGACGCCCGCCACGTCGCCGTCTTCGACACCGGGTTCCATCGGACGCTCCCACCGGAGGCGTACACCTACGCCGTGCCGCGCGACTGGCGCGAGGACCACGGGGTGCGGCGCTACGGCTTCCACGGGACCTCGTTCGCCCACGTCGCCCGCCGGACCGCCGAGCTCATGGGCCGCTCGCTCGGCGACCTGGCCCTCGTCGTCCTCCACCTCGGCAACGGCGCCAGCGCGTGCGCGGTGCTCGGCGGCCGCAGCATCGAGACCTCGATGGGCCTCTCGCCCGCCGAGGGGCTGGTCATGGGAACCCGCTCCGGCGACGTCGACCCGGCGCTCGGGCCCTACCTCGCCCGGGTCGCCGACGTCTCCGTCGACGACTACGACGCCGCGCTCAACCGTCGCAGCGGCCTGCTCGCGCTCGCGGGCGCCTCCGACTTCCGCACCCTCGAGTCCGGCCTCGACGCGGGGGAGGACGATGCGCGCCTCGCGTTCGACGTCACCGTGCACCGTCTCGTCAAGTACGTGGGTGCCTATGCGGCGGTGCTGGGGCGCCTCGACGCGCTCGTCCTCACGGGCGGGATCGGACAGCACAGCCCGCGCCTGAGGGCCGCGCTCGTCGGGCGCCTCGGCCTGCTCGGGCTCTCCCTGGACGAGCAGGCCAACGCCGAGGGACCGCCCGAGCGGCGGGTCTCGGCCCCGGGCAGCCGCGCCGAGGTGTGGGTCGTCGCCACGGACGAGGAGCGCGAGATCGCCCGCTGCGCCCTCCAGGTGGTCGGCGACCGCTGACCCGTCGCGGGCCGCAGCGGTCAGGCGGATGCCGGGGCGCTCGACAGCACCGGGAGCTCTGCCCAGTCGTCGACGCCGACCAGCCGCACGACCGGGCGCGCGACCGCCGGCAGGCGAGGGGCCGCGACGTCGTACGGGACGAGCACCGGTGGGCCGAGGACGAGGACCTCGCGCCCGAGCCTCAGCCGGCACCCTCCTGCCGCGACGATGTTCCGGAACCAGTCGACGCGCCGGCCGTACGTGAGCCCGATCGTGACGCGGTCGCCCTCGCGGAACGCGTTGACCGGAGTGCGGTACCGGCGCCCGGAGCGGCGCCCGACGTGCTCGACCTCGGCGAAGGTCCAGCGCCCCACGAGGTGCACGAGCGCCTTGTTCGTGACCCGCGAGTTGAACCGGCCGAGGGCCCGGGGGAGCGTCACGCGACCACCGTACGCCCGGTCCCGGCCGCGCGGACCCGTCCTCCTAGAGTGGCGCGCATGCCGACGACCCTCTTCCGGCGGGGCCACGTGCGGACGCCCGACCACCCCGCCGCCACCGCCCTGGTCGTCGGCGACGACGGCACGGTGGCCTGGCTCGGCGACGAGGGCGGCGCGTCGGCCCACGCGGACGGCGTCGACGCCGTCGTCGACCTCGACGGCGCCCTCGTCCTGCCCGGGTTCGTCGACGCCCACGCCCACGTCTCGCACACCGGCCTCGGGCTGCGGGGCGTCGACCTCGCGGGCACGCGCACCGTCACCGAGGCGCTCGACCTCGTCGCCGACGCCGCCCGCCGCGGTCGCGGCCGCCCGGTGTTCGCCCACGGCTGGCAGGAACAGGACTGGACCGGCGGCCGGCCGATGACGCGCCGCGAGCTCGACCGGGCGAGCGCCGGGGGCGTCGTGTACGCCTCGCGCGTCGACGGGCACTCCGCCGTCGTGTCGAGCGCCCTCGCCGCCGCCTCCGGTGCCGCCGACCTCGACGGGTGGCAGGACGACGGCTTCCTCGTCCGCGACGCGAAGAACGCCGCCCGGGCGGCCTTCGACGCGTCCCGGACGGGGGCGCAGCGCCGCGACGACGTCGAGCTGGCCCTGCGGACCGCGGCAGCGGAGGGGGTCGTCGCCGTCCACGAGTGCGGCGGTCCGCTGCTCACGTCGGCCGACGACTTCGCCGACGTCCTGGCGGCCGGCACGCACCCCCACCTGCCGCTGACCGTCGGCTACTGGGCCGAGGCGGTGACCGACCCCGAGCAGGCCCTCGCCCTCGTCGCGCTCCACGGCGCGCGCGGGCTGGCCGGCGACCTCAACGTCGACGGGTCGATCGGCTCGCACACCGCCCTCCTGCGCGCCGACTACGCCGACGAGCCCGGATGCCGCGGCACGGCCTTCCGCGACGTCGCCGGGGTGCGTGACCACGTCGCCGCGTGCGCGGTGGCCGGGGTGCAGAACGGCTTCCACGTCATCGGGGACGCCGGGATCGACCTCGTGCTCGAGGGCTACGAGGCGGCGGCGGCGCTCGTCGGGGTCGACCCCGTCCGCGCCTCGCGCCCGCGCCTCGAGCACGCGGAGATGCTCGACGCGGCGGCGGTCCGCCGGATGGCGCGGCTCGGCATCACGGCCAGCGTCCAGCCGGCGTTCGACGCCGCGTGGGGCGGGCCGGAGGGGATGTACGCGCAGCGCCTCGGCGCCGACCGGGTGCCCGGCGTCAACCCGTTCGCGGCCCTGGCGGCGGCGGGGGTCGCGATGGCGTTCGGGTCCGACGCGCCGGTCACCCCCTTCGCCCCGTGGGCCGCGGTGCGCGCTGCCGTCAACCACCGCGACCCGACCCAGCGGGTCACGACCGCCACCGCCGTCGACGCGCACACGCGCGGGGGCTGGACGGCCGCGGGGGGCGACGGGGGGGTCCTGCGCGTGGGAGCCCCGGCGACCTTCGCGGCGTGGGCCGTGACGGCGACGGGGAAGGACGGCCTGCCGCTCCTCGGCGGTGGGGCCCCGCTCCCGCTGTGCCGCCTCACGGTGCGGGGCGGCACCGTCCTCCACGACGTGCACTGAGTCCGTCCTGCCACTCCTCGCGGAGCATCGCGTAGGTGTACCCGTCGACCCACCCGAGGTCGGCGTGCCAGGAGTCCTTGACGCCGTGCTGCTCACGGCGCATCCCGACCCTCTCCATGACCCGCCACGAGGCGGTGTTGTCGGCGAAGCACCCGGCCGTGACCCGGTGCAGCCGCAGCTCGTCGAAGGCGACCTCGAGCAGCGTTCGCGCGATCTGCGTCGCGAACCCCCGCCCCCAGCACCCAGGCGCGACGTTCCAGCCGAGCAGCCCCTCGGCCCGCACGTGCCCGGTGCCGACGTCCTGACCCATGCCGTCGGAGACGGAGAGGTAGGCCGCGGCCACGACCTCCCCGTCGTGCACCGCGACGGCCGAGAAGTCGTCAGGGTCCCTCGGACCTCGCAGAGACGTGCGCATCGACGCCTCGTCGGCGCGGGTACGGATCAGCCAGTACCCGACCCGTGGGTCGTTGCGCCAGGCGAGCAGCGGCGCGACGTCGTCCTCGGTGGGAACCCGGAACAGCAGGTCCGCGCTGCGGCGGGGCCAGGGCGATGCCGGGGGAGCAGGAGGAGCAGCGTGGCGGTCGGTCACCCGCGGATGCTGCCACGCGGGCAGCGCACCCACCATCGGGTTTCCGGGACGCGTCTCGGAGGAACGGTGTGCGACGAGCAACCAGAGCGGAGCGGCCCTCACCTGAGAATCTGCGGCCTCGTCCTCAGGCCCACGGAAGTCCTGCGGTGATGTTGCTAGATTGACGCCGTGTCTGCACGCCGCTCCCTCCTCGAGCTCGACCCCGCGACCGTTCGACGGGCGCGCACCCTCGCCCGCCGGGCCGGCCGGCCGGTCGTCGACCTGGCGAAGAGCCACACGACCGTGTCCGTCGAGCGCGCGACCCTCCGCCTCGCGGGGCTGTCCGGCGCCGACCACGACAACGTCCCGTGGGTCAACCACCTCGTCGACGCGGTCCGGGGGAGCGTGGGCCTCGAGCACGGGGTCACGACCCCGGTCTGGGACGCCCTCCGGCGCGGCGAGGCCCCCGACCTGCTGACCCTCGCGCAGAAGGCCTCGAGCGGCTCGGTGACGTTCCGCCTTCCCGAGGGCCGCGACGTCACCGCCTCGCGCAGGGCCGCCCGGACCGCCGTCGCGAAGGGCCTGCGCACCGTCGACCGCCAGCGCGCCGCCCGCGACCGCCTCATCCGCCGCCACGGCAACCCGGAGCGCACCCCGTGGATCTACCTCATCGTCGCCACGGGCGACATCCACGAGGACATCCCCCAGGCGCAGGCCGCCGCTCGCGAGGGCGCCGACGTCATCGCCGTCATCCGCTCGACCGGCCAGAGCCTGCTCGACTTCGTCCCCGAGGGCGCGACCCGCGAGGGCTACGCCGGCACCTACGCGACCCAGGAGAACTTCCGCCTCATGCGGGCGGCCCTCGACGAGACGAGCAAGGAGCTCGGACGCTACGTCCGGCTGACGAACTACGCGTCCGGCCTGTGCATGCCCGAGATCGCCACGCTCGCGGGCCTCGAGCGGCTCGACATGATGCTCAACGACTCGATGTACGGGATCCTCTTCCGCGACATCAACCCGATCCGTACCTTCGTCGACCAGCGCTTCAGCCGCCAGGTCCACGCGCGCGCGGGCATCATCATCAACACCGGCGAGGACAACTACCTCACGACCGCCGACGCCGTCGAGGCAGCGCACACCGTCACGGTCAGCCAGCTCCTCAACGAGTACTTCGCCAAGGAGGCCGGCCTGCAGGACTGGCAGCTGGGCCTCGGGCACGCCTTCGAGATCAACCCCGACGTCCCGGACAGCTTCCGCCTCGAGCTCGCCCACGCCCTCCTCGCGCGCCAGCTCTTCCCGGACGCGCCGCTCAAGTGGATGCCGCCCACGAAGCACATGACCGGCGACGTCTTCCGCGGCTACCTCCTCGACGGGTTCTTCAACCTCGTCGGCGCGATGACGGGCCAGGGCATCCTCCTCGTCGGGATGATGACCGAGGCCGTCGTCACGCCATGGCTCTCCGACCGCGACCTCGCCCTCCAGAACGTCCGGTACGTCATGGATGCCGCGGGCGGGCTCACCGAGGACTTCCACCCCCCGCGCGACGGGCTGATCCAGACCCGCGCGCGCCAGGTGCTGGGGGAGGCCGTCGACCTGCTCGAGGCCATCGTCTCCGACAGCGACACCGCGGGCGACCCGCCCCTGCTCGCTGCCATCGCCGACGGCACGTTCGGCTCGATGAAGCGGCCGGCCACGAAGGGCAAGGGGCTCGACGGCGTCGTCCGCAAGGCGGAGGCTTACGACAACCCGGCGACGACGATGCTCGAGGAAGGAGCGACCCGGTGACCGTGTCCATCCCCGGCCCCCTCGTGCGTCCCTACGGTGACGCCACCGGCGACGGCATGGTCCAGGTGTCGTTCACGCTGCCCCTGCCGCACGACAAGCGGGCCGAGGGCGCCGCCCTCCAGCTCGCCGCCAAGATGGGGATGGAGCCGGCACTCCTCGTCCACGCCAAGGCGATCGGTCCCGACTTCACCTTCTTCGTCGTCTACGGCTCGGTCACCCACCTCGTCGACGTGCGTGAGGTGCAGGTCGTCGAGCGGGAGTTCCCGCTCCTGACCGCCAAGGAGGTCAACGCCGAGATCAAGAAGCGCCTGCGCCGCAAGCTCGTCGTCGTCGGCGCCTGCATCGGCACCGACGCGCACACCGTCGGCATCGACGCCATCCTCAACATCAAGGGGTTCGCGGGCGAGAAGGGCCTGGAGTACTACCGCGAGATGACCGTGGTCAACCTCGGCGCCCAGGTGCTCGTGCCGGACCTCGTCAACACCGCGCGCGAGGTCCGCGCCGACGCCGTCCTCGTCTCGCAGGTCGTCACCCAGCGCGACGCCCACATCCACAACACGACCGAGATGTCGGCCGCCTTCCGTGAGGCGTTCCCGGCAGGCCAGGTGCCGCTGCTCGTCGTCGGCGGCCCCCGCTTCGAGGAGGGCTCGGCCGGCGCGCTCGGCGTCGACCGGATCTTCGGCCGCGGCACCACACCGGGCGAGGTCGCGAGCTACCTCGTCCACGAGCTGGTCACGCCCCGCACCAGCCCCGAGCCGAGAGGACGACAGCGATGACGGCAGAGGTCGGCCGCACCGTCACCCACCGCCGCTACGTGCCGTACAGCCACGCGCACTACGCCGGGAACCTCGTCGACGGCGCCTACAGCCTGGCCGCCTTCGGTGACGTCGCCACCGAGATGTGCATCCTCACCGACGGCGACGAGGGCCTGTTCGCGTCGTACTCCGACGTCCAGTTCAGGGCGCCGGTCCGCGCCGGCGACGTCATCGAGGTCGAGGCGCGGATCGTCCGCGTCGGAACCCGCTCCCGCGAGATGGATTTCGAGGTGCGGGTCGTGGGTCGCGGCGCCCCCGAGCGCGGCGAGTCGGCCGCCGACGTCCTCGACCCACCGCTCGTCGCGACGACGGCCCGGGGGGTCGTCGTGGTGCCGCCGGCGGGGTGACCTACCGTGAGCGCGTGCCTCCCGCGCTCCGGCTCCCGATCCAGCTCGTCGGTGCCGTCGTCGCCGGCCTGCTGCTCTGGCTCGCCTTCCCGGACCACGACCTGTGGTTCCTCGCGCCCGTCGCCGTCGCCGTCCTCGGCGGGCTGACCCTGCGTGCCGGCGCAGGACGCGGTCTCCTCCTCGGCCTCGTCGCCGGTCTGGCGTTCTTCGTCCCGACCCTGTCGTGGTCGGGCATCTACGTCGGCGCGGTCCCGTGGCTCGCCCTCGCCACGCTGGAGGCGCTCTACCTCGGCGTGCAGGGCGCGGTCACCGGCTTCGCGGGGCGCCGTCTCGCCGAGGCCGGGAGGACGCGCGCCGCGTACGCCCTCGTCCCACTCGGCTGGGTCGTGCAGGAGTGGGCGCGCTCCTCGACGCCGTACGGCGGGTTCCCTTGGGCGAGACTGGCGTTCAGCCAGGCTGACAGCCCGCTCGCGGCAGTCGCCCGCTACCTCGGCGCCCCCGGCGTGACCTTCGCCGTGGCCCTGGTCGGGACCCTCCTGCTGCTCGCGGCGGCGTTCCTCGCCCGCGGCCCGCGGACGCGAGCGGTCGTTCCGGCCGTGCTCGCGGTCGCGGTCCTCCTCACCCCCGGGCTCGTCACCCTCCCGACGGACGGGCGCGAGGTCGCCGTCGGGATGGTCCAGGGCAACGTGCCGAGCGCCGGGCTCGACTTCAACGCACAGCGGCGTGCCGTCCTCGACAACCACGTGGCCGGCACCGAGGCGCTCGCGGCCCGCGCCCCCGGCGACCTCAGCCTCGTCGTGTGGCCCGAGAACTCCTCGGACATCGACCCCTTCCGCAACGCCGACGCCGCGGCCCAGGTCCAGCGGGCGCAGGAGTCCGTCGGTGTGCCGCTCGTGGTCGGTGCGGTGCTCGCCGAACCGGTCGGGGCCAGCTCGAACGTCTCGCTCCTCTACGACGGCTCCGGGGCGGAGCCGCAGCGCTACACCAAGCTGCACCCGGTGCCGTTCGCCGAGTACATCCCGCACCGTCAGTTCTTCCGGATGTTCACGCCCGCGGCCGACCTCGCCGGCAACTTCGTCGCCGGTGACTCGGTCGGGGTGTTCCGGGTGCCGTCCGCCACGGGGGAGTACGCCGCCCTGCCGACCATCTGCTTCGAGGTCGCCTACGACCAGCTGATGCGCGACAGCGTGGCCGCCGCCGGGGCGACCCCGAGCCTGCTCCTCGTCCAGACGAACAACGCGACGTTCGGGTACAGCGCGGAGTCCGAGCAGCAGTTCGCCATCTCCCGGATCCGGGCCATCGAGCACGGGCGCTCGGTCGTCCACGTCTCCACGGTCGGGGTCTCCGGGTTCATCGCGCCCGACGGGTCGGTCAGCGGCAGGACCGGCCTGTTCACCGCCGAGCAGGGGCTCGCCCGCCCGGTCGTGCGCACCGGCACCACGCCCTCGGACCACCTCGGTCCCTGGCCGGAGCGGGTGGCCGCCGCCCTCCTCCTCGCCCTGGTGGCCGGGAGCACCCTGGGCCGGCGGGACGTTAGGGTTTCCGGAGCACCTGACCGACCGACCGAGGACCACACCCCTTGACCGAGACCGCCCGACCGCCCCTGCGGCGCGTCGCCGTCCTCATCCCCACGTACAACGAGCGCGACACCCTCCCCGTCGTCGTGCGCCGGGTCCGTGAGGAGGTGCCGTCCGTCGACGTCGTCGTCCTCGACGACAACTCACCCGACGGCACCGGCGCCGTCGCGGACGAGCTCGCCGCCGCCGACCCGCAGGTCCACGTCCTGCACCGGGCCGGCAAGGAGGGCCTGGGCGCCGCGTACCTCGCCGGCTTCCGCTGGGCGCTCGACGCCGGCTACGACGCCGTCGTCGAGATGGACGCCGACGGGTCGCACCGTCCCGAGCACCTGCCCTCCCTCCTCGCCGCGGCCGAGCACGCCGACGCCGTCATCGGCTCGCGGTGGATCAAGGGGGGCTCGGTCGTCAACTGGCCGCTGCACCGCAAGGCGCTCTCCGTCGGCGGGAACCTCTACGTCAAGGTGCTCCTCGGCATGCCGGTCAACGACGCGACCGCGGGCTTCCGGGTCTACCGGGCCGATGCGCTGCGCGAGATGGGCCTGGAGGACGTCGCCTCCCAGGGCTACTGCTTCCAGACCGACCTCACCTGGCGCGCAGTCAAGGCCGGGCTCACCGTCGTCGAGGTCCCCATCACCTTCGTCGAGCGGGAGGTCGGGACCTCGAAGATGAGCCGCGACATCATGACCGAGTCGCTGCGCCGGATCACCGGCTGGGGCGTGCGCCACCGGGCCCGGCAGGTCCGCGAGCTCGTCGACCGGCGCGAGCCGAGGTGGCAGTCGCTGTGAGCCGTCCCGCGGCCACCCCGTACGCGCGGCGCTCCCGCCGCCCGCGGTGGCTGCGCTGGGTCTTCCTCGCGCTCCTCGTCGTCCCCACGGTCGAGATCGCGGCGATCATCGCGGTCGGCCGCGTCATCGGGGGCTGGCAGACCCTCGCCCTCCTGCTCGTCGAGTCGCTCCTCGGCGCCTGGATCGTGCGTCGCGAGGGGGCGCGGGCGTGGCGGGCGCTGGCCGAGGCGCTGCGCAGCGGTCGGATGCCGAGCCGCCAGCTCGCCGACGCGGCCCTCGTCCTCATCGGCGGCACCCTGCTGCTCACGCCCGGGTTCGTCACCGACCTCGTCGGGTTCTTCTTCATCCTCCCGCTCACCCGTCCGGTCGCGCGCGTCTGGCTCGAGGCCGTCGTCGCGCGGCGGCTCCTCGGGCCGTTGGGGGAGTGGCCCGGTGCTGGGGCGGGTACCGCGACGGGCGAGGCGCCACGCCGGCCCAGCCACCCGGACGTGGTGCAGGGCGAGGTCGTCGACGACCCGCCGCCGCCCGACGGGCGCTGACGCGGGACCCGGACACGGCGACGCGCCGGTCACCCCGAGGGGTGCCGGCGCGTCAGCAGCTCGACCGGAGGTCGGGCGGTCAGGCGGTCTTCTTCTTCGTCTTCTCGCCACGCGACTCGCGCAGCAGGGTCAGCCGCTCCTCGAGCAGCTCCTCGAGCTCGGGGATGGAGCGGCGCTCGAGCAGCATGTCCCAGTGGGTGCGGACGTGCTTGACGGGCTTGGCCTCCGGCTCGGGGCCACCGCCCTGGAGCTTCGCCTCGGCGCCGCAGCGGCACTCCCACGTGTGGGGGACGTCGGCCTCGACGGAGAAGGGAAGCTCGATGGTGTGCCCGTTGGGGCACAGGTAGGTGGTGATCCGGCGCTCGCTGGGAACGACGTTGTCGTCGGTCTCCATGCTCAGGGCGCCGAGCCGGCTGCCGCGGAGACTGCGTTCTGCCATGGGGTTCAACTCCCGGGTTCGTGGTGTCCCGGCCGACAGGTCGCCCCGGCCGGGTCTGGGGCGTTCAACGACCGGCGGGGAGGCGTTGTTCCGTCCCGCGGACGGTGTGGAAGGTGTTCGGTGTGAGAGCCCTCACAGATGGGACGCGGTGCCACGGCGTGTCGCCGGGCGTGTCGCGACCTGCGGCGACGGGCTGAGTACGCGGCCTCAATTCCCGCGTTGCGCGTTCCCCGTGGGGGCCCGCGGGTCTACCGTTCGGCGCGTGACGACATCATCGCCCCTGGCCGACGCCGACGCCGTCCTCGGCCCCACCGCCCTCGACGTCGCGGCTCCGACCTCGCGCCGGAGGGTCATCGCGTGGGGGATGTGGGACTGGGGCTCGCAGCCCTACAACACGGTCATCATCACCTTCGTCTTCTCGGTCTACATCACGAGCGACTCCTTCGGCACCGGCAACGGTCCGACCCTCGCACTGACCTGGTCCACGGCCGCCGCGGGCGTCCTCGTCGCCCTCCTCGCACCGGTCATCGGGCAGAACGCCGACCGCTCGGGACGCACGGTCCGCACCCTGCGGCTGCTCACGTGGGCCCTCGCCGGCCTCGCCGCCGCCCTGTTCGTGGTGCGCCCGGAGCCGGGGTACCTGTGGCTGGGCCTGGGCATCCTCGCGGTCGGCTCCATCGTCTCCGAGATCGCGGGCGTCACGTACAACGCCACGATCGACCAGGTGGCCACGAACGCCACGGTCGGCCGCGTCTCCGGGCTGGGCTGGGGGATGGGCTACCTCGGCGGCATCCTCGTCCTCCTCCTGCTCAACTTCGCCTTCATCGCCCCCGAGGTCGGCCTGTTCGGTGTCACGAACGCCGACGGCCTGGACATCCGCGTCTCGATGCTCGTCTGCGGCCTGTGGATCGCGCTGTTCACCATCCCGACGTTCTTCGTGCTCAAGGACCCCGAGCGGGCGCGGGCCCCGCGAGTCGGCATCGTGCAGTCCTACCGGCTGCTCTGGCAGTCGATCAGCGCGCTGTGGAGGGTCTCGCGGCACACGGTGTGGTTCCTCCTCGCGTCGGCCCTGTACCGCGACGGGCTGGCAGGGGTGTTCACCTTCGGGGCGGTCCTCGCCGCTCGCACCTTCGGCCTGTCCGACGGGGAGGTCATCATCTTCGGTGCGGTCGCCAACGTCGTGGCGGGCGTGGCGACGATGCTCTTCGGCCTGCTCGACGACCGCATCGGCCCGAAGCGCGTCATCCTCGTCTCGCTGGGGTCACTGGTCGTGCTCGGCCTGCTGATCTTCGTGCTCAAGGACGGCGGTGCGCCGGTCTTCTGGAGCGTCGGGCTGCTCATGACGATCTTCGTCGGGCCCGCCCAGGCGGCGTCGCGCAGCTTCCTGGCCCGGCTCATCCCGCAGGGCAAGAACGGCGAGATCTTCGGGCTCTACGCCACCACGGGCAGGGCGGTGTCGTTCCTGGCGCCGCTGGCGTTCGGGGGGTTCGTCTCGCTCGGCGCCGCCCTCACCGGTGAGGCGAACACGCAGTACTGGGGCATCCTCGGCATCGTCCTCATCCTCGCCGCGGGTTTCGCGGTGATGATCCCGGTCAAGGAGCACACCGAGCACCGCGTGTCCTGACCGCTGCGCCCCGGGGACGACCGCGGCTCAGCCGGCGAACTCGAAGTGCCAGGGCTCGGGGAGGGAACCGCCGGCCGCGGCCCACGACGGGTGGAACCAGCCGTAGAGCGGCCCGTTCTGCTTCATCCAGCGGTGGGCGGGGGAGTCGAAGCGCTGCACCCCGCCGCAGAGGTCGAGGGCGCGACCCAGGCCGTGCCGGCTCGTGCCCGGGGTG
Source organism: Oryzobacter faecalis (assembly GCF_046764005.1). Classification (NCBI taxonomy): domain Bacteria; kingdom Bacillati; phylum Actinomycetota; class Actinomycetes; order Micrococcales; family Intrasporangiaceae; genus Oryzobacter; species Oryzobacter faecalis. The sequence continues at coordinate 45,865 of NZ_JBKOFW010000006.1, read as the reverse complement.
GCGGCGAACGAGCCCCGCTTGGCCTTGACGGTGACCTGCTCGGCGTAGGAGCGGTAGGAGTCGGTGACGCACAGCGGCACCCCGGTCTGCGCCGCGTACGCCTTGCTCAGGGCGTTGAACGCGGCGGCCGCCTGGGGGGCGAGCCGCTCCCCAGGCGCACCCCAGAGGGGACACAGGGCGCTCGCGGGGTACATCCCGTTGGGGTAGACCGCGGTGTCACCGGTGCACGGCTTGCCGATGGCGGTGATGTCGTAGGAGGCGGCCGCGAGCGCGTCGCGCAGGGCCGCGGCGGCGGCGCGAGCCTCCGGCGTGCGGGCGCCCACGAGGATGTTGGCGATCGGCCCGGCCCGCTCGACCTCGGCGACCTGGAGCTTGCGAAGGTCGGCGACCTTGGCACGCTGGGCGAGGACGACCTTGTCGAGGGCGGCCTTCTCGCGCTGGATCGTCGCGCGGGCGTCGCGGGCCCGGGTCTCCGCGGCGTCGGCGGCCGCGCTGAGGCGCACCTGCTCGGCCGTGAGGACCCGCACGTCCTGCAGGGCCCGGGTGCGCTGCTCGGTGAGGTAGGACAGGTCGCCGAGGGGGTCTCCGACGTCCTCGGGCTCGGCGAGCATGGCGTCGAGCATCCCCGCGAGGTCCGACTCGCCGCCCCCACCGGAGTAGACCGAGAAGACCCACTCACGCAGCACGGCCCGGGCGCGGGCGAGGCGGCTCTCGAGGAGGACGAGGTCGGCGCGGGCGCGGCTCGCCTCCTCGGTGGCTGCGGCCTCGGTGTCCTGGGCGGCCTGGAGACGTTCGAGGAGGGCGTTGGACTGGTCCGCGAGCCGGTCCATCTCGCGCGTGGCCGCCGCGACCTGCGAGGTGCTCGCGTTGAGCGCCGCGGTGATGCGCGCCGCCTCGGCGATCTGGGACCGGAGGAAGGTCCCGCTCAGCGGCTCGTCGTGGTCGGGCTCGGCGTGCGAGGACGGGTGGGGGTCCGGGTCGTCGGTGTCCGGGGTGGTCACCGTCGGGCGCGGCGTCGACGTGGTCGTCGGTGCCGGTTCCGACGTCGGGACGGGCACGACGAGGTCGCCCCTCGGCGTGGGGGTGGGGCTCGGCTCCGGCTCCTCCGCGAGGACGGAGGGCGCTGCGAGAACGGCCGCCAAGGACGCGGCGACCACGAGGGTCGCCGCGCGCGGTGGTGTGGCCCTGCGCACGTCGGTCTCTTCCCTATCGACATCGGACGCCCGAGGACGCCAGGACCACGCCCCTGCTTGCGGGCCCGCACTCACGATAAGCGCAGATCGGGGACCGGGTCAGCCTTGACGACGAAAGACCACCCGATCGGGCCATACCCGTGTGACGGGTGCGTACCAGTGGGACGACGTCGTCCACAGGGGGGCCCGGGACCGGTGCGCCGTCCACAGGTTCGCCCGGGGGGTGGTGCGCGGCGGTGGTCGCGGTGGAGGGTCGGGGAGTGGTCCGCGCCGGCCACCCCGGCCGCGTCGCTGACCGCCGACGGGGGAGGGGAGTGCCATGGAGGAGGTCAACTCGGTGCGGCTCGTGGGACGGGTCAGTGCCGTGGGGGAGCCGCGCGAGCTGCCGAGCGGGGACACGGTGCAGACGCTGCGCCTCGTCGTGCCGCGGGCGGCGCGCGGTGCCAAGGGCGTGGGCGCTTCGGGTGGGTCCGCCGGCTCGGCCGCCACGGTCGACACGATCGACGTCGCCTGCTGGACCGCCGGGGTACGGCGCACGGCCGCCTCGCTCGCCCCCGACGACCGGGTCGAGGTCGAGGGATCGCTGCGGCGCCGGTTCTTCCGCACGGGAGCCGGCGTGGGCAGCCGGTACGAGGTCGAGGCGCGCCGGCTGCGCCGGGTCAAGGAGGTGGGGGAGCGGGCGGGGTGACCGCAGGGTGTGGTGGCGGCCGGTCGGGGTCAGGAGCGCTCGGCGAGCATGGACTCCAGGAGCCTGATCTCCGAGGTCTGCGCCGAGGCGATCGCCGAGGCCAGGGTCCGCACCTCCTGGGTGCCCGCCTCGGCGACTGCGGCGTCGGCCATGGCGACCCCGCCGCGGTGGTGGTCGATCATCAGCCGGAGGAAGATCCGCTCCGCCTCGACCCCGCTCGCCGCCCGCAGCTCGTCGAGCTGGGCGGGGCTCGCCATCCCGGGCATCGTCCCGTCGGGGCGGGCGTGGGCGTCGGCGTGCTGCCCCCCGACCCAGGCCATCGGCTCCCGGCTGCCGGTCTGCGGGAGCCCCCACAGCCGCAGCCACGCGTACATCTGCCCGGCCTGCTGCTGCTGGCTCGTGGCGATGTCGTAGGCCAGGGTCCGCACGTCGGCGTCCTCGGTCCGCGCGTAGACGAGGAAGGCCATCTCGACCGCCTGGTGGTGGTGGGTCTGCATGTCGCGGGCGAACCCGGCGTCGGCGCTCCAGTCCGACGGGGCCGACGAGCGGTCCCCGCCGAGCCAGAGGGTGCCGAGGACGCCGAGGAGCAGCGCGACGACCGCGGCGCCGGCCACCAGGGCCCACGACGCGCCGACGGAGGAACCCCTCGGCGCGTCGTCGGCGTGCAGCCCGAAGCCGGCGTCGGAGTCGGCCACGTCGTGTCGCGTGGTCGCGCCGAGGTCGTCGCGCTCGCTCGTCACGGGCTCTCGGCGGTCACTGGCTCGCGGTCGCGGACGGCGTCGGCGAGGCGGAGTCGGAGGGCGTCGGCTGCTCCATCTGGCCGCCCGGGGTCACGCCGTCCGTCCCGCCGGTGCAGGACGCACCCGGCTCCGGCGTCTGCGGGCCCTGCCGGTACTCCTTGACGAACTCCTCGAGGCGCGGGTCGTCGACGCCGGTCAGCTTGAGCTGGGTCCCCCAGGCGCTCGCCACGACGGGGGCGTCGAGCCCCTCGAACGGGGAGACCACCATGTAGGTGTCGGGGAGGGAGTCGACGAGCTGCTCGACCTGGTCGGCCGGAAGGTCGGGGCGGTAGGTCACCCAGACGGCGCCGTGCTCGAGGGAGTGCACGGCGTTCTCGTTCGGCACCGGAGCGGTGTACACGCCGCAGTTGAGCCACGTCGGGCTGTGGTTGCCACCGACCGGCGGGGTCTGCTCGTAGGTGACGGGGTCCGTCGTGTGGTCGCGCGAGACCTCGAAGGTCTGGACCGCGTCGAGCGTCGGCCGCGTCGAGACGTCACGCCAGATGGTGAAGCCCACGATGCCCGCGATGAGCAGGATCACCGTGAGCACCGAGGTGATGAGGACGAGGCGGGTCCGCCGCTCCTTGGCCTGCTGCTCCTTGCGCAGGGCCTCGAGCTTGTCCCGGCCGGCCCGGGCACCGCCCGCTGGCCTGGTCGACTTGCCCACCGTCGTGCTCCTCACTACGTCGTCGATCTCGGCGTGCACCGGTCGGGGCCACCGAGGTGCACAGCGATCACCGGGGGCCCCACGTTCCCGTGGTGCCCGCACATTGTCACCCACGCGCCCGGGCCGGCGTATCACGGGCCCGCAGCGTGTCCTCCCTGGTCGGTCGCGGCGCCGCACCGTCCCGCGTGAGCCTCCCGGAGCGGGAGGCCCCGCTCAGCGTGGCTCGCGAACGCCGATAATCGACATTATGTCATTTCAAGGGGACGGACACCCCTCCTCACCCTCCCCTTGTGGTGGGTCCGTCCCCACGGCGTCGGGGTGCGAGACTCCGCCGCATGGACGTCATCGAGGCCGGGGGTCGGACGTGGACGGTGAGCCGCGCAGTCGAGGCCGACGTCGCCTCGGACGACGGCCTCGAGCTCGCGCTGTGAGCGACTCCCGCGGCACCCCCCTGGACCACGCGACGACGACCGGGCGCCCTCGCGGCCTCGGGGTCCGCACGCTCGGGCTCCTCGTCCCGGGGGTCCGACGGGTGCAGGAGGACGTCGAGCCGTTCGCGGCCGCCTGGCGCGCGAACAACACCCGGGCGCTGGACTCCCCCGGGCGGCGCTGGGTCGTCCTCGGCGACTCGATGTCGCAGGGTGTCGGGGCGTCGGCCTGGGACGCCGGATGGGTCTCCCAGCTGGCCGGGTGGCTGGAGGCCTCGGGGCGTCCCCTCGTGGTCGTCAACCTCTCGGCGACCGGGGCCCGCTCCACCGACGTCCTCGAGCGACAGCTCCCCGCCCTCGAGGCGCTCCCCCGCGCCCGGGACACCGACGCACCGGACCTCGTCACGGTGCTCGCGGGGTCGAACGACCTGTTCGCGGGTGGCCGGGCCCGGCGGCGGCTCCCCGACGCGTTCGGCGACCTCGTGGGGCGGCTGCCGCGCGGCGCCGTCGTGGCCACGCTCCCCCAGCCTCGGGCGGCGGCCCGCCGGGCCAACGTCCACGTCGAGAGGGCCGGCGCCGCAGGCCACCTCGAGGTCGTCGACATGAGGAGCGAGGGCCCGAGGTCGTGGAGCGGACGCCTCGCCGCGGACTGGTTCCACCCCAACGACGCGGGGTACCGGGAGATCGCGCGCGCCTTCCTCCCCCACGTCCTCACGGCGCTCACGGTGGGACCGGAGCGGTCAGGGTAGCGGCGAGCTCCCCTGCGCCACAGGCGCGTTCGTCACGGGAGGGCCAGGGGGCACGGGGCAGGGAGCGCCCTCGCAGCACGGGCGGATCCATCCGCACCCGTCGCAGCGCTCGTGCGAGGTCTCCCAGCGCATCAGGGTCCCGCACGCGGGACACGGTTCGGTGAGGTCGGGCACGTCATCGAGGGTAGACAGCCCGACGCCCCCCGCGGCAGCGGCTCGCCGGGGGCGTCGTGGCGACCAGGGGTGGCTCAGCCGCGCAGCGCCGCCCCCAGCTGGCGGAAGTCGTCGACGAGGGTTGCCATGTCGTCGTCGGTGTGCGCCAGCGACACGAGCCACTGCTCGTCGAGGCCGGGAGGGGTGAGGATGCCGCGGTTGACACCCCACAGCCAGGACAGCTCGGCGAGACCGAAGTCGGTCGCCTTGTAGTCCCGGTAGTTGCGCACCGGGGTGGTCGCCCAGGTGACGCATCCCTTGACCCCGAGACCCACCGTGTGGGCCGGCAGCTCGAACTCGTCGATGACCGCGTTGATGGCGTCGAGGGCGCGGACGTTGACACCCTCCGCGGACGCGAGGGCCTCGGGCGTGCACAGCTCGTCGACGGCCTTGGCCGCCGCCATGACGAGCGGGTTGCCGTTGTACGTGCCGAAGTGCGCCATCCGGCCGTCGACGACGACCTCCATGACGTCGCGCCGGCCGCCGAACGCCGCGAGGGGCAGCCCGCCGCCGATGGACTTGGCGAGGGTGATGAGGTCGGGGGTGACGCCGAGCCGCTGTGCGGCACCGGCCGGGCCGGCGGTCAGGCCGGTCTTGACCTCGTCGAAGATGAGGACGACGCCGTGGGCGTCGCACGCGGCGCGGACGGCGGCGAGGTAGCCCTCGTCCGGGACGACGATGGACAGGTTCTCGATGACCGGCTCGACGACGAGCGCCGCGATGTCACGCCCGTGCTCGGCGAGGACGCGGTCCAGCTGCCCGAGGTCGTTGTACGCGACGACGTGGACCGTGCCGGCCTCGACGTCGAAGGGCACCTGGGGGGTGGGCGCGTCGGCCGGGCCGATCTCGTCCAGACCGGGCTTCACCGAGACCTGGAGGGCGTCGTAGCCGCCGTGGTAGCCGCCCTCGATCTTGATGATCGCCTTGCGCTCGGTGTACGCGCGCGCCGCCCGGATGGCATACATGAGCGACTCGGTGCCCGAGTTGGTGAAGCGGACCATGTCGAGCTGGAACCGCTCGCAGAAGCGCTCGCTCATCTCGGTGGCCTGGGGCGACGGGGTGACGAAGAGCGTGCCGGTGCTCGTGAGCGCCTGGGTGACGTGGGCGACCACGGTGGGGTTGAGGTGGCCGACGAGCATCGCGCCGAAGCCCATGGACAGGTCGAGCAGCCGGTTGCCGTCGACGTCGGTGAGCCACGCGCCGCGCGCCGAGGCGACCGAGATCGGGTACGGCTCCCAGTGCTGGAAGGAGCTCGTCACACCGAGCGGGAGGGTCTTGGCGGCCCGCAGGTTGTGCTCGCCCGACCCGGAGGACCACCCGGTGAAGCGCTCCCACTCCGCGGCGAGCAGCCGCTCGACGACGGAGCGGTCGACCGGCGTGGACCGCTCGGGCAGGCGCCGGTAGGTGCCGGGGTCGTGGGCCGGCACGGACAGGGCGGCCGACGTCATCAGGTGCTCGCTCATTGCGCTCTCCTCCCCCGTCCGTGACGGGGTCTCGACAGGGTGCGACCCGGACAGCGACCAAGGGCGATGTCTACGGATCGAGTCATCCGACACCCTACCGTCCTTCGGATCCCGCCTCAAATGGCCCGCCAACCGGCGCATACCGTGATCCGACGCCCGCCCTCTAGGCTGGGTGGCACCATGCAGTGCGACTACTTCGACGCCCACCGGTGCCGCTCGTGCGCGCTCATGGGCGTCCCGTACGGCGACCAGGTCCGGGCCAAGGCCTCGAGGGCGGCCGAGGCGTTGCGTGGGGTCGCGGCCGGCGTCGAGTGGCACCCCCCGCTCACCGGCCCGGAGTCGGAGTTCCGCAACAAGGCCAAGCTCGTCGTCGCGGGCCGCGCGGGCGCGCCGACGTTCGGCATCCTCGACCGCGAGGGCCGCGGGGTCGACCTGCGCCGCTGCGGCCTCTACGAGCCCGGCCTCGCCGCCACGTTCGACCCGCTGCACCGCCTCGTGGCCGAGCTCGGCATCGTGCCCTATGACGTGCCGGGCCGGCGCGGCGACCTCAAGCACCTCATCGTCACCCACTCCCCCGACGGCGAGCACCTCGTCCGGTTCGTCGTCCGCTCCCCCGGGTCCGTCGACGTCCTGCGCGCGGCCCTCCCCGCCCTGCGGTCCGCGCTGCCCTCCGCCAGGGTCGTCACGGCCAACGTCCTCGCGGAGCACAAGGCCGTCCTCGAAGGCGACACGGAGGTGGTCCTCACCGACGAGTCGCTGCTCCCGATCCGGCTCGGGGACGTCACCCTGTTCCTCGGCCCTCGCAGCTTCTTCCAGACCAACACGCGCGTCGCCACCGGCCTGTACGCGCAGGCGCGGGCGTGGGCGGAGTCCCTCTCCCCCACCGTGGTGCACGACTACTACTGCGGCGTAGGCGGGTTCGCCCTGCACCTCGCGGCTCCCACCCGACGGGTCGTGGGTGTCGAGACGTCGGAGGAGGCGGTGGCGGCCGCGACCGAGGGTGCGCGGGCCAACGGAACCGGTTCTCCCGACGTCGAGTTCGTCGCCGGGGACGCGACGACCGTTCGCCTGGAGGGCTCGGCCGACCTCGTCGTCGTCAACCCGCCGCGGCGTGGGCTCGGCCCCGAGCTCGCCGCGTGGCTCGACGCGTCGGACGCGGCCCACCTCGTGTACTCGAGCTGCCACCTCGGCAGCCTGGGCCGCGACCTCGCGGCGATGCCGTCGTGGCGGGCCGTGGAGGCCCGGGCGTTCGACATGTTCCCCCAGACCGACCACCTCGAGACCGCCGTTCTCCTGACCCGTCGCTGACCCCTGGCGGCGCCGGGGCCGTACCGTGCCGGCATGACGTTCTCCATCGCCGCACACGACGGTGACGCCTGGGGTGTCGCGGTCGCCAGCCGGTTCGTCGCCGTCGGCTCGGTCGTGCCCGCCGTGCGGCTCGGCGTCGGCGCCGTGGTCACCCAGTCGATGGCGCGCTGGGCCTACCGCGACGAGGTGCTCGACGCGCTCGGACGCGGCGCCGAGGTCGGCCCCGCCCTCGGCGCCGCCACCGCGGCCGACGCCGGCCGGGCGTCGCGACAGGTGGGAGCCGTCGGGGCCACCGGCGCCGCGACGTTCACCGGCGACGAGTGCTTTCCCTGGGCCGGGGGCCGCGCCGGCGGCGACGCGACCACGGCGTGGGCCGTGCACGGGAACATCCTCACCGGTCCCGAGGTCGTCGACGCGATGGAGGAGGCCTTCCTCGCCGCCGCGGGCCGGCGGCTCGACGAGCGACTCCTCGCCGCCCTCCTCGCCGGTGACGCCGCGGGCGGGGACTCCCGCGGCAGGCAGAGCGCCGCGCTCCTCGTCCTCGCCCCGGGAGCCGGGTACGACGCCAGCGGCGTCCTCGCCGACCTCCGCGTCGACGACCACCCGCAGGCACCCACCGAGCTGGCCCGCGTCCACGCCGTCGCGACGCTCGTCTTCGGCGGCCCCGAGGACGTCGCCCCGCTGGAGGGATCCCTGCGCGACGAGGTCGCAGCCCACCTCGTCACCCTCGGCCATCGCCCCACGCCGGCACCGGACGGGGTCGAGCGCGCCCTCGGGGCGTGGATGTCCGGGGCGAACCTCGAGAACCGGCACTCCCCCGCCGGGATCGACGCCCGCGTCCTCGCGGAGCTCCGTTCGGCCGCCGCGGCCTTGACCGACTCCTGACCGGATCCGGGGTGACTCCAGACGTCCTCCATGCTGTCCGCTGACCGGACCCGACCTAGCGTCTCGCGGTGTTGCCCACCGGAACCCGGTGAGCCCGACGAGAAGGAGTTCCCCTCATGAGTCGACCCCTCGCACGCACCGCAGCCGCGGTCGCCGGGACCACGCTCGCCGTCAGCACCGCGTTCGTGGCGACCGCCGCGGCCGTGCCGACGAGCACCGACGGCGCACCCTCGTTCCAGGAGTTCCGGGCGTCGACGTTCAAGGACTTCGACACCCAGTACATCGTCAACGGCGACGAGCCGGCGGCGACCGACGGTGTGCTCCGCCAGTTCTACGACACGATGGTCGCCCAGCCGGACACCGACGTCGACGGCCTCATCGTCAACCGGGTCAACGGCCAGGACGACAAGTGGTCCGCCAGCCAGGCGCTCAACCTCACCTACTGCGTCAGCACCAAGTTCGGCGCCGACTACAGCCGTGTCGTCAGCGCCATGACCGCCGGCGTGGGTCAGTGGGAGGCCGCGACCACGAAGGTGAACTTCACCCACGTCACGACCCAGGACGGCAGCTGCACCACCCGCAACAACGCCATCGTGTTCTCGGTCGAGCCGACGAGGACCACCCAGTACATCGCGCGGGCGTTCTTCCCGAGCAGCCCGAAGTCCTCGCGCAACGTGCTCGTCAACGCCGCGAGCCTGTACAACGCCGGTTCCTGGACCCCGAGCAACATCATGGCCCACGAGCTCGGCCACACCCTCGGGTTCCGCCACGAGCACACCCGCCCCGAGGCCGGCACCTGCTTCGAGGACAACAACTGGCGTGCGCTGACCCCCTACGACTCGGCGTCGATCATGCACTACCCCCAGTGCAACGGGACGTCCGACGACCTCAGCATGACCGACCAGGACCGCGCCGGCGTGCGCGCCCTCTACGGCAGCTGACCCCGAACGGTCCGGCCCTCGGCAACCTGTCCTGCCCCGTTCCGGCACACCGTCATCCACCGAGGGCGGCCCGCCGGTTCAGCGAGCGGGCCAGGCTCCCTCACCCTGTCGGGCGACCTCCCCCGCGGGGTCGCTCGTGAAGTCGACGACCGTGGTGGGGCTGTCGCCGCACTCCCCCGAGTCGATGACGACGTCGACGACGTGGTCGAGCCGCTCCTTGACGTCCCAGCCATCGGTGAGCGGCTCGCTCTCGCCGGGAAGGATGAGCGTCGAGGACAGCAGCGGCTCGCCCAGCTCGGCGAGCAGCGCGCGCACGACGGGGTGCTCGGGGATCCGCACCCCGACGGTGCGCTTCTTCGCGTGGAGCAGCCGGCGCGGCACCTCGTGGGTCGCCGGGAGGATGAAGGTGTAGGGCCCCGGGGTCGACGCCTTGACCGCCCGGAAGACGGCGTTGTCGACGTGCACGAGCTGTCCCAGCTGCGCGAAGTCACGGCACACGAGGGTGTAGTGGTGCTTGTCGTCGAGGCGGCGGATGTCGCGGATGCGGTCCTTGGCCTCCTGGTTGCCCATGAGCGCCCCGAGGGCGTAGCCGGAGTCGGTGGGGTACGCGACGAGCCCGCCGTCCCGCAGCACCTGGACCGTCTGCGCGACGGCGCGCGGCTGCGGGTCGACCGGGTGGACGTCGAGGTAGCGCGCCATGGGCTCACCCTAGGCCCGCGGCCTCAGGTGGTGCGCAGGCCGCGGCCCCAGAGCTCGACGGTCTGGACGACCCAGAACACCGCGAAGAGCAGGATGAGGACGACCTCGACCCACAGGACGAGGTGCTCCCACTGCGACACGAACGCCAGGGCCACCGTGAGCCCGAGCGTCACGAGCATGAGGGTCGCGATGGTGCGGTAGACCGGCACGTACCGGCTCGCGGCCGGTGCGGCGCTGCCCTGCGCCACCGCACGGTCGACGTCGCGGCCGTTGAGCCAGACGGCGACGACGATGGCGAGGAACATCGGGATCGCCGCGGCGTCGTGCCCGTGGTCGAGGAAGGTCTGACGGGAGACGAAGAACCAGACCGCTCCCCCGGCCATGACGAGGACGGCGACGGCGAGCCCCAGCCGGGTCCCTCGCGGCGACGGGGCTCGGCGCGCGAGGGAGAAGGCGAGCACGATCGCGGCACCACCGAGGACGAAGAGCGCCTGCATGTTGTTCGCGACGGCCGGCGCCGCGTCGGCCGGCGTGATCGGCACCGACGAGCAGGAGCCGGGGTCCCCCGTGGGGATGAAGGCCACCCCGGGCGCGAGCATCCCGGCGAAGTTGAGCGCGACGTCCTCCCCCGGCGTGTTGCCCTTGAGCGCGACGAGGCAGATGCCCATCGTCACGAGGACGCCGACGAAGACCGCCCGCACGGGCGTGTGCCAGTAGGCGCTGACCGAGGTCTGGAGGCAGTCGAACCCGGTGGCGCCGTACTCGATCGCCACGGCCGAGAACAGGAGCAGCACGAGCCCGGCGAGCGCCAGGCGCAGGTACCCGTACGTGCGGACGGCGGCGAGGGCGGGATCCTGCTCCATGGTGACCTCGCTCAGCCCTCGTGCATCGCGATGGGCGCGCCGCGCTGCACCGTGCGCGAGACGGTGCACAGCCGGTCGTGGCTCTGCGCGATGGCGCGCGGCAGCCGCTCGCGCGCCCGGTCGCCGCCCTCGCCCTCGGGGTAGCGGATGCGGAAGGTGACCTCGATGTCGGCGAGCACGTTCTCGCCGTCGACCTTGGCCTTCACGCCCTCGGCGACGACGTCGAACGACGTCGGCTCGGCGAGGCGGCTCGTGATGAAGTCGACGTCGGTGGCGCTGCACGCCGCCATCGAGACGAGGAAGAGCTCGACGGGGGTGAACTCGGGCGACTCACCCCCACCACCGACGAGCATCGTGCCGCCCCGGGCGTTCGTGACCTCGTACAGGCCCTTCTCGACCCGCGTCATCGACACGCTGCGGTGGCCGAGGCCGGTGCCCCCGGTCTCCTGCTCCTGCGCCATCAGGCACCCCATCTCTCTGCGAGGGCGCGGACGACCTTGAGGTCGCGCCACGTCGTGGTGAGTCCCGTCATCCGTTCGATGCGGGCGTTGGTGAGCGTGGTCCGGTGGAACGGGTTGCCGAGCTCGGCGAGGACGGTCGTGCCGAGGACCCGCACGCGCTCGCCGTCCGCGTCCCACGCCTCGAGCTCGTCGGCGGCGGCCCGGGGCACGGTGCCGTCGGCGAGCGCGAGGTAGCGCCTCCCGGCGGGCTGGAGCAGCGCCGGGACCTCGTCGACCTCCGCGACGAGGGCGCGCAGCTGCGCGGGCGTGCGCACGATGCACGGGACCTCGAACCCCTTCCACGCCTCGATGACGCGGCCCAGCTCGGCCGAGACCTTCGCCGTGGAGCGCGCGGACGTGCGCACCCTGACGTTGCCGCTCTGGATGTAGGTCTTGACGTCCTCGAAGCCGGCCTCGGTGAGGACGTCGCGCAGGTCGGCCATCTTCACCTGTCGCGCACCGACGTTCACCGCACGCAGGAAGGCGACGTGGACCGGCATGCGCCCATCCTGTCACCGCTCTGCGACAGTGGGCCCATGGCGCCACCCCACGAGCCCGGAGGCCGGCTCGTCCTCCTCCGCCACGGCCAGACCGAGTGGTCGCGCACCGGGCGGCACACCGGGCGCACCGACGTCCCCCTCACGGCGGAGGGCGAGGCCGACGCCCGCTCGCTCGCGGGCGCCCTGGTCGACCTCGACATCGGCCTGGTGCTCACCTCACCGATGACGCGGGCGCGCCGCACGGCCGAGCTCGCCGGCCTCACGGGCGCGCAGGTCGACCCCGACCTCGTGGAGTGGGACTACGGCGGCTACGAGGGGCGCACGACCGTCGAGATCCGCGAGGAGCTCGGTCACCCGTGGACGGTCTTCGACGACGGCGTCGTCCCGGGCGACACCCCCGGCGAGACCGTGGAGGAGGTCGCGGCGCGGGCCTCGCGCGTCCTCGCCCGGGTGGCCCCGGTGCTCGAGGCGCGCGACGTCGTCCTCGTCGGGCACGGCCACGCGCTGCGCATCCTCACCGCGACCTACCTGCGCCAGGAGCCGCGCTTCGGGGCGCACCTCGTCCTCGACCCGGGGTCGCTGTGCGTCCTGGGCCGGGAGCGGGAGCAGCCGGCCCTCCTCGCGTGGAACGCCCCGCCGGTGCGCGGGAGCTGAGCCGCCCCCCTGGCCGCGGCCCGGCCGGGGCTGTCCGGGCGCCGTGGTCGGGACGATCGCCGGCGGAGGAGATTCCGCCGCCGACCCAGCGCGCGACGGCATCATCCTCGACTGGTGGTACGTCGACGAGGACGGCGAGACGACCTACCTCGGCTCGACTCCCGGCTGAGCTCCCGCGGCTCCCTCAGGGCAGCGGCCAGGTGTGGACCGGCTCGTTGCCGTCCATGTGGCGCGCGTACTCGGCGAGCATGAGGCGCAGCGACTCCCGCCGGTCGTGGCCCTGCGCCTCGTACGCGGCGACGGCCCGGGTTGACCACTCGGCCCCGTTGACCCCGGTCGTGCAGCGGCCCTCGATGACGCCGAGGTAGCGCTCGCGGACCGCGTCGGAGACGCCCCACAGCCGCAGGCCCTCGTGGGCGAGCGGCAGCAGGTGGCGCAGGGTCAGCTCGTCGGCGGACAGCTCGCCGAACCCGGGCCAGTACAGGCGTGCGTCGATGCCGTCGCGGGCGGCGCGGCGGAAGTTCTCCTCGCACGCGGCGAAGCTCATCTTCGTCCACACCGGGCGCTCCTCGTGGGCGAGCATCCGGATCGCGCCGTAGTAGAAGGCGGCGTTGGCGAGGACGTCGACGATGGTCGGCCCGGCCGGGAGGACGCGGTTCTCGACGCGCAGGTGCGGGGTGCCCCCGACGATGTCGTAGATGGGTCGGTTCCACCGGTAGACCGTGCCGTTGTGCAGCCTCAGCTCGGCGAGGTCGGGGGCGATGCCGGCCTCGAGCTTGGCCATGGGGTCCTCGTCGGTCGTCTCGGCGAGGAGGGTCGGGAAGTAGCGGACGTTCTCCTCGAACAGGTCGAAGATCGAGGTGATCCAGCGCTCCCCGAAGAAGACGCGCGGGCGCACGCCCTGGTTCTTCAGCTCGATGGGCCGGGTGTCGGTGGCCTGCTTGAACAGCTCGATGCGGGTCTCGGCGTGCAGCCGCTTGCCGAAGAAGAACGGGCTGTTGGCCGCGAGGGCGACCTGGGGCGCGCTGAGCGCCTGGGCGGCGTTCCAGTGGTCGGCGAAGGCCGACGGCGCCACCTGCAGGTGCAGCTGGACGCTGGTGCAGGCCGACTCGGGGGCGATCGAGTCGCAGTACGTGGCGACCCGCTCGCCGGTGGGGCCCTCGATGTCGAGGTAGATGTCCTCGCCGCGCGCGACGAAGATCGAGTCGTTGAGGGCGGTGTACCGGTTGTTCCGGCTGATCCACTCGCGCTCGTAGTGCTCCGGCATGATCGTCGGGAGGATCCCGATCGCGACGATGGTGCTGCCGACCTCCCGCGCCTTCCCCGCCGCCGAGTTGAGGGAGTCGCGCAGCTCCTGCTCGAGCTCGAGGGCGGAGTCCCCCGGGAGCGGGCGCGGCGGGACGTTGAGCTCGATGTTGTACTGCGCGAGCTCGGTCTGGTAGCTCTCGTCGGCGATGGCCTCGAGGACCTCGGCGTTGTGGAAGTGCGGCTGGTAGGCGTCGTCGACGAGGTTGAGCTCGATCTCCAGGCCGGTCATCGGGCGCTCGAACTCGAAGCTGCTCTGGGTCAGCATCCGCTCGAAGACGTCGAGGTTCTGGCGCACCTTCTCGCGGTAGCGCTGGCGCTGCTCACGGGTGTAGCTCTGCGCGCTGACCTCGGCTCCCATGGCCCGACCCAACCACAACCCGTGCGGTGACGGAAGCAGGGGCCCGAGGTTCGGGGCCCCGCGAGGTGTTTCGGTCACCTGGGGTGTCGGCGCGCTCTCCTAGCGTGGTCCTCGTGCGGCTGATCCACACCTCCGACTGGCACCTGGGGCGCGCGTTCCACCAGGTGGGGCTCCTCGGCGCCCAGGCCGCCTACGTCGACCACCTCGTCGAGGTCGTCCGGTCCGAGCAGGTCGACGCCGTCCTCGTCAGCGGCGACGTCTACGACCGGGCGATGCCGGCCCCGGACACCGTCGCGCTGTTCTCGCAGGCGCTCGAGCGGCTCGTCGACGCCGGTGCGCAGGTCGTCGTGTCCAGCGGCAACCACGACTCCGCCATCCGGCTGGGCTTCGCGTCCGGTCTGCTCTCGCGGGCGGGCGTCCACCTGCGCACCTCCGTCGCCGACGTCGGCCGGCCGGTCCTCGTGGGCGGCGTCGCCGTGCACGCCCTCCCCTACCTCGAGCCCGCCCTCGTGGCCGATGCGCTGGGCTCGCGCGAGCGCACGCACGCGGGGGTGCTGCGAGCCGCCATGGACCGCGTGCGCGCCGACGTCGCCGGGCGCGGCGGGCCCTCGGTGGTCATGGCGCACGCCTTCGTCACCGGGGGCGCCACGAGCGAGTCCGAGCGCGACATCTCCGTCGGCGGGGTCGCCGCCGTGCCGCCGTCGGTCTTCGCCGGGGTCGACTACGCGGCGCTCGGCCACCTCCACGGTCGTCAGAAGGTCGCCGAGGGCGTGCGGTACAGCGGCTCCCCGGTCGCGATGTCGTTCAGCGAGTGGCGCCACCGCAAGGGCAGCCTCCTCGTCGACCTGTCCGGTGCCGCGCCGGAGGTCGAGCACGTCGACGCGCCGGTCGAGCGGCCGCTGCGGGTGCTGCGCGGCCGGCTCGAGACACTCCTGACCTCGCCCGACCACGCCGACGCCGAGACCGCGTGGTGCCAGGTCACCCTCACCGACCCGGTGCGCCCGCCCGCGGCGATGGACCGGCTGCGCCGCCGGTTCCCCCACACCCTCGAGCTGCGCTTCGACCCCGAGGGCGCCGAGGTCGCGCTGCGGCCCTACGCGCGCCGGGTCGAGGCCCGCTCCGAGGTCGAGGTCTGCTGCGACTTCCTCGGGCACGTCCGCGGCGGACGCCCCGCCACCGACGAGGAGCGCGCCCTGCTGGCCGAGGCGGTCGAGGCCGCCCGGGTCGCCCGCGGGACCGCCGACGACGAGGGTGTGGCGCGGACCGGCGTCGCGGCCGCCGAGGGGGCGGCGTGAGGCTGCACCGGCTCGAGGTCGAGGCGTTCGGCCCCTTCGCCGACCGCGTCGACCTCGACCTCGACGCCCTGTCCTCCGGCGGGCTCTTCCTCGTCCACGGGCCCACCGGCGCGGGCAAGACGAGCCTGCTCGACGCGGTGTGCTTCGCGCTGTACGCCGACGTGCCGGGCGCGCGCAGCAAGCGCGGCCTGCGCAGCGACCACGCCGCCCCCACCGCCGTCCCCACCGTGCGCCTCGAGCTCACCGTCGGGGGGCGCCGGCTGCGGATCGAGCGCTCCCCCGAGTTCCAGCGGCCCAAGAAGCGCGGTGAGGGGTCGACGCGGGTGCAGGCGCGCGTCGTCCTCGAGGAGCGGCGAGGCACGACGTGGACCGCCCTGAGCACCCGCAACGACGAGGTCGCAGACCTCGTCAAGGACGTCGTCGGCCTGGGGCTCGCCCAGTTCGCGCGGGTCGTCCTGCTCCCCCAGGGCGACTTCGCGACCTTCCTGCGGGCCACGCCCGAGGAGCGCCGGGAGGTCCTCGAGCGGCTGTTCGACATCTCGGTCTTCTCCGACGTCGAGGCGTGGCTCGCGCAGACGCGGCGCACCACCGGGGCCGCCCTCGACGAGGCCCGGCGCGGCCTCACCACCGACCTCGCCCGCCTCGAGGACGCCCTCTCGGGGGTCGTCGACGCCCCGGTCGGGACCGGGACCGACGTGCCCGGTGCGGTGGACGGCGCGGCGCCCGGCGAGCCGGTGGCACCGACCCCGCTCTCCGAGGTGCCCGTCGCCGCCGTGCCGGGGCGGCTCGTCGAGGTCGCCGAGGCGCTCGACGCCAGGCTGACCGTGGCCCTCGCCGACGTCGACGCCGCGGAGGGTCGCGAACGTCTCGCCCACGAGGCCCTCGTCGCGGCGACCCGCCTCACCGACCTGCAGCAGCGCGGTGCGCGCGCCCGCGCGCGCCTCGCCGAGCTCGCCGACGAGGCCCCCGACCACGGGACACGGCGCTCGCGGCTCGACGCGGCGACGCGTGCGGCCTCCCTCGCCGGACACCTCGGGGCGGTCCGCCGGGCGGAGGCCGACACCGCCGGGGCCGACGCGACGGTCGCCGGCCACCTCGCCCGCGCCACGACCCTCGGCGTCCCCGTCGACGTCCCCGGCGCCGCCGACACGGCCGCCCGGGTGCACGCCCTCGACGACGTCGTCCACGACCTCGTCACGGCAACCCGTGCGGCGACCGACCTGCGCGAGCGCATCGAGGCGGCCGTCACCCGCCGCGACGGCGCCGAGGCCACGGTGGTGTCGGCCGACGCCGCGCTCGCCGACGCCCGTCCCGAGCTCGAGGCCCTCGAGCTCGAGGCCGTGCGGCTCGCCGGGGTCGCCGAGCGGCTGCCCGCCCTCGAGCTGGCGCTCTCCGCGCACCACGGCCGGCTGCGCGCCGTCGCCGCCCTCGAGGCCGACCTCGAGGCGCTGCACATGCTGCAGCCCCGCCTGCAGACGGCCCGCGACGCCGTCCTCGGGCACCAGGACGTCCTCATCCGGATGCGCCAGAGCCGCCTCGACGGCCTGGCCGCCGAGCTGGCGCGCTCGCTCGAGGAGGGTGCGCCCTGCCCGGTCTGCGGCGCCCTCGACCACCCCCGGCCGGCCCCGGCCGGAGACGCCGCGACGGCCGAGGACGTCGCCGGGGCTGAGGTCGTCCTCGACGCCGCCCGGGTCGAGCTGGCCCGGGTCGAGACACGGACTGCGGCGCTCGAGGCGTCCGCGGCCACGCGACGCGAGGCCCTCGGCGACACGACGAGGGCCGCTGTCGAGTCCGACGTCGCAGCCGCCGCCCAGGCCCTCGCCGACGCCGGCGCCGAGCAGCAGCGCTCGGTCGAGGTGCTGGCGCGCCTGTCGGAGCTGCGCGACCGCCTCGCCCAGCTCACGACCCGTCGCGACGGGGCGGCGGCGACGGCCGCGAGCCTCGAAGAACAGCTCGCCGAGCTCACGACGGAGGCCGCCGCCACCGCGCAGGTGCTCGACGCGGCCGTCACCGCCCACGCCGGATGCCCGTGTGGCTCAGCCGACCCCGCGGGTCACGCCACGTCGGCGAGGACCCTCGACCTCCTCGCCGACGCCGTCGCCCAGCAGGACGAGGCCGCCGCCCGCTACCGCGCCGCGGTCGGCGACCTCGAGGAGGCCGTCGGCGCGGCCGGCTTCGCCGACGTCGGGGAGGCCGCCGGGGCAACCCTCCCCTCGGCCGACCTCGACCGGCTGCGCCGCACGGTCGCCGCCCACGACGACGCCCTCACGGCCGCGGCCGCCGTCCTCGAGGACCCCGACGTGGCCGAGGCCCTCGCCACCGAGCCCCCCGACCTCGCCGCCGCCGAGGAGGCCGCCCGCGTCGCCCGCGCGACGGCCGTGGCGTCGTCGACCCAGCGCGAGGTGCTCACCCGGGCGGTGCGTGTCCTGACCGGGTTGCGCCCCTCCCTCGAGGCCAGCTGCGCCGATGTCGCCGCCCTCGAGGAGCGGGACGCCCGCGTCCGCGACCTCGCCGACGTCGCCGGGGGCGTCGGCCCCGACAACACCCTGAAGATGCGTCTGACCTCGTTCGTGCTCGCCGCGCGCCTGGAGAAGGTCGCGGCCCTGGCCAACGAGCGGCTCGCCGTGATGGGCGGGGGGCGCTACCTCCTCGAGCACACCGACGAGCGGGCGTCGGGTGGCGCGCGGTCCGGGCTCGGTCTGCGCGTCCTCGACCAGTGGACCGGCCGCACCCGCGAGACGGCCTCGCTGTCGGGTGGGGAGTCCTTCATGGCCTCGCTCGCCCTCGCCCTCGGCCTCGCCGATGCCGTCAGGGAGGAGGCTGGCGGGCACGACCTCGCGACCTTGTTCGTCGACGAGGGCTTCGGCAGCCTCGACGACGACAGCCTCGAACAGGTGCTCACCGTCCTCGACGGCCTGCGCGAGGGCGGGCGCGCGGTCGGGGTCGTCAGCCACGTCGCCGACCTGCGGGCGCGGGTGCCGCACCAGGTCGTCGTCCACAAGGGCACCGACGGCAGCCACGTCGAGGTCCGGGTCGGCGCGGCCGCCGACCCGGCCGCCTGACGGCCTCAGTCCTCGAACGCCTCCGGCGAGGGGCACGAGCACACGAGGTGCCGGTCGCCGTACGCGCCGTCGATGCGGCGCACCGGCGGCCAGTACTTCGCGGTCGCGTCCACGCCCTCCGGGAAGGCGGCGAGGCGGCGGTCGTAGGCGAGGTCCCACTCGCCCACGAGGGACTCGGCGGTGTGCGGGGCGCCCCGCAGCACCGAGTCGGCGGCCGACACCGCACCGGACCCGACCTCGTCGATCTCGCGACGGATGGCGATCATCGCCTCGCAGAAGCGGTCGAGCTCGGCCCTGTCCTCGCTCTCGGTCGGCTCCACCATGAGGGTGCCCGCGACCGGGAAGGACATCGTCGGAGCGTGGAAGCCGTAGTCGATGAGCCGCTTGGCGACGTCGTCGACGGTGACGCCGGTCTCCTTGGTCAGCGGGCGCAGGTCGAGGATGCACTCGTGGGCGACGAGGCCGTCCTGTCCGGAGTACAGCACCGGGTAGTGCTCGCGCAGCCTGGCGGCGACGTAGTTGGCGTTGAGGACGGCCACCTCGGTGGCGCGGCGCAGTCCGGCTCCACCCATGAGTCGGACGTACGCCCACGAGATCGGCAGGATGCTCGCCGAGCCGTACGGAGCCGCCGAGATCGGGCCGACACCGCTCGCGGGACCTGCGGCCGGGTCGAGCGGGTGGTTCGGGAGGAAGGGCGCGAGGTGCTCGCGGACGCCGACCGGACCGACGCCCGGGCCGCCACCGCCGTGGGGGATGCAGAACGTCTTGTGCAGGTTCAGGTGCGAGACGTCGGCGCCGAACTTCCCGGGGCGGGCGACCCCGACGAGGGCGTTGAGGTTCGCCCCGTCGACGTAGACCTGCCCGCCGGCGTCGTGGACCATCGCGCACAGGTCGGTGATCGTGTCCTCGAAGACGCCGTGGGTCGAGGGGTAGGTGACCATGATCCCGGCGAGGTCGTCGCGGTGCTCCTCGACCTTGACCTTGAGGTCGTCCATGTCGACGTTGCCGGTGATCGGGTCGGTCTTGACGACGACGACCTTGAGCCCGGCCATGACCGCGCTCGCCGCATTCGTGCCGTGGGCGCTCGAGGGGATGAGGCACACGCGCCGCTCCCCGTCGCCGCGCGAGCGGTGGTAGGCCGCGATGGCGAGCAGCCCGGCCAGCTCGCCCTGCGACCCGGCGTTCGGCTGGAGGGAGACCGCGTCGTAGCCGGTGATCTCGCACAGCCAGCCGCTCAGCTCGTCGACGAGCCCGCGGATGCCCTCGGTCTGGTCGAGCGGGGCGAACGGGTGGGCCTGCGCGAACTCCGGCCAGGTGACCGCGACCATCTCGGTCGTCGCGTTGAGCTTCATCGTGCACGAACCGAGCGGGATCATGCCGCGGTCGAGCGCGAAGTCGCGGTCGGACAGCCGCCGCAGGTAGCGCAGCATCGAGGTCTCGGAGTGGTGGGTCGAGAACACCGGGTGGGTCAGGTAGTCGGAGGTGCGGGTGACCTCCTGCGGCCAGTCGGGGCGCGCGACCTCGACGTCGCCGGTGACGGAGACGCCGAACGCCTTGCAGACCCGGTGCAGGTCGACCTCGCCGGTCGTCTCGTCGACGCTCAGCTGGACGGTGTCGGCGTCGACCTTCCACAGGTTCACACCCGCGGCCAGCGCCTGGGCCACGACGTCGTCGGCGCGGCCGGGCACCCGGGCGCGAAGGGTGTCGAAGAACGGTCCGTCGACGAGCTCGACACCGCCGGCGCGCAGCGTCGTCGCCAGCGCCGCGGCGTGGGCGTGCACCGAGAGCGCGATGGCTCGCAGCCCCGCGGGTCCGTGGTAGACGGCGTACATGCTCGCCATGACGGCGAGGAGCACCTGCGCGGTGCAGATGTTCGACGTCGCCTTCTCCCGGCGGATGTGCTGCTCGCGGGTCTGGAGGGCCAGCCGGTAGGCCGGGGCGCCGACGGCGTCGACCGACACGCCGACGAGGCGCCCGGGCATCGTGCGCTCGAGGCCCTGGCGGACGCTCATGAAGCCGGCGTGCGGGCCGCCGAAGCCGACGGGTACGCCGAACCGCTGCGAGGTGCCGACCGCGAGGTCGGCGCCCCACTCCCCCGGCGGCGTCGCGAGGGTCAGGGCGAGGAGGTCCGCGGCGGCGGTGACGAGCGCCCCGGCCTCGTGGGCGGCGTCGGTGAGGGCGCGCCAGTCGTGGAGGCGGCCGTCCATGGCGGGGTACTGGACGAGGACGCCGAAGACGTCCTTGCCCCCCGCGGCGGCGCGCAGGTCGTCGGCGGAGGCCACCCCGGTGAGGTCGGCCTCGACGACGGGGATGCCGAGCGGCACCGCGCGCGTGCGCACGACGGCGAGGGTCTGCGGGAACACCTCGGGGTCGACGACGAGGACGGCGTCGGCCGGGGCCTTGGACGAGCGGCGCATCAGCGTCATCGCCTCGGCGGCGGCGGTGGCCTCGTCGAGGAGCGAGGCCCCCGAGATCGGCAGGCCGGTGAGGTCGGAGACGACCGTCTGGAAGTTGAGGAGGGCCTCGAGGCGGCCCTGCGAGATCTCCGGCTGGTAGGGCGTGTACGCCGTGTACCACGCGGGGTTCTCCAGGACGTTGCGCTGTACGACGGCGGGCGTCAGCGTCCCGTAGTACCCGAGCCCGATCATCGTCGTGACCCGGCGGTTGCGCTTCGCGACCGCCCGAAGCTCCTCGAGGACGGCGGCCTCGGAGGCCGCGGGCTCGATCGCAAGAGCGTCGTGGGCGCGGATCCCCCCGGGGACCGCCGCGTCGACGAGGTCGTCGAGCGAGGAGCGGCCGATGACCCGCAGCATCTCGGCGACGTCGTCCTCACGGGGGCCGATGTGCCGGCCGGCGAACGCGGGAAGGTCGGGGGTGGCGGTGCTCACGGGACTCCTCGGGGACGACGACCTGACGTCTCCCCCTCTGTCACACCGGGTCCGGTGCTCCACAGGTGCCTGATCCGTGCGGTCCCTTGCGCCTGAGAGGTTCCGGGGAGGTTTGCCCCTTCGGCGCCCCGACGTCGTCGAGGTCTCTCCCGCACGGTGTGAGCGGCAGCGCCGAATCTACCACCGGACACGCCGACGGGCCGTCCGCCCGGACGGCCCGTCGAGGATCGTGGGAGGGGGCTGCGACCTCAGGCGAGGCGCGCGGCGCGGCGGGCGCCGAGCTCGTCGCCGGGCTGGGGAGCCTCGGCGCCGCCCTCGTGCTCGGCGCGCTCGCTCGGCAGGGCCGCGAGCTCGCCCTCGACCTCGCGCCAGACCTTGCCGACGGCGATGCCGAAGACGCCCTGACCGCCCTGGAGCAGGTCGATGACCTCGTCGTTCGAGGTGCACTCGTAGACCGAGGCGCCGTCGCTCATCAAGGTGATCTGCGCCAGGTCGTCGACGCCGCGGGCCCGCAGCACGCCGATGGCGCCGCGGATCTGCTGCAGCGAGACCCCGGTGTCGAGCAGCCGCTTGACGACCTTGAGGACGAGGATGTCGCGGAAGCCGTAGAGCCGCTGCGTGCCCGAGCCACCGGCCGGGCGGACCGAGGGCTCGACGAGCCCGGTGCGGGCCCAGTAGTCGAGCTGGCGGTAGGTGATGCCGGCCGCCTTGCAGGCCGTGGGCCCGCGGTAGCCGACCTCGTCGTCGAGCTCGGGAAGGTCGCTGGCGAACAGCACGCCCTGCGCGGGCACCGGGCCCGAGCCCTGCTGTCGCGCCTCTCCGCTGGAGACCACGCCTACCTCCTCGACTCGCCTGGACGTCACGACTGTACGCCGTGAATGACACCGACGTGACTTGTTCGTCACGGGTGTGACGGGTGTGACGCTAGGGGCAGGTGTGACGGTGGTCAACGACCGCGGGGTCCACGTGCTCACCGGCGTGTCGCGGCCGGGGAGGGGCGTCCGCCCTCCCGTCAAGGGCCGGTCTCGGTCTCGGTGTCGAAGTCGTCGGCGGAGACCTGGTCGAGGAACTCCTTGAACCGCTCGACCTCGTCGTCCTCGGTCTCGTTCATCTCGACCCCGGCCTCGTCGAGCAGGCTCTCCTCGGCGACGATCTCGGCACCGGCCCGGAGCGCGAGCGCGATGGCGTCCGAGGACCGTGACTCGATGTCGGTGCCGCCGGCGGCCGCTCCCCCGTCGAGGTCGAGCATCGCGTGGAACACCCCGTCGCGGAGCTCGACGATCCGCACGCGGGTCAGCTCGTGGCCGAGCGCGTCGATGACGTTGCGGAGCAGGTCGTGGGTGAGCGGACGTGGTGGCACGACCCCCTGCTGCGCGTAGGCGATGGCCGTCGCCTCGGCCGCCCCGATCCAGATCGGCAGGTAGCGGTCGCCGTCGCGTTCGCGCAGGAGCACGATCGGCTGGTTGGTCGGCATCTCGACCCGCACCCCGAGCACGTCCAGGACCTTCATTCCCTCACCGTACCCCCACGACCTGTCGGGTCAGGAGGTGCCGCGAAGACCCCCACGGACGAGGGCGGCGTGGAGGGTGAGGCACAGGTGCGCCACCTCGGCGGCGCGGCGCTCGGCATCGGGGCCGCGGCGACCTGCGACGGCCTGCTCGACGAGCCCGACCTCCCGGTCGGCGGCGGTCCGGAACGGCCTGAGGTGACGGGCCTGGAGACCGTGGGCGGCCAACCCGGCGGCGGCGCGGGCGACCCTGAGGTCGGCCTCACCGTGGTGTCCGTCCGGTCCGGGGCGCAGCAGCCCGTGGGCCACGAGGTCGTCGACCTCGGCGACGTGCAGGCCGCTGGCAGCGGCGAGCTCGGCGCGGGTGAGCCGCATCCGCGTGGAGGCGACGAGCTCGTCGACGGCCGGGACCGCGGGGTCTGCGGCCGGCTCGGGGGCCCGGGCGCGAAGGTCGCTCCCCTCCCCCGGGGTCAGCCCGCGGTCGAGGGCGTCGAGGTTGTCCCGGATGACGCGCAGCGGCCAGAACAGGTCACGCTGGGCCCGCAGGACGTACCGGATGCGGTCGACGTCGGCGGTGGAGAACTGCCGGTACCCGGAGCCGGTGCGCGTCGGCGTCACGAGCCCTTCGGCCTCGAGGAAGCGGACCTTGCTGATCGAGACGTCCGGGAACTCCTCGCGCAGCGCGCGCACGACCGCCCCGACGGTGAGCGGGCGGCCCGCGGCCTCCTCGGGCACCGCTGCGGTCAGGCCTGGCTCGCGTAGAAGACGAGCCGGAACTTGCCGATCTGGACCTCGTCGCCGGTCTTGAGGGTCGCCTCGTCGACGAGCTCGCGGTTGACGTAGGTGCCGTTGAGGGAGCCGACGTCGCGGACGACGAAGCCGCCACCGGTGCGCGTGAAGACCGCGTGCTTGCGCGAGACGGTGACGTCGTCGAGGAAGATGTCGCTGTCAGGGTGCCGGCCCGACATCACCTCGTCGTCGTCGAGGAGGAAGCGGGCCCCGGTGTTGGGGCCGCGCAGGACGACGAGGAGGGCGGTGCCGGGGCGCAGGGCCTCGACGGTGACGAGGTCGGCCTTGGTGAGGACGTGGTCGGTCTCGGGCACCTGCTCGACGGTCTCGCCCTGGACGGCCTGCAGCCGCATCGTCGTCGGCTCGGGGACCTGGGGGTCCTCGCGCTCGTCACTCATGTCGACCTCAGCCTCTCGTCGTCGTGCGTCCCCGGGAGTGTCACACCCTAGTTCACACCGGGTGTCGTGCCCACCTTTTGCGCCGGACGGGGCGCGGCGCGACCGCGCTCGAGGTCAGGACAGCTGCGCCTGGTAGGCGTCGACGTCGAGGAGGGCCTCGACATCGCCCGCGTCCGAGGGTCGCAGCTCGTACATCCAGCCCTCGCCGTAGGGGTCGGAGTTCACGAGCTCGGGGGTGGTGTCCAGGGCCGGGTTGACGGCCGTGACCTCGCCGCTGACCGGCGCGTAGAGGTCGCTGACCGACTTGGTCGACTCGACCTCGCCGCAGGTGTCGCCCGCCGTCACCGCGTCGCCGACGGCCGGGAGGCTGACGTAGACGACGTCACCGAGCGCCTCCTGGGCGAAGGACGTGATGCCGATGCGCACGACATCACCCTCCGAGCGCACCCACTCGTGCTCAGCGGTGTAGCGCAGGCCGGCGGGGTACTCGAGGTCGCTCATGTTGCTCCTTTGGGCAGGGCCGGGTCGGCCCGTCAGGGGGTGGTGGTGGGTACGGGCCGAGCGTACTGAGGAGGCCGGAGGGTCAGCAACGCGTCGACCTCGACCTCCTCGCGCACCTGGATGTCGGTGCTGCCCCCGGCCCGGCGGACGCTGGCCGTGACGCCGCCGGGGATCTCCATCGCGCCGGCGAGGCCGCTGCCGTCGCCGATCGCGCGGATGACGTAGGGCGGGCGCACGGTGGTCCCCGACACCGACAGGCCGCCCTCGGCCTCGGCGAACCACGTGCTCGCGACGACGCGGACGTCGCCGATCTGGATCGCCTCCGCGCCCGCGGCCCGCAGCTCCTGGACGGTGTCGAGGACGAGGGTCGGGTCGACCTTGAGGTCGGGGTCGCCGATCGTCAGCACGATGCCCGAGCCCTTCGCCGGCGCGGTGCCGGCGAGGATGCCGAGGGAGTCGAGCCGCTCACGGGCGGCCCGCTGCGCCTCGGCCTCGCTCGTCGTCTGGCTCTGCAGCCGCAGGAGCGAGGACTCCAGGCCGCGGATCTCGTCGGCCAGCTGCTCGCCGTCCTGGTCGACCCCGGCGAAGATGCGGACCAGCTCGTCCTCGCGCAGGGTGTCCAGGCCTTCGATCGAGGTCTGGCGGACCTGGGTGATGATCGCGAACCCGAGCGCCCCCGCGAGGACCATCGCGAGGAGGTTGGCGCGCGTCGCACGAGGCGACCCGGCACGCAGCAGCCGGCGCCACGCCCTCGAGGTCTCCGGCTGCTCGTCCGGGGACGCGTCGGTGACGGGGGGCTCGGTGCCGGTCATGCGTTGAACAGGTGGCGGCGGATGGCGGCGACGTTGGAGAAGATCCGGACCCCGAGGACGACGACGACCCCGGTGGACAGCTGGCTGCCGACGCCGAGCTTGTCGCCGAGGAAGACGATGAAGGCCGCGACGACGACGTTGGAGAGGAAGGAGACGACGAAGACCTTGTCGTCGAAGATGCCGTCGAGGATGGCCCGGACCGCGCCGAAGACCGCGTCGAGGGCGGCGATCACCGCGATCGGCAGGTACGGCTGGAGCCACACGGGCACGGTCGGCTGGAGGATCAGGCCGATGATGATGCCGAGCGCCAGGCCGATGGCCGGGATCACGACGGGCTCCCTTCGGGGGTGGGCGTGGGCGACGTCGAGGCCGCCCCGGAGTCAGCGGCACCAGTATCGCCGGTGCGGGCGAACCGGGTCGTCAGGCCGACGGCGGCCGGGACGGTCAGGTCGTCCCTGACCTCGGTGTCGACCCGTACCCCGAACGAGCTGCGCAGGGTCGACAGGTAGGTGCCACCCTCGCCGTCGGCGAAGTCGGCCGGGAAGCGGCCGGGGTCCCCGAGCGCCGTGATCCGGTAGGGCCGCCCGAGCGGACGGTTGTCGACGATGATCGCCGAGCCGGCGAAGCGGATGGCCGAGTTGGCGGCCAGCCGCTGGCCGTTGATGCTCACGGCCTCGGCGCCCGCGGCCCACATCGCGTTCGTGACGAACTGCAGGTCGCGCGCGAACACCCGGCCCTCGGAGGACTCCTCGTCGCTCTCGCCGTCGCCGGTGGGCGCGTCGTCCATGGTGAGGACGAACCCGGGCCCGGTGAGCGGGATCGCCCCGACGACGGCGGCGAGGTCGCGGCCCCGGCTCGCGCCGGCCGCCTCGCCGAGCTGTTCGGACTCGATCGCCGTCACCTCTGCCTGGAGCTGGGCAGCCCTGGCCCCGAGCCGGTCGACGTCGGTGCGACGCTGCTCGATCTCGCGGATGAGGTCGGCCCTGGCCTGGCTGCGCGGCTCGTTGCCCGTCGTGAGGTTGTACGAGGCGACACCGACCACGAGGCCGATGGCGACCGCGGCGACGAGCAGGCGCGGCGACGACAGCGAGGTCGACCGCGGGAGCCCTGCCGCCTCGCGGCGCTCGGCCGCCGCCGCGTACCCGGGGTCGAGCGGGCGCTCGAGCATCGTCGTCAGCAACGTCATCGACGCGTCCGGCCGGCGCGCGGGCGGGCGCTCGTCGACGCTCACGCCGCGACCGCCCTCGGCACGGCCAGGAGCCGGCGGAGCTGGAGGGCGTAGAGGATGCCGGCCAGCCAGTACAGGGCCGTGCCCCACCACACGAAGCCCCACGCGACCGGCTCCGCGACGTCCGCGAAGGTGCTCGACCCCTCGGCGAGGAGGAGGAGCGGGAAGGCGTAGAGGAGGTTGAACGTCGCGGCCTTGCCGGCGAAGTGGACCGGAAGGCCCACCCAGCCGTGGCGCTTGGCGACGAGGACCACGACCGCCATGAACGCCTCGCGCGCGAACAGGACCGCGACGAGCCACCACGGGATGATGTCCCGCCACGCCAGCCCGAGCAGGGTCGAGACGATGTAGAGGCGGTCGGCGACGGGGTCGAGGACCTGGCCGACCCGGGAGACCAGCCCGTAGTGGCGGGCGATCTTGCCGTCGAGGTAGTCGGTGGCGCCGGACGCCACGAGGAGGCCGAGGGCGAGCCCGTCGCGCTCGGTGAGGACGGCCCAGAGGAAGACCGGCACACCGACGAGCCGGAGCGCGGACAGCGCGTTCGGGACCGTGAGCACCCGGCTGCTCACGGCCTCCTGGGGGGCCCCCGTCGACATGACGGCCACTGTATGCCGTGGCGGGTCCCGCGCCCGCGGCCGTCCTAGGGTGTCGACATGACCGGCGCCCTCCTCTCCTCCTCCGAGGCCGAGCTGCGCGCGACCCGCACGAGCGTGAAGTGGGTCGCGTACCCGCCCGACGTGCTGCCCCTCTGGGTGGCCGAGATGGACGTCGCGCCCTGCCCCGCCGTCGTGCGGGCGGTCGTGGCTGCCACCGAGCGGGGCGACACCGGGTACGGGTGGGCGCCGCGGTACGCGGCCTCGGTGCTCCGCTACGCCCGCGAGACCTGGGGCTGGGCGGTCGACCCGTCGCTGACGCAGGTCGTCCCCGACGTGATGATCGGGGCCGCCGAGCTGCTGCGCCTGCTCACCGACGAGGGCGGTCCGGTCGTCGTCTCGCCCCCGGTCTACGACTCGTTCTTCGGCTTCGTCGACGCGATCGGCCGGCGTCGGGTCGACGCGCCGCTGACGGCGGACGGGCGGCTGGACCCCGACGCGCTCGGTGCGGCGTTCCGCGCGGCGACGTCGTCCGGACAGCGCGCGGCCTACCTGCTGTGCAACCCGCAGAACCCCACCGGCGTCGTGCACACGGCGGCCGAGCTGGCGCAGCTGGCCGCACTGGCGGAGGAGCACGGGGTGCGCGTGGTGTCCGACGAGATCCACGCACCGCTCGTGCACCCGGGGTCGGTGCCGTTCACCCCGTACCTGACGGTGCCGGGGGCCGAGCGCGGTCTTGCCGTGTTCTCGCCCTCGAAGGGCTGGAACCTCGCCGGGCTGAAGTCGGCGCTCGCCATCGCGGGCCCGGGCGCGCGGGCCGACCTCGCGCGCCTGCACGAGGTGCACACCCACGGGTCCTCCCACCTCGGCGCCATCGGGCACGTCGCCGCCCTCGACGAGGGCCGCGAGTGGCTGGCCCGGCTCGTCGGCGAGCTGGCGGCGAACCGGGCCCTGCTCGGCGACCTGCTGGACGAGCACCTCCCCGGGGTCCGGTGGCGGGCGCCGGAGGCGACCTACCTCGCGTGGCTCGACTGCCGCGACCTCGGTCTCGGCGACGACCCCGCCGCGGTGTTCCGGGCGCGGGGCCGGGTGGCCCTGTCGTCCGGACCGGGCTACGGCCGGGAGGCGGGGCGCGGGTTCGCCCGGCTCAACTTCGCCACCTCCCCCGAGGTCCTCGAGGAGGCCGTGCGGCGGATGGCGTCGGTCCTCTGACGCGGTGACGACGCAGGTCGCGGGCTAGGAGCGCGCCCGCCGCAGGGTCGCCCGCATGAGGGTGCGGTCGTTCGGCAGCGGCGCACGGTCGATGCCCTCGAGCGTGACGTCCCCGGAGGCGAACACCGCCATCTCGGCCTCGTCGAGGAGCCAGGGCGGCCCGTCCTGCGGGGACTCCCCCGGTTCGCGGGCGATCTGGCAGGCGAGGAGCGTGCCCCCCGGTGCGAGGAGGGCGCGGACCCCGGCAGCGGCCTCCTCGCGAACGGCCGGCGTCAGGGCCTGGACGGTGAACACCTCGAGGACGAGGTCGAAGGCTCCCCGAAGGTCGTCGGGCAGGGCGAGGAGGTCGGCGACGCGGTAGTCCACGGCGCTGCCCGGGTGGCGGCCCCGGGCGAGCTCGACCGCGCTGGGCGAGACGTCGAAGGCCGTGGTCACCCAGCCCCGGGCGGCGAGGTGCTCGGCATCGTGGCCGAGGCCCGCGCCGATGACGACGGCGCGGCGGCCGCCGCCGTCTCCCTGCGCGTCGACGACCTCCGCGACGGCGGGGTAGGGCCCCTCGCGGTCCCACGGGGTGTCCATCTCGTCGCGGACCGCGGCCGACCACAGCTCCTCGAACCAGCGGGTCGGCTCGCCGTCGGCGGCGGCCGCCTGCCCCAGCCGGTCCGCGGCGGGCCCCCACGCGCGCTCGTCACCCATGCCCACCGACCCTAGGCCCCACCCCCCGGGGCGTCACACCTTTCCCGCCTGATGCCGGAACCTTGTGCTGGGCACGGGAACGTAACTGGTGCCATCCTCAACGTTCCCGTGTCATGGGGTGGAGCGACCTCGTCCCGGGTCGCCTCGGGCCTCGGGGTGACAGCCGAGGGGGGCTACTCGTCGGACAGGGGGCCAGACAGGACGCCGCGGGTCCGGCCAGCTCCTTCGTCGCAACCCGAAGCCCGCTCCCTGCATCCTGTCGCCCGACAAGGGACGAGGCCCTGCTGGATCGACTCCGTCGAATCCAGCAGGGCCTCGTCGCGCTGTCGGGCTGACAGGATTTGAACCTGCGACCCCTTGACCCCCAGTCAAGTGCGCTACCAAGCTGCGCCACAGCCCGTGGCTGCCCCCTCGCGGGAGCGTCGAAACCTTATCCCACACGACCCGGCGCGACCCAATCGCGCCTGACGCGTGGGCGACCCCCTTCGTGGCACCGGAAGCTTCGGTGGGGCACCCCGAACTTCGGGGTGCCCCACCGAAGCTTCCGGCATCAGGCGGGAAAGCTGGGACAGCGGCGGGTCAGCGGCGGGAGCGCTTCTCGCGGACGCGGACCGAGATCTCGATCGGGGTCCCCTCGAAGCCGAACTCCTCGCGCAGGCGGCGCTCGACGAACCGGCGGTACCCGGCCTCGATGAAGCCCGACGCGAAGAGCACGAACCGCGGCGGGCGGGTTCCGGCCTGGGTGGCGAACAGGATGCGGGGCTGCTTGCCGCCGCGCACCGGGTGCGGGTGCGCCGCGACGACCTCGCCGAGGAAGGCGTTGAGGCGTCCGGTGGAGATGCGCGTCTCCCACGACTCCAGGGCCGTGTCGAGCGCCGGCACGAGCTTCTCCATGTGCCGGCCGGTGCGGGCCGAGACGTTGACCCGCGGAGCCCACGGGATCTGCACGAGGTCGCGCTCGATCTCGCGCTCGAGGAAGTGGCGCCGCTCCTCGTCGGTGAGGTCCCACTTGTTGTAGGCGATGACGAGGGCGCGCCCGGAGTCGATGACCTGCTGGATGACGCGGATGTCCTGCTCGGTGATGGTCTCGCTGGCGTCGACGAGGACGACCGCGACCTCCGCCTTCTCCAGCGCCGTCTGGGTGCGCAGCGAGGCGTAGAAGTCGGCGCCGCGGGTCTGGTGGACGCGGCGGCGGATCCCGGCGGTGTCGACGAAGCGCCAGGTGCGCCCGCGCAGCTCGATGAGCTCGTCGACGGGGTCCCGGGTCGTGCCGGCGACGTTGTCGACGACGACGCGCTCGGAGCCGGCGAGCTTGTTGAGCATCGAGGACTTGCCGACGTTGGGCCGCCCGAGGAGGGCGACGCGCCGGGGCCCGCCGCGCTCGTAGGCGCCACCGGCCTGAGAGAACTCGGGGAGGACGTCGAGGAGGGCGTCGAGCGCGTCGCCGCTCCCCCGCCCGTGGAGGGCCGAGACGGGCCACGGCTGGCCGAGGCCGAGGTTCCACAGGGCGGCGGCGTCGGCCTCGGTGCGCTGGTCGTCGACCTTGTTGGCGACGAGCACGACGGGCTTCCCGGAGCGGCGCAGCAGCTTGACGACGGACTCGTCGTCGTCGGTGGCGCCGACGGTGGCGTCGACGACGAAGAGCACGGCGTCGGCGAGCTCGACGGCGATCTCGGCCTGCTCGGCGACACGCAGGTGGATGCCCGTGGCGTCGACCGCCCAGCCGCCGGTGTCGACGAGGGTGAAGCGGGTGCCCGTCCACTCGGCGTCGTAGGCGACGCGGTCGCGGGTGACGCCCGGGACGTCCTCGACGACCGCCTCGCGGCGGCCGATGATCCGGTTGACGAGGGTCGACTTGCCGACGTTGGGGCGCCCGACGACCGCGACGACCGGGACGGGGCCGGTGGCCTCCTCGGTGTCGACCTCGGTGCCGTCGCGGTCGAGGAGGACGCGGTCGTCCTCGGAGAGCTCGAACTCCTCGAGACCGACCCGCAGCGCGCGCTCGACGGCTGCGGGGTCCTGGGTCTGCGTGGTGGGGTCCTCGGTGCTCATCCGTCCATTCTCCCCCACGCCGGAGGGTGCCCCGGACCACCCGGGCGGCCAGCGAGAGCCACCCGGGGCCGGGCCGTGGGGGGCGTCATCCCCCGCTGTACCGCGAGCTACCGCCTGGTAGGTGTCGTGATCACGGCATCTACCAGGCGGTAGGTCGCGAACGAGGGCGGGGCGGGGTCAGTCGACGAGGTCGGGCGGGACGTCGGTGGGCAGCGGGATGCCGTGGAGCTCGGCCGCGGCGTGGACGTGGGCCACGAGCGCCTCGCGGATCTGCTCGGTGGCGAGCTCGAGCCGGACCCGCCCCGGAAGGCCGGCCGGGAGGTCGAGGACGACCGGCTCGCCGAGGTCGACGACCAGCCGGGAACGCAGCGGCGGCCACCACGCCGCCAGCTCGCCGGTGCGGCGGGTCCCGAGGCAGGCCGTCGGCACCACGACCGCGCCCGACTGCAGCGCCAGCCACGCGACACCCTTCCCCGCGGACGCGAGGTCACCGCGACCCCGCCCGCCCTCGGGGAAGATGCCGACAACTCCCCCGCGTCCGAGTACCTCCAGTGCCTGACCGAGCGCCTGGCGGTCACCACGCCCCTGGTCGATGGGGATCTGGCCGCTCCAGCGGAGCAGGTGCCCGACGAACCCCTCGAAGGTCTTCGCGAGGACGAGGAAGTGCGAGGGGCGGGGAGCCATCGCGAGGACGACCGCGCCGTCGAGGTACCCGGTGTGGTTGGCGGCCAGCACCACCGGCCCCCGGCCGGGGACGTTGGCGGACCCGACAGCCCGCGCCGAGTACAGGCCGCGGACGAGGACGCGGCCGACGACGTGCCCGGCTCTCGCGCGCCACGGCGCGGGCGCCGGAACCTCGTTCACGCGGGCCGCCGCCCGGGCACGGTCCGGCTCACCCGACGGGCTCGGCCGTCTCTGCGGCGACGACGTCGAGGACGGCCTCCACGCTCTCGTCGAAGTCGAGCTCGGAGGTGTCGACGAGGGTCACGCCGGGGGCCGCCTCGGTGAACGAGGACACCGTCGAGTCGTCCCGGTCGCGGCGCACGACCTGGTCGCGGGTGGCCTCGACCGCCGTGGCGTCGGTCGCGCCGTGGAGCTCGGCCGAGCGGCGCCGCAGCCGGGCGTCCTCCGACGCGGTGAGGAGGACGCGCACCCGCGCGTCCGGTGCCACGACGGTGGTGATGTCGCGGCCCTCGGCGACGACGCCGCCGGACTGCTCGGCGGCACGCGCCATGAGGTCGCGCTGCAGCACCCGGAGCACCGAGCGGACCTCGAGGTTCGTCGCGACGGCCGACACGGCGGTGCTGACCCGCGTCGAGCGGATCGCCTCGCCGACGTCGGTCCCGTCGACCGTCACCGTCGGGTCGTCGGGGTCGGTCGAGATGACGAGCGGCAGCTCGCGCGCCGCGGCCGCGACGGCCTCGGTGTCCGACAGGTCGAGCCCGCGCTCGAGGCACCACCACGTGAGCGCCCGGTACATGGCGCCGGTGTCGAGGTAGCCGACGCCGAGGCGACGGGCGACGGCCTTGGACACGCTGCTCTTGCCGGAGCCGGACGGGCCGTCGATCGCGATCGTCAGGGGTGCGGTCATGGGCCGTCAGCCTAGTGGCGCACCACGACGGTGCTGCGCGTGACCCGCCCCGGCTGCGCGGGCCGCCTGCCCCGTGGCCTGCCTCAGCCGTGGATCCGCCAGCCCCGCTCCTCGAGCGCGTCGGCGAGGCCGGCCGCGGCCGCGGGCACGACGTCGACCTCGGCGAGGCCGAACGGCTGGCCGAGCCCGTGGTCGAGGTGGAACTCCTCGATGTTCGTCCCGATGGCCCCGATGTCGGCGAACAGCCGGCCGAGCTGCCCCGGCTCGTCGGGGATGAGCACGCGCACCGTCTCGTACGAGGTGGGCGCGGCGCCGTGCTTGCCGGGGATGCGGGCGTGCCCGGCGTTCCCGGCGGCGATGGCACGGGCGAGCGTCCCCCGCGCCCCGGGGGCGTCGGCGGACGACGACAGCTCGTCGAGGGCGCCGACGACCCGTTCGAGGTCGGCGGCGAGGTCGGCGAGCACGGTCCGCACCGCGGGGGCGTTGCCCGCGAGGATCTGGGTCCACAGGTGCGGGTCGCTGGCCGCGATGCGCGTGACGTCGCGCAGCCCCTGCCCCGCGAGGGCCACGGCTCTCTCGTCGAGCGCCTCGAGCCGGGCCGCGACGAGGCTCGCCGCGAGCTGCGGGACGTGCGAGACCGCGGCGACGGCCGCGTCGTGGCGCTCCGGGTCCAGGACGCTGACCGCCGCGCCGACCGAGCGGGCCACGGCGGTGACCAGCTCGGTGACCGCCGGGTCGGTCTCGGCGGTCGGGGTGAGGACCCAGGCCCGGCCGTCGAACAGGTCGTGCCGTCCCGACACCGCGCCCGACCGCTCGCGGCCCGCCATCGGGTGGGACCCGCAGTAGCGGGACAGGTCGGTGCCGGCCGCGCGGAGCGCGTCGAGGACGGTGCCCTTGACCGACGCGACGTCGGTGACCGCCGCCCGCGGGAACCGGGCGAGCACGTCGGCCACGACCGCCGCGGTGACGTCGGGCGGGGTCGCGACGACGACGAGGTCGGGGTCCGGGGCCGGGCCACCGGGACCGGGGAGCCGCCCGGCGCCGAGGTCGCGCGCCAGCGCCTCGTGCGTGGGGCTGATGTCTTCGAGGGTCACGTCGTCGCCGCGCCGCGACAGCGCGAGGCCCAGGCTCGTCCCGACGAGCCCGGTGCCGACGACGTGGACCGAGGTCACAGGTCGGCGGCCGCGTACAGCGCCGCGACCTCGGCCGTCGACAGGTTGCGCCACTTCCCGGGCTTGGTGTCGCCGAGGTGGATGGGGCCGACCTGGGTGCGGACGAGGGTGATGACGGGGTGCCCGACCTCGGCGAGCATCCGGCGCACGATGTGCTTGCGCCCCTCGTGGAGCACGACCTCGACGAGCGCCTTGCCCGGCGCGTGGTCGACGATCCGGAACGAGTCGACGGCGACGGGGCCGTCCTCGAGCTCGATGCCCTCGCGCAGCCGCTTGCCGAGGTCACGGGCGACCGGGCCGGGGATCTGCGCCAGGTAGGTCTTGAGGACGCCGTAGCGCGGGTGCTGGAGCCGGTGCGCGAGGTCGCCGTCGTTGGTGAGGAGGAGCAGCCCCTCGGTGTCGGCGTCGAGGCGGCCGACGTGGAACAGGCGCTCCTTGCGGTTCGCCACGAAGTCGCCGATGTCGACCCGGCCTAGCTCGTCGCTCATCGAGGTGACGACACCGAGCGGCTTGTTGAACGCGAGGTACACCCGCGACTCGTCGAGCTGGACCCGCACGCCGTCGACGTGCACGGTCTGGGTGGGCAGGATCCGCACGCCGAGCTCGGTGACGACCTGGCCGTCGACCTCGACGCGTCCCGCCGTGATGAGGTCCTCGCAGACCCGCCGCGAACCGACCCCCGCCGCGGCGAGCAGCTTCTGCAGCCGCACGCCGTCCGGGTCGTGGACGTCGATGACGGGGCGTGCCGGCGCCGCCTTGGGGCGCGTCGGCTGGCTCGGCTTGGTCGTCCCGACGCCGAAGCGGTGGTCGCGCGGGCCCTTGCCCGCACCGCCGCCGGCCCCGCGGGGACCGCCCTTCCCGGGCTTGCCGCCCTGGCCGGCACCGGCGCCACCGCGCCCACGTCCTCCGGAGCGTCCGCCGCCCTTGCCGGACGGTGCTCCTCCACGACTCTTCGGCGGGGTCATCCCCGGCCTCCTTCGGCGATCTCGTCGAGCATGTCGACCTCGGGCAGGTAGGGGGCGAGCGCCGGGAGGTCGTCGAGGCTCTGCAGCCCCAGGCGCTCGAGGAAGTACGACGTCGTGCCGTACAGGGTGGCAGTGGACTCGGGGTCGTGCCCGAGCTCCTCGATGAGGCCGCGGCTCAGCAGCGTGCGGATGACGCCGTCGACGTTGACGCCGCGCACGGCGGCCACGCGGGAGCGCGACACCGGCTGGCGGTAGGCGATGACGGCGAGCGTCTCGAGCGAGGCCTGGGTCAGCCGGGCCTGCTGGCCGTCGAGGACGAACCGCTCGACGACGGGGGCGTACTCGTGACGGCTGTACATCCGCCAGCCGCCGCCGACCTGGCGCAGCGTGAAGCCGCGGTTCTGCGCGGCGTAGCCGTCCTCGAGCTCGCCGAGCGCGGCCTCGACGTCGGCGACGGGCCGCTCGAGCGCCGATGCCAGCGACACCGAGGTCACCGGCTCGTCGACGACCATGAGGACGGCCTCGAGGGCCCCGTGGATGCCGCCCGGGAAGTCGGCGACGTCGAAGGCGAGCTGCTCCTCCGCGGCCACGGGCGCCGGCTCGGGCGCCTCGTCGGCGGGCGGGGGCTCGTGCTCACTCATCGGGGTCCTCCTCGGTCGGGGTCTGGTCGGTCGTCTCGTCGAACTCGTCGGTGACCTCGATGTCGCCCTCCTCGGGGCCGGTCCACCGCACGGTCAGCTCGCCGAGCGCCTCGGCCTGCTCGAAGGAGATGGCCCGCTCGCGGAACAGCTCGAGGAGCGCGAGGAAGCGGGCCACGACGACGAGCGTGGAGTCGGCGTCGGCGACGAGGGTGCGGAACGAGGCCACCCGCTCACGTCGCAGCCGCTGCCCGATGACGCCCGCCTGCTCGCGGACGCTGACCTGCGGCGCGTGGAGGTGACCCAGCCCCACGGTCGGGACCGGCTTGGGCGTCAGGGCCCGGGCCGCGACCATCGCGAGCTGCTCGGGGGTGATGGTGATGACGAGCTCGGGCAGCAGTGCGGCGAGGTGCGGTTCGAGCGCCGCGGTGCGCGGGTGGCGGCGACCGGCCGTCATCATCCGCTCGCCGAAGGTGTGGGCGATGTCCTTGAAGGCGCGGTACTGCAGCAGGCGCGCGAAGAGGATGTCGCGGGCCTCGATGAGCGCGAGGTCCTCCTCGTCCTCCGGCCCGGCCTGGGGCAGCAGGCGGGCCGCCTTGAGGTCGAGCAGCGTCGCCGCGACGAGGAGGAACTCGGTCGCCTGCGACAGGTCCCACCCGCCGGGCTTGGCCTGCTCGACCCGGATGTGCGCGATGAAGTCGTCGGTGACCCGCGCGAGCGCGATCTCGGTGATGTCGAGCCTGTGCTTGCTGATCAGGCCGAGCAGCAGGTCGAACGGGCCGCTGAAGTTGTCGAGGCTGACCTCGAACGCGGTCGCGGGAGCGCGCCGGGTGAGGACGCCCCCGGGGGTGACGTCGTGGTCCGGGACCGGCGGCTCGCCGCCCCCGGTGTCAGCGGGGGGCGTCGTCATCGGATCAGGCCGCCCCACCGCGGGCGATGAGCTCGCGGGCCAGCTGCCGGTAGGCGTCGGCCCCCTTGTGCGTCCCGTCGTAGGTCGTGATCGGCTCCGCGGCGAGGGTCGCGTCGGGGAACTTCACGGTGCGTGAGATGACCGTGTGGAAGACGTCGTCGCCGAAGTGCTCGACGACGCTCGCGACGACCTCGCGCGAGTGCAGCGTGCGGCCGTCGTACATCGTCGCGAGGATGCCGTCGACCTGCAGGCGCGGGTTGAGCCGGTCGGTGATCTTCTCGATCGTCTCGACGAGCAGGGCGACACCGCGCATCGCGAAGAACTCGCACTCGAGCGGGATGATGACGCCGTGCGCCGCGGTGAGGGCGTTGACGGTGAGCAGGCCGAGCGAGGGCTGGCAGTCGACGAGGACGACGTCGTACTCGTCGAGGACGGGGCGCAGCACGCGGGCGAGGATCTGCTCGCGCGCGACCTCACCGACGAGCTGGACCTCGGCGGCGGAGAGGTCGATGTTCGCCGGGAGGACGTCGAGGTCGGCGACCTTCGTCTTCTGGATGACGTCGCGCACGTCGTGCCCGCGCTCGATGAGCAGGTTGTACACCGTGACGTCGAGCTCGTTGACGTTGATCCCGAGGCCGACGGAGAGGGCGCCCTGCGGGTCGAAGTCGACGAGGAGGACGCGACGCCCCTGCTCGGCGAGGGCTGCCCCGAGGTTGATGGTCGTCGTCGTCTTGCCGACGCCGCCCTTCTGGTTGCACATCGCGATGATCCGGGCGGGCCCGTGGGAGGCGAGCGGAGCCGGTTCGGGGAAGTCGGGGAGGGGGCGGCCGGTGGGGCCGACCTGGCCGGCGGTGCGGATCTCGAACGCCGCGTCGGAATCCAACTCTCTTCTCTCCCCGGGTGGCGGTGGTGGTGCTGCGGTCAGCCTCGCGCTGATCGTCGCCGACCCTATCAGCGCGCGCACGGCGTCCGACGGACGCGCGCCGTCCGGGGGGACGGCACTGAGCCCCGTTCGCGGTGGGGATGCCCCATGCTGGGGCGATGGGGACGAGGCCGCACACGAGGATCCTGTCGCGCCTGGCCACCGAGCACCTGGGGCCCGCGGGGCTGGTCCGCCGGGGACGCGGCCGGGTGTGGCTCGACGACCACGGCTGGTGGGTCGGCGTCGTCGAGCTGCAGCCCTCGGGGTTCTCGCGCGGGACGCACCTCGACGTCGGTGTCACCTGGCCGTGGCACGTGGGCGAGGACGAGCCGCACCTCTCGCTGGGCGAGCCCGTACGGGTCGGGCGCTTCGCCCCGTACGAGTCCGAGGAGCAGTTCGCGGCCGACGTCGAGGAGCTGCTCCGCGGCGGGCTGGCGGAGGTCGAGGAACGCCGCCGGGCGAACGCCACCCCGGCTGCGGCCGCCTCGCGGGTCGGCTCCGGGGCGGAGGTCGTGGGCTGGCCGACGTGGGACGCGGCCGTCCTCCACGGGATCGCCGGGGACGGGGCGCAAGCGGCGGCGCTCTTCGGAGCGGTCGCGTCCGGCGACGAGGAGGTCGGCTGGTGGCGCCCGGTTCGCGAGCGCGCGGACGCGTGGCGGACGCTCGTGACGGCCGACCCGGATGCCTTCCGGGCCGAGCTGGGCGGCGTCATCCGCAGGACGCGAGCCGGCCTGGGGCTCGACCCCGACCACCCGGCCCTCGCAGCCGCCCTCCCCTGACCCGCACTGCGCACTGGTCTCAGCGGGCGCGGGGGTGGCTCTGCGCGTAGACCTCCCGCAGCCGCTGCACCGTGACGAGGGTGTACACCTGCGTCGTCGTCACCGAGGCGTGCCCGAGGAGCTCCTGCACGACGCGGACGTCGGCCCCTCCCTCGAGCAGGTGGGTGGCGAAGCTGTGCCGCAGCGTGTGGGGCGAGAGGTGCCCGGTGAGGTGGGCCCGCTCGGCCGCGGCCCGCAGCACCGCCCACGCGCTCTGGCGCGACAGCCGGGCCCCGCGGGTGTTGAGGAAGAGGGCCGGCGTCCCGCGCCCCTCCGCCGCGAACGCCGGTCTCCCCCGGACGAGGTACGCCTCGAGGGCCGCGGCCGCGAACGAGCCGAGCGGCACGACGCGCTCCTTGCCGCCCTTGCCGCGCAGCCGCACCACGCCGTCCTCCCCGAGCACGTCGTCGACGTCGAGACCGGTCGCCTCCGAGATGCGCGCCCCCGTGCCGTACAGCACCTCCAGCAGCGCCCGGTCGCGCAGCGACGCGGGCGTGTCGCCGACCGAGGCCGCGTCGAGCAGCCGCTCGACGTCCTCGACGGCGATCGCCTTGGGCAGGCGCGACGGCGGGGTCGGAGGGCTGACCCGGCGGGCCGGGTCCACGTCGAGGACGCCCTCGAGCGCGAGGAAGCGGTGCAGCCCGCGGACGGCGACGAGGGTGCGCGCGGCGGAGGTCGCGGCGAGCGGCGGGTGCTCGTCGTCGCCCTCGCGAAGCCGCGCGAGGAACTCGGACACGTGGGGCTCGCGGACGTCCTCCGGCCGCTCGACCCCCTGGGCGGCGAGGTAGCCGGTCCACCGCGCGAGGTCGCGACGGTACGCGGCGAGGGTGTGGCGCGAGAGCCCGCGCTCGACGTCGAGGTGGGTCAGCCACGCGTCGACGGCCCGCCCCACCGCGGTGGGGCGGGCCGTCGGCGTGCTGCCGGGGTCGGTCAGGACAGGGCCTCGTCGATCGAGATGCTGTCCATGCCGAAGGCCTCGGCGACGGCGGCGTACGTGACGTGGCCGCCGTGGGTGTTCAGGCCGAGGGCGAGGGCGGGGTCGGCCCTGCTCGCCGCACGCCAGCCCTGGTCGGCGAGCTTCGTCGCATACGCCAGCGTGGCGTTCGTCAGCGCCCACGTCGAGGTGTGGGGCACGGCGCCGGGCATGTTGGCGACGCAGTAGTAGATCGACTCGTGGACCTGGAAGGTCGGGTCGGCGTGCGTCGTGGGGCGGCTGTTCTCGAAGCAGCCACCCTGGTCGATGGCGACGTCGACGAGGACCGAGCCGGGCTTCATCTCGGCCACCATCGCGTCGGTGACGAGCTTGGGGGCCTTGGCGCCCGGGATGAGGACGGTGCCGATGACGAGGTCGGCCTCGAGCACCTGCTCCCGCACCGACATCGCCGACGACGCGATCTGGGCGACGCGGTTGTCGTAGCGCCAGAAGCTCATCCGCAGCTTGTCCAGGTCGGTGTCGAGGAGGGTGACGCTGGCACCCATCCCGAGGGCGATGTTCGCGGCGTTCTGGCCGGCCACACCGGCGCCGAGGACGACGACCTTGGCATTCGCGACACCGCCGATGCCGCCCATGAGGACACCGCGCCCGCCCTGCGCCTTCATCATCGCGTGCGCGCCGACCTGGGGCGCGAGGCAGCCCGCGACCTCCGACATCGGGTACAGCAGCGGCAGCAGGCCCGAGGGCAGCTGGACCGTCTCGTAGGCGATGGAGGTGACCTTCTTGTCGACGAGCTCGCGGGTGAGCGGCTCGTCGGCGGCGAGGTGGAGGTACGTGAACAGGGTCAGGCCCTCGCGCAGGCGGTGGTACTCCTCGGCCACCGGCTCCTTGACCTTCATGACCATGTCGGCCTCGCCCCACACGTCGTCGGCCGAGCCGATGATCGTGGCGCCCTGCGAGACGTACTCGTCGTCGGTGATCGAGGACCCGAGACCGGCCCCCTTCTGGACGAGGACGTCGTGGCCGCGACGGACGAGCTCGTGCACCCCGACCGGCGTGATGCCGACGCGGAACTCGTTGTTCTTGACCTCGCTGGGGATGCCGACCTTCATGTGAGTGGGGCCCTGTCTGATCGTCGGGGCGACGGGGCTCCGTTGCCCCGAACACCGCGCCCGGTCGAGCGCGATGCGAGTCTAGACCCGGCCCGAGACCGTCCCCGACCACGGGAGGACCCCCCATGAAGCCCTACAGCGACCTGCCCGTCCGCCGCACCCGGCAGGTCCTCGCGGACCTGCTCGTCGTCGCCTGGGTGGTGCTGTGGGTGTGGGTCGGCGGCGTCGTCCACGACGCGGTCGCGGTGCTCGCCGGGCCCGGGCGCGAGCTCGCCGGGGCGGGCAGCAGCTTCCGCGGCACGATGACGTCGGCGGGCGACTCGGTCGACGACCTGCCCCTGCTCGACGACCGGATCGCGGAGCCGTTCCGGACCGCGGCCGGGGCCGGCGCCGGCATCGAGGAGGCGGGCAACTCCTTCGCCGACGCCGTCGAGACCTCGGCGGTCGTCCTCGGGGTCGTGGCGGCGGCCGTGCCGATCGTCCTCGTCGTCCTCTGGTGGCTCGTCGTGCGGGTGCGGTTCGCCCGGCGGGCCGGTGCGGCGCAGCGGTCCGTCGACGGAGCACCGGACCTCGACCTGTTCGCCCTGCGGGCCATGGCGAACCAGCCGATGGAGCGCCTCGCGAGGGTCACCCACGACCCGGCGGGCGCCTGGCGCCGGGGGGAGCCGGACGTCGTGCGCGCCCTCGCGGTGCTCGAGCTGCGCGAGTGCGGCATCAAGCCCCCTCCGGTGCCCGCCGTCAGCGGGTGACGACCGCCGGGCGGAGGTCGACCTCGGGGCAGGTCCAGGTGGCGGCGTCGGCGTCGACCTGCTCGCCCGAGCGGATGTCCTTGACCTGGTCGCCGGACTCCCCCGCCCCGGGGAACCACACGAACGGGATGCCCCGCCGGTCGGCGTAGCGGATCTGCCTGCCGAACTTCGCCGCGCTCGGGGCGACCTCGCACGGGATGCCCCGCGCCCGAAGGGCCGTTGCGACCGCGCGTGACCGCCCGCGCGACTCCTCGTCGACGACCGCGACGAGCACGGCCGCCGGCGTCGACCGCGACGCCGTGAGGCCCCGCTTCGCCACGAGGAGGTGGACGAGCCGGGTCAGGCCGATGGAGATGCCGACTCCCGGGTAGGTGGTGCGGCCGTCGGAGGCCAGCGAGTCGTAGCGCCCGCCGGAGCAGACCGAGCCCCACACCTCGGACCCGAGGAGCTGGGTCTCGTAGACGGTGCCCGTGTAGTAGTCGAGCCCGCGGGCGACGGACAGGTCGGCGACGAGCGTGCCGGGTGCCTGCTCCAGACCCGCGGCGATGACGGCCGACAGCGCCTCGAGGCCGGCATCGAGCGTGGGGTGCGAGACCCCGAGCGCCCGCACCTGCGAGACGAACCCGAGGTCCTCCGTGCGGATGGCGGCGAGCGCGAGGCAGAGCCGGGCCTGCTCGTCGCTCGCCCCCGCCTCGACGAGCAGTGCGGCGACCTCCTCGGGCCCGATCTTCGCCAGCTTGTCGACGATGCGCAGCGTCCCCGCGACGTCCTCGAGCCCGATGCCGAGGTAGAACCCCTCAGGAACCTGCCGGTTGTTCACCTGGATGCGGAACTCGCCCACGGGCAGCCGGCGGAACGCCTCGGCGATGACGAGCGGCATCTCGGCCTCGAAGTGCGGGGCGAGCTCGCCGACGTCGACGACGTCGATGTCGGCCTGGGTGAACTCGCGGAACCGTCCCTCCTGCGGCCGCTCCCCGCGCCAGACCTTCTGCACCTGGTAGCGCCGGAACGGGAAGGCGAGCCTGCCGGCGTTCTCGAGGACGTAGCGCGCGAACGGCACCGTGAGGTCGAAGTGCAGCCCAAGCTCGGCATCGCGGCCCGAGCCGCCCTCGTCTGCGAGCCGGCTGATGGCGTAGATCTCCTTGTCGGCGTCCCCGCCCTTTCCGAGGAGGCGCTCGACCGGCTCGACCGCCCTCGTCTCGAGCGGCGCGAACCCGTGCAGCTCGAAGACCTCGCGGACGACGTCGAGGAAGTGCAGCTCGAGGAGGCGCTCGGCGGGCAGGAGCTCGGGGAACCCGGAGATCGGGGTCACCTTGGTGGCGGGAGGGGTCACGCGGTCAATCCTCGCAGGTACGGGTTGGTGGCCCGCTCGCGGCGCATGGTCGTCGCCGGGCCGTGCCCCGTGAGGACGAGCGTGGAGTCGGGCAGCGGGAGGACGACCTCGCGCAGTGAGCGCTGCATCGCGACGTCGGAGCCCCCCGCGAGGTCGGTACGGCCGATCGAGCCGGCGAAGAGGACGTCGCCGCTCACCACCGTGCGGTCCAACCCCTCGTCGGCCGGGAGGCCCTCGGGCACGGTCGGCAGGCCGAACATCACCGATCCCTCGGTGTGGCCCGGCGCGTGGAGCACCTCCACCTCCAGGCCCGCCAGGGAGAGCACCTCGCGGTCGCCGATCTCGACGACGTGCTCGGGCTCGCGCCACGTGGCCGTCCCGCCGAACTGCGCCTCGAACATCGCGAGGGTGCCGGGCGCCACCAGCGCGAGGGGGTCGCCGAGCCGGTAGCGGTCGTCGGTGTGGATGTAGGCCGCGGTGTCCCCTCCGCAGACCGGCGCCACCGACCAGACGTGGTCGAGGTGGCCGTGGGTGAGCAGGACGGCGGCGGGCCGCAGCCGGTGCTCGAGGAGCACCTCGCGCAGGGTGTCCTCGACCCCGATCCCCGGGTCGACGACGACGCACTCCTCCCCCGGACCCGCCGCGAGGACGTAGCAGTTGGTGGCGAACGCGGCGGCGGGAAAGGCGACGGCGAGCACGCTGCGAGCGTAGCCGCCGACGCCTGCCTAGACTGACCGGCGTCACGGCCCAGGAGGAGGACCACGGGTGACCAAGCAGCAGGAACGCGCCCGCGCGCGACGCCGGTACGAGAAGGTGCGACGCCGCGAGGCGCAGCGTGCCGCCGACCGCGCGCGACGCCTCCGGGTCGCCGCCGCGACCGGGACGGTGCTCGTCGTCGTCGCGGCCCTGGCCCTCGCCGGCTGGTGGTTCTCGCAGGAGGAGCCCGCGTCGAGCACGGCCCAGCCGTCGACCGCAGCCGGGTGCGTGGCGCCGCCCGCCCCGCTGGGCACGAGCGCGCAGCTCGAGCTCCCCGACAAGAGGACCGCCGAGGGCAGGACGTTCGTCGCCACGGTGACGACCAACTGCGGTGACCTCGAGCTCACCCTGGACGGTGCCAAGGCGCCCCAGGCCGTCGCGTCCTTCCTCGAGCTGGCGCGCCAGAACTACTGGCGCAACGGCCCCTGCCACCGCCTCACGGCGTCCGAGGGCCTCAAGGTCCTCCAGTGCGGTGACCCCACCGGCACCGGCCAGGGCGACCCCGGGTACGGCTTCGGCGTCGAGAACGCCCCGGCGGACGGCGCCTACCCGCGCGGCACCCTCGCGATGGCCCGCACCTCCGACGCCGAGAAGGGCACCGGCGGCCAGTTCTTCATCGTCTACGGCGACTCCTCCCTGCCGGACCCCGACGGGTACACCGTGTTCGGCACGGTGACCAAGGGGTTGGATATCGTCGATCGCATCGCTGCCGCCGGGATCGCTCCCGGCGGGTCCAGCCCCACCGACGGCGCCCCCGCCGCACCGATCAGCATCCTCACGGTTGCTGTCACCGAGAAGAAGGCCTGACCGTGTCTGACGACCAGCCCACGCCCCGCCCGACGATCCCCTCGCCGGCCGCCCTCGCCGGACGGGTCCATGCCCGCCCGGTCGCGGCGCCGGCGCCGGTGAACCACTCGGAGTCGGCGCGCTTCGGCCGGGTCGACGAGGAGGGTCAC
Organism: Oryzobacter faecalis; assembly: GCF_046764005.1. Lineage (NCBI taxonomy): Bacteria > Bacillati > Actinomycetota > Actinomycetes > Micrococcales > Intrasporangiaceae > Oryzobacter > Oryzobacter faecalis. The sequence goes on along the minus strand of NZ_JBKOFW010000006.1, from coordinate 1,780 downwards.
GTCTTCGTCACCGTCGAGGGCGAGGGCGAGCGCGAGGTCGGGTCGTACCCGGACGCCACGCCGGAGGAGGCGCTGCAGTACTTCGCGCGCAAGTACGACGAGCTGGCCGCCTCCGCCGAGCTGCTCGAGGCGCGCCTGGCCAACCCGGACGTCTCCGCCAAGGAGGTCGCCGACGGCCTCGCCACGCTCAAGGAGCACATCGCCGAGGCCAACGTCGTCGGGGACCTCCCGGCGCTGCACGCCACCGTCGAGCGCGTCGAGGCGGGCCTGGAGGGCAAGCGCAGCCAGGAGGCAGAGCACCGCGCCGCCGCACGCGCCGAGGCCGCCGAGCAGCGCGAGGCCATCGTCGCCGAGGCGGAGAAGATCGCCGCGCAGCCGCCGGGCTCGACCCAGTGGAAGACGAGTGGCGAGCGGATGCGCGCCCTGCTCGACGAGTGGAAGCAGCACCAGCGCTCCGGGGCCAAGCTCGACAAGGGCACCGAGACGGCGCTGTGGCAGCGCTTCAGCCATGCGCGCAACACCTTCGACAAGGCCCGCCGCTCCTGGTTCGCCGACCTCGAGTCGACCCGCGCCGACGCCAAGGCCGCCAAGGAGCAGCTCGTCGCCGAGGCCGAGGCCCTGTCCACGAGCACCGACTGGGCCGCCACGGCCCGCTCGTACAAGCAGCTGATGGACCGCTGGCGGACCGCCGGACGCGCCGCGCGGGCCGACGACGACGCCCTCTGGGAGCGGTTCCGCTCCGCCCAGGACACCTTCTTCAGCCGCAAGGACGAGGTCGCGGCGGCCGAGGACGAGGAGTTCCGCGGCAACCTCGCCGTCAAGGAGGAGCTGCTCACCGAGGCCGAGGCCATCCTGCCGGTCACGGACCTCGAGGCCGCCAAGGCCGCCCTCCGCTCGGTCCAGGAGCGCTGGGAGCAGGCCGGCAAGGTGCCGCGCGGAGACCTCGAGCGCGTCGAGAAGCGGATGCGCCGCGTCGAGGCCGCCGTCCGCGAGGCCGAGGACGCCCGGTGGAAGCAGACCAACCCCGAGGTCGCGGCCCGCGCCCGGTCGATGGTCGACCAGCTCGAGGCGTCGGTCGCGTCGCTCGAGGCCGAGGTGGCCGCCGCCGAGGCCAAGGGCGACGCGAAGAAGGCCGAGGCGGCTCGCGGCCGCCTCGAGGCCCAGCAGGTCTGGCTCGACCAGGCCCGCGCCGGTCTCGACGAGTTCGGCGGCTGACCGCCGCCAGCAGCGGGGCCGGCGAACGAGGGACGTCTCCGGGACACCAAGGAACGCCAGGTCGCGACGGGGTCGCCGCGGCGCACCGCTGCGGCGGTGGTCACGATCGTCAGGCCCGAGGACGTCGCGGGCGTCGACATCACGCTGCCCTGCGCCGCCTGCCCGCCCGACGGCTGGGTCCCGATCCGGCGGCTGGGTCCCGATCCGGCGGCGGGTCCTCGTTCGGCGGCCGCGTCCCGGTCCGGCGTCCGGGTTGCGATCCGGGAGCAGCTTGGTCCGCGGACTACGCTTTGCTTTCCCACGCGACGCAAAGCGTGAGACAGGCCCCCTTGCCTCCCCACCCGAGGCAAAGCGCGAGACAGGCCCCCCCTTGCCTCCCCACCCGAGGCAAAGCGCGAGACAGGCCCCCCCTTGCCTCCCCACCCGAGGCAAAGCGCGAGACAGGCCCCCCCTTGCCTCCCCACCCGAGGCAAAGCGCGAGACAGGCCCCCCCTTGCCTCCCCACCCGAGGCAAAGCGCGAGACAGGCCCCCCCTTGCCTCCCCACCCGAGGCAAAGCGCGAGAC